>CALVSH010000022.1 GCA_944358945.1 uncultured Bacilli bacterium
ATGATGTTGATCTAGTAATTTGTGCTGGAGGAGATGGTACTCTAAACGAAGTAGTAACAGGAAACCTAGAAAGAGAACACAAATTAACATTAGCCAATCTTCCGATGGGTACCACAAACGATGTAGCGAACATGTATGGATATACTAAAAATTATAAAAAAGACTTAGAACTTCTACTACATGGAGTAAGAAAAAAAGTAGACGTATGTTTTATTAATGATACCCCATTTGTCTATGTAGCCTGTCTTGGAGACTATATTGATATGGCCTATAGTACTCCAAGAAACTTAAAGAAAAAATACGGAAAAATTGCTTATATTTTATATGGATTAAGACAATTAAGAAATAGCATTCATCGTTACAGAGTAGAATATAAAGTAGATGGTAAAAAACATGAAGGAACATACTCATTTTTCTTTATTACCAATTCTTCTAGAGTCGCAGGAGTAGATGATATATATTATGATGTAAAGATGGACGATAACATGTTTGAAATAGCTCTAGCCAATCCCAAAACAAAAGCTGATATTTTAAGAATGTTAGTACAAGTTACCATGAAAGATGTCAAAGAAGTACCAGGAATAACTTATTATCAAACAAATAATTTTGAAATAGAATTTTTAGATAAACCAAAGACATCATGGTGTATTGATGGTGAAGAATATCCATCTAACGGACCAAGGTATACATTTAAAGTAGATAAAGAAGTAAAAATGTTAATACCAAGAACCAATGCTAAAAAACTATTTGAGAAGTAAGGTGAATTATGACAGGTACAAAGAAAAAAGAAAAAAGACAATTAAAAATTAATATTATTGTATACTTAGTACTAAGATTTTTCATCATAGTATGTATGGTAGAACAAGCCTTAAAAGGGAACTGGCACAGTGTTGCTTTATGTTTTCTAACCTTAGTTTTATTTACATTACCAACTATTGCTTCAAGAGCTTTTAAAGTAAAGTTACCAACAACCCTAGAAATTATCGTCTATCTATTCATCTTTGCGGCTGAAATATTAGGAGAAATTCAAAACTTTTATGGAATCTTCAAACACTGGGATACAATGTTACATACACTAAATGGATTCTTATCTGCCGCAATCGGTTTTTCCCTAATCGATATTTTAAATAGAACAGAACGCTTTCATATTAAAATGACTCCAGCTTTTGTAGCGTTAGTTGCTTTCTGTTTTTCTATGACAATAGGAGTCGCTTGGGAATTCTTCGAATATACAGCTGACCGTTACTTTAATTTAGACATGCAAAAAGATAGAATAGTTCAAAAAGTAACATCAGTAGAATTAAATGAGGAAAATAAAAATGATCCCGTAATAATAGACAATATTAATAAAACAGAAATCTATAGCGAAAACAACAATAAAATAACCACGATAGAAAATGGATATCTAGATATTGGAATAAATGACACGATGAAAGATTTAATCGTAAACTTTATAGGAGCTCTAGTATTTTCTATCTTAGGATTCTTATATATTAAGGATAGAGATGAATATCAATTCATAGAACGATTCGTTCCAGTAATGAGAAAATTTAAAGAAGAATAAGAAATATAGAACAAAAATATAGGATCATACCTATATTTTTTTGACAATAAATAAAAAATCTATATAATAGTAAGAGAAAAAGAGGAAATGATTATGAATAGACAAAGTAATACAAATAAAATAGTTGGAGAATTACATAAACTAGGATTTTCCATCACTCAAAAAATTTATTCTACTGAAGATGAGGTGATTTGTTTTTTATACAACCAAAAAATAAATCTGTTCTTAACAATGGAAAAAGAATCAATACGATATATAAGTCCTTATCTTCCAACAGTGGATGATAAGAAAATCTATACAATCTCAATCGAGAATTTTGAAAATTTAAAAGAAGTAGTAAATAACCTTTCTACTCAAGAAAAAGAAGTATTAACGGAAATCACCATAGATGATTTACCATTACTATCTAATACAGAAGAAAAAACAGAAGAGGAAATATTATACAATCAAATACAAGAAGGATTACTAGAAGAAAGAAACACAACTCCCATAGAAGAATATTTTACTTATATTACAAATCTTACTATTTATCAAGAACAGGCATCAAATATAAAGAAGAAACGCTTTGATAACTTACCAAATATCATGAAAAAAATAGTTACACCAACAAAGCAGTATAAACGTTAGGTTTAAGAAGAACCTTAGTTAATTAAAGATTAAAAAAGTAATCAATGTTAGTGTTAGTGTAAAATTTGACAATTTGTTCGATTTATGGTATAATGAGCATGCCAATAGGGGGTTGGGTATATGAATAAAAAAAATAACAATGTCAATGAAGTATACAACAAATTTATAGATTTATTAAAGAAACAAGAAGAAAGAAATAAGAAAGATTTGAATAAAACAGAGGAAGATATCTACTATTTAAAAGAAATAAGAAATATAATTAATAATTTTATAATCCAAAAACAATTTGAAAGTTTAAAAAGCTTAGGTTTTGATTATAGTGCCGAAATAAAAGATGAATTGGACAATTCAAGATGGTTTTTCTATCATTCTGAAGCTAAAATATTTCTTGCAATCGAAACCGATGGTTTCATAAGATATGTTAGCCCATATTTAGAAGAAAAATATGTAACAAATGTAAGTAAATATAAATATGGATCTATTATATCTACAAAAGAATATATAGATAGCAATCTTTCTACCAAGGCAATCCAAGAAAGTGTAGATAAGATATTAAATTCTCCAAAAGAGGAAAGAACAGAAATTACAGTTGATAACTTACCATTATTATCTATGGAAAAAGAAAATTATATTAGAAATCAAGTATATCAAAAACAAGAACCATCAGATGGAGTAAAACAAAATATAAAAAACTTATTACAACAAGAACCTAATAATCCAATTTATACAGCATTATTAGAAAAAAGTCTACAAATACAAGAATCTATTGCTAATCAAGAAATATCAAATCAAAAACAAGAAGTATTTAACAGTTTACCTAATGTAATGAAAGAAATTATTACTACTAATAATAATAATAAATCAAAATAAAAGTAACCCTAAATGTGAAAATCATTTAGGGTTTTACTATGTAAAATAAAAATTTGTCGTATGAAAAGATTGTCTTGTTTTGTCGAATCACTAGCAAAAAATAAAAAATTATTCTATAGTTCTACTAGAGGTGAAATCATGTTAGATATAACAACACAAATCATAAGAGGTATCATCTTTATAAGATTGGAGGGAAGACTGACAACCAAGACATTTTACAAAGTAAAAGAAGAAATTAATTATCTGTTATATAATCAAGGAATGATGGCCTATGTATTTAATTTAGAAGAAGTAAAAGAAATAGATAATAATTTGTTAGGAAACATTCAAAATAAGCTGACAGAAATATTTTTAAAATGCGGAAGTGTAGCTTTTTGTGGAATATCAGAGCATCTGAAAAAGAACATAGGAGAAAGACGTGATCAATTATTTTATTTAACAGAAGAAAAAGAAGTATTTCAATATATCAGTATATAAAGGAGAGCTATGGAAAACGTATTGGAATATGAAAACCTAATTTATAAAATGATTAATAATTATAAAAGTTTTGACAAAGAAGATTTATACCAAGTAGCTATGATGGGATTAATGAAAGCAAGTAAGAATTATGACAAAACACAAGATACTAAATTTTCAACCTATGCATATTACTACATCTTAGGAGAAATAAATAATTATATTTCAACATGTAATTCTATGAAGATAAGTAAAGATATTTTACGACTAAACAAAAGTCTAGAACAAGCAAAAGAGGCAATGAGTCAAAGACTAAATAGAGAACCAAGTATGGAAGAGTTATCTGTCTTTTTAGAAGTCCCAATTGAAAAGATAGAAGAAGCAACTATTGCCACGAGACAAGTAGAAAGTCTAGATTATACATACGATGAAGAAAGTAATCTATATAACAATATTGGTAGGGAAGAACAAGCAATGTCAGATACAATTTTAGATTTAAAAGAAGCCATTAATTCCCTAACACCAGAAGAACAGCAATTAATACTAGCTAGATATTATAATGGAATGACACAACAAGAAACTAGTCAATCCATGGGAATGAGTCAAGTACAAGTTTCAAGAAAAGAATCTAAAATCCTACAAAAGTTAAAGACGACACTATAATTTTGACAAACTCATAAAATTATGATATAATGACACGGCGTTGACAAAGAGGGAGAAAAATGACAAGAGAAAAAATGAACAAAATAGTTGAGGAAATGATAAATAATCCTGATAAATCAGAAATACTGGATAAGATTTTTTATAACAAAGCAAAAATAATGGCAAAAAATCATGGAAATAAATATAATTTAAAAGAAGAAAAAGTTAACAAAAAGTTTACTAAATCTTTACCAGAAAATATAAATACAGATCAAATGATAGGGGATCTATATGATTTAGGATTTTATCGTGGAATGAGACAAGTAGATAATCAAAAAAATGTTAGATGGCTTCTATATAATGAAGAAATCGAAGTCTTTTTAGCACTAGAAAAGAATGGAATCATGAGATACTGTAGTTCTTATCTAGTTCCACAAGAGAACATAACTGAGATTCTAGCATCACCAAGAATCTATATGGTAGATAATCTAGAGGATTTAAAAGAACAAATGCAAAAAATCAAAGATTCTAAAATTTTTGGAATATATCATGAAGAACTAAAAATAAAAGATTTGCCACTATTATCCCCAGAAGAGGAAGAACAAATAAGTAGTTGTACCCAGATAATAGAAAATATAAGTTCAAATGATAATAGTCAAAGAAAAATATATGATATTATTCCAATAATAAGGCAAGAAATAGAAGCACAAAAAGAAAAAGTATATGAAACATTACCATTTAAAAATGCCTTACAATCTCAGTCTAAAAGAATAGTAAAAAAATAAGACACATAAATATGCACTAGTGCAATAAAATGTGTTTTTTTTGATATTTGATATATTGTTTGGTATGATAAAAGTAGATAATATCCAAGATAAGGAAGGGTAAAAATGAGCCACAATCCCATTAATAAAACCATAAAAAAATATCAACAAAAAATAAATAAACTACCAAAAAGAACAAAAATAATTCTATCAACAACAATCATTCTAGTACTCTTAATTATCTTATTTATTTCTTTAAAATCAATGACTTCTCCACAAAAAATTGTACAAAAATATTTAGATGCCATTATAGAGGAAAATTATTCTAAACTATACAACTATGAAGATTATCACGGAGATAAAACCTTTATTAATAAAGAAATCTATACAGCAGTAGTAAAACAACAAATCAAAGAAAATGCAACTATAAAAAACTATACAATAGATAAAATAAATTATGATGATAATAATGAAACTGCCATAATACCTATCAGTATGACATTAGAAGGAAATAACTTCACAAAAAGTACTATAATAGAAATAGAATTAACAAAAGAAAAAAGAAATAAATATCTATTTTTCCCAAATTGGACAATAACGAAAGATGAATTATTAAAAATAGAAACACAAAAAGACTTCAATATCACAGTTCCCAAGGGTACAACTGTAACTTTCTCTGGTATAGAGTTAAAAGAAAAATATATTAACAACAAAAATAAAAATGATAATATAACAACTTATACATTACCACAAGTACTAAATACACAGACAAAAGTAACTTTCGAACTACCAAACAACATAAAAATAAATAAAGAAATAAACCCAGGGGATTATGAAACTGGATATAGTCTAGAAATCTCATTAGAAGATTTATCAAAAGCCAATCAAAAAAAGTTAACTAAGACAATAACCAACACAACAGAGAAAATGATAGAAGCAACCACTGATAATAAATCATTTTCAGATATAAATTCAATATTTGTAAACAGTTCAAACTCAGAATATTATCAAAAGTTAAAAGAAGAGTATACATCTTATAAAAATAATATGACAGCAAATACAGTATACAGTCTTTCTAATTTTAAAATAAATGGTCTAGAAATTTCCTCTATAGAATTCACTAGAAATTATGAATTAAGTATATTAGTAAGATTAGCTTACACCTGGGAACAGACAGAAAAAACAAGCAAAATAAAAACACAAGAAGAAAATCATAGTTATCATAGATTTTATTTATTACCAGAACAAAATCAATATAAAATAACTGGAATATCATCTTTCCCTACAACAATATCTTGGACTTGGTAAGAAGCAATTGCTTCTTTTTTTTGTATAAAAATAAAAAAGTAGGTAACACTAAAAATGGTGATTATAATGAAAAATGAAAAATATGAATTAATTGCACAAGACCATAAAGCTCCCAATCCAAGATTAAAAAATGCCATAATTGCCTTTGTGGTAGGAGGAATAATTGGTCTATTAGGAGAAGGAATTATCGAATTACTTTGTTACTTTACCCATATGTCAAGAAATAATGCAGGAACCATTATGATTGTTGTGATGATATTTATTGCATCTTTATCTACGGCTTTAGGATTTTTCGATAAACTAGTAACAAAATTTAAATGTGGTCTACTAATTCCCATTACAGGGTTTGCTCATTCTATGACAAGTGCTGCTTTAGATTATAAAAGAGAAGGACCTATTTACGGAATTGGTGCCAATATTTTTAAACTAGCAGGTTCCGTTATCTTATATGGAATTATTGCAGCCTGGTTCTTTGGTATGATTCGTTTTCTATTAGGAGGTAGAGTATGACATTCACATATGATAATGTATATGTAAAAGACACTGCTACAATAGCTGGTCCATACGAAAAAAAAGGCCCTTTAAAAAAATATTTTGACAAGACTTTTGATGATTTGTATTTTGATGAAAATTCCTGGGAAAAAGCGGAGATTAAAACAGTAAAAGAAAGCTTAAAATTGTTACATAAAAAAGTAGGATTAAAAAGAAAAGAAGTAGATATAATACTAGGTGGAGACTTATTAAATCAAATAACCGCAACAACCTATGGATCCTATAACTTTTCCAAATGTTTTTTAGGACTTTATACTGCCTGTGCTACTTCAACAGAAGCTATGATTTTAGGAAGTTGTCTAATCGATTCTAAAAAGGTAAAAAATGCTATTGTAACAGTTTCATCACACAATATGGCTGCCGAAAAACAATTTAGAAATCCAACTGAGTATGGAGCACCAAAGCCGAAGTCCGCAACATTCACATCTACAGGAAGTGCATCCATGCTGTTAACTAAGGAAAAAACAGATATTAAAGTAGAATCATCAACCATAGGACAAATAATCGATCTAGGACAAAACGATCCTAATGACATGGGTAAAGTCATGGCCCCAGCTGCTATTGATACTATCAAAAGACATTTAAAAGACTTAAACAGAACAGCAGACTACTATGATTTGATTGTAACAGGAGATTTAGGACTATATGGAAAAGAAATAGTAAAAGACTATATGCTAGAAGAATATAATATTGATTTATCTAAAAATTACAATGACTGTGGTATCATGCTATATGATTTAAAAGAACAAGAAGAATGTCTTGCAGGAGGAAGTGGTCCAGTATGTAGTGCTTTAGTATCTTTTGGATATATCTATCATCAAATGAAAAAGAAAAAATTAAAAAAAGTATTAATAGTCGCAACAGGAGCACTATTTTCTCCAACTATGACATATCAAAAAGAAAATATTTATTCAATTGCTAATGCAATAAGTTTGGAGGTAGTCTAATGTTACTTATAAACTCATTCTTATTCTGTGGAACAGTTTGTTTAATTGCTCAAATTATACTAGACAATACAAAACTAACACCAGGTCATGTAACCAGTATGTTTGTCGTATTTGGAGCCTTTCTAGATTCTTTTAGTTTTTATGATAAAATTATTAAAGTAGTAGGTGGAGGAGCTCTTCTTCCAATTACTAGTTTTGGTCACTCCCTAATTCATGGTGCACTTGCTAAAGCAAATGAATATGGAATATTAGGTATTCTAATGGGAATGTTTGACTTAACCGCAACAGGAATTACAGCTGCCATTATTTTCTCATTTATTTTTACGTTATTATTTAAACCAAAAAATTAAAAACTGATCAATCGATCAGTTTTATTGTTGTACAGATAAACGAATAATTAAATCCATATCATCATCTTTTGCCATAATATTTTTATGTTGCTCACCACATTTACTACAACGATAAATAATTTTATAAGTATCTCTAAATTTTTCAATACCAATAGGTTTTAAAAGTCCTAAACAAGTATTTTTTCTATCACCAGGCATAATATCAACATGTTTAGAATAAAGACAATAGGGACAATGATCTCTAGCACTATATTTTAAAGGTAATACATGTTTACCACATGCCTCACAAATAAATTCTTCATCTCTCATCGTAAATTGTTTCACAAACATCACCAACAAAGTTATTATAGCAGGAAACAAATTGAAAAAAAAGCATCTTTTTGCTATAATGAATAAGAAAATGATGAAGGTTGGAAGTGAAATAATGAATTTTAAAATTAATGAATTTGAAGGCCCACTAGATTTATTACTGCATTTAATAAAAGAAAATAAAATGGATATTATGAATATCGAAATAGAACGTATTACAGAACAATATATAAAATATTTAGATGAACAAGAAAAAATGAATCTAGAAATTGCTAGTGAATATTTAGTATTAGCTTCTGAACTAATTGAATTAAAATCCAAGTTATTACTTCCAAATCCTAAAGTAGAAACAGAAGAAGGAGAAGAAATAGATCCAAGAGAAGACTTAGTAAATAGACTTTTAGAATATCAAGCATATAAAGAAATTACCAAGGTATTAAAGGAAAAAGAAGAATTAAGAAAAGAAATCTATACAAAGTCTCCAGAAAATATAAAAAACTATGTAGATGAAAATACAAAACTATCTAGTGATATCACATTAGATGATTTAGTAGAAGCATTTAAAAAGTATTTAGAAAGAAAAAAAGAATCAAAACCTTTAAAAACTAAGGTAACTACAAATGAAATTAGTGTATCTTCTAGAAGATTAGAAATAAAAAGCATTTTGAGAAGTAAACCAAAAGTATCATTTTTTGAACTATTTCCAGTTCTAAATAAAGAATATGTAGTTGCAACTTTTTTAGCAATTCTAGAGATGGCCAAAAATAAAGAATTAAAAATTACACAAGACAAAAATTTTGATGATATTATATGTGAGGTGCGGGATGAAAAATAAAGCAGTATTAGAAGGATTATTATTTGTGGTAGGAGAAGATGGATTAACTCTA
>CALVSH010000023.1 GCA_944358945.1 uncultured Bacilli bacterium
ATTTGGCAAAGTACCTTTACAAAGAAAATTGACTAGATATATGCTGGATTTTAATAATATAGAAAAACTGATATTTGAAGTTATTCCAAGTATCAGTTAATCTTTAATTTTTTTAAGCAATTGTCATAAATCACTTGCCAAGTTAAAGTTTTTTTACTATAATTTTCATAGAATAAGATAAAAAATCACTTCATAATATATTAAATATTACGAAGTTTTTAGTCAAAAAAAACGGCAAAATAACCGTTTTTTTTATTATATTAACCTACTTTTTCATAATTAACATCTTATTAGTATCATTCTTAGTATGATTATCTTTATCATCTGCCATAAAGTTTTCTACATAATCCTCTAACACTTCACTAAACTCCTCTTTAGTTAAAGAATGTTTAATTCTTATGACAGAAGCCATATAATCCAAATCATCAAAAACTTGTTTTTTATAATAAGGATTGTTTAATTTATCATCAACAACAACATCTTCATTTTTCTTAAATTGTTCTCTATCCCATATCATACCTAATTCTGTTAACTGTTTTATCTCTTCATCAGTCAAATTATAATTACTACCGTATTTCTTACCCTGTTGCATAGCATGATAAATTAATCTATATCGTCTTATTATCTGACCAATATCAATACAACCAATACCATCTAACTCAATCTGTTCAGAACTTTTAATATCCAAATATTTAGAAAAAGGATTTTCCCTTTTCCATTTCTCGATAGCCAAGATAGAAACACCCTTCTTCCATTTTCGATAATCCCATATCATTCCCTGCTTTTCTAACCATGCTATTTCTTCAATCGTAAAATCACGATACGTACCGTAATGACTACCCTTTTACATAGCGTGATAAACACTTCTAAAAATTGACATCATCCGTCCAATATTAACGTAATCACAATCATTTAATTTAATTACCTCATTAGACTTCATATCTAAAAAATATTTATCTGGATTTTCTGCCTTCCATTTTAATATAGCTTTCTTTTTTCTACTAGTTAAAACACTTACCATAATCAATATCAACCACCATTATCATTATTTTAGTAATATCTAAACCGTAATAAATAAAGTTACTAGCATTTTTATTACCATCAATAGCTTCAACATCTCTTAAAAAACAGAATCAGTAAAGCTACTTACTTAACTTTTAACGCTATTTTCATCATATATTTATTACAGTATCTCATAGATAAAAGTTTATTTTATTACTTTTTTATATTCCTTAGTTTCAACATCCACATTATCTTCTAACAAATCATGATTAGTAAACATTTTAAACTCTTCATCTACAAGTTGAAAATAATCATCTCTATGACAAGAAACTAACTCCCATATTTCATCGAAAGATTTATCTATAAAGTTTTTAGAATCTAAAGGATTAAATTCATCAACCATACCTTTTCTAATATCAATCTTTGTAGCGAAATTATTTAACTCATCTGAAATAATATTCATAGCTACATCATTATCTAATCGCTCGTTTAAAGAAGATAAAACATTTTGAATCTCATCACTCGTTATAGTACCATCAACTAAATTTTCTATACTATATTGATATTCAACAACAGTATCTCTAAACCGTCTTCCTCTTTTAGAATGATATGTTATATTTACTACATCCTTATTTTTATATACTTCTAAAGTATGAAAAACATTATCTATAGTTCCAATTTCAAACATCATTGCAGAACTAACATCATCATTCTTTAAAAAAGGATAATTTTCTTTATTTATATTGAAAGGAAAACAATCACGACTAGGAATATTAGTATTTTCTAAACAAACACCCTGTAAATAATTACAAATATTTTTTCTTCTTAATTCATTAACAACATAAATAACATTATCACATCTTACATAAGAATACTTAGTTTGTCTATCATTATCTACAGTATAACTATTTAACTCAAGAACTTGATCTAAAGTATCCTCTTTATCATAAATAACATAAACATTATGAAAACCATCTTGACTTTCTAATTTTTTAGAATAATGAATAGCTGTTCTTAAACCATTATTATGAAAAGTTCCAATGGAGTTTTCCCTTTCCCGCTCTAAAGTCAAAGTATATTGTTCATTTTCAAATGTCATTCTAGAAATAATAGGATTATCATCTCCAACATAATAAAGAATATTTTTTATCCCTTCTACTTCTAAAGAACGTACACTAATAAATTTCTTCTGCTTACTACAATAATTCAACAACTCGGCATCAGTCGTAAAAAAACTCGTATAAGTCCTACTTTTCTTTTTATCTACAACTTTTATCAATGGCTCAAAACAATCAATCTCTTCAACAAAATAATCATCTAATCTATCTTCATCAACAGGAATATGAAAATACTTCGCTACATCTACTATTGAATTTTGACCCCTGGTATATCCTTTATAAGTCTCCTCAACATCTTTTTTTAAAGCTTCAAATTCCCTTTGCTTCATATAAAATCTCCCAAATGTAACTATTAATATAACCTAATTATATCAAAAAACATGTAATCTAACATATAATTTACTTATTTTTCTTACCCAATATGAATACATGTTTATTACTTTCTGCATTATCTTGAAAAGTATTAGAGTCTAACAAATGCAAAACCTCTTCTTTTGTTAAAGAATATTCTGTTGTCATAACATCATAAATTAGTTGTTTTTCTTCATCCTTTTCTTGATTATCGTTCCAGTCTACGCCATGTTCACTCCACCAATCAATTTCTTCGTTTGTAAAATTTCTATAATCTTTTAATTTTCTACCCTCTTGCATAGCTCGATAAACAGATCTAAAACTAGAAACAATACTACATATTTAATATCCAAATATTTTTTATTAGGATTTTTTCCTTCCATTCTAATATCATCCACTGATATATTTCCCAGGAATATTTATTATACAACATAATCGACATCTCTTCATTTACACGTGTACCATATTTTCCCTAAAAAAAACAAGCGACTCTTACTGATTTGCTTGCTTCAATTTATTAATTTGTTTAATAAAATCCTTACTTTTTAAATAAATCCCTGTATATCTATCATAATAATCATCTAAAAACTGATTAATTTCTATCAATACAGAATCACTAATATCTAACTTAGAAATACTTTTAATATCCACATAATAAAACATTCTTAAAAGTTTTATCATCTTATCAGATACTAATCCCTCATTGTGATAACAATTTCGACACAAATATCCTCCAGCAGTAGAATCAACAGTTACAATCTGTTTTGTATTTCCACACACACTACAACAATCAATACTAGGTCGAACTCCTAAAAAATCCAAATACTTTAACTCCAAAATCTCTGTTAAAACAATAGGAGATAGTCCTTCTTCCATTTTAATTAAGGTATCTTTCAACAAATCAAAAATACTACTATCATCATTTTCACGTACTACTTGATTCGTAAGTTCTAATAAGAATGATGCATAACTTACCTTCTCTAAATCTGTAAGCAACCGAGAAAAAGAATCCAAAACATCAACCGCCGTCAAAGTAGAAAGACCCTCACTCTTATAATAAATATGAAACTTTCCATAAATCAGCTTACGACTTACTCCTCGTAATTTACTCTTCATATTACGACAACCCTTAGATAAAATCCCAATAAGACCATACTCTCTTGTAAAAACATTTAAAATCTTACTAGATTCACTATAATTTGTCTCACTTAAAACAATACCTTCAACACTTTCAATTTTCACGATTTATCACTTCTTCTTTACAATAGCTTGATACATTTGATAATACTTAACTTCCCCAGTTTTTTTAAATAATTCCCATAAAATATCTTCCATAAAAATCACCTCTACATTTCTATAGTGGTGATTTATTTACTATTTTATACAAAAATTATTCGTCTTCTTCCTCTAAACCTAATTCTAAGAAATACTTCTCTTCATCACGCCAATTTTTTAAAGTTTTAACATACGTTTCTAAAAAAACTTTTTTGCCAAGGAACTTTTCCATATCCCGTCTCGCTCTACTACCAATTTCCTTTAACATCTTACCACCTTTACCGATGATAATCTTTTTAATATTTTCCCTATCGACAACAACTAATACTTGAATATGAACAATATCATCCTCTTCTTCATAGTTCTCAACATAACAAGTAACACTATGAGGAATCTCTTCTCTAGTAAGTTCCAAAACCTTTTCTCGAACTAATTCTGCCATAATAAACCTAGTAGAAACATTTGTCAAATCATCCTCAGAATAAATCTTATCACAATCAGGTAAATATTTTTTCAAACAACGAGTCAACTGATCTAAATTATTCTTCTTTCTAGCAGAAATAGGAATAATCTCTGCGAAATCATACTTTTCTTTTAATTCTTGAATTTTTTCTAACAAAACAGTCTTATCCTTAATCAAATCTACTTTATTTAAAAGTAGAAAAACAGGAACATCACTATCTTTAATTTTATCTAAAATAAACTGATCTCCTCGACCAAATCCTTTATAGATATCAATTAAAAATAAAATAACATCAACACCCTCAGTATTATGATAAGCCTTTTTATTCATCAAAGTACCTAACTTATGTACCGGTTTATGAATACCAGGTGTATCAATAAAGATAATTTGCGAATCATCATCATTATAAATTCCCTGAATTACATTTCTTGTAGTACCACTAACATTAGAAGTAATCGCCAATTTTAATCCTAACAAACTATTAAGCAATGTACTTTTACCAACATTAGGTCTTCCAACTAAACTAACAAATCCACACTTCATACTAAATCATCCTCACCAAATGGATAAGGGCACAATTCTAAAACCGTATGTTCTTCTACATCACCATTGGTAGAATAACAATAAATAACTGTATCCTTATCAAATAATTCACTAATAACTTGTCTACAAAGGAAACAAGGCATGCCAATATTACCACTACCAACCATAACGTGTAACTCCTTAAAGTCTCCTTTTTGATAACCATGACTAATACTTGCCAAGATGGCACTTCTCTCAGCACAAATACCAGCACCATAACTAGCATTTTCTACATTAACACCACAAAATTCTCTACCATCTTTCATAACCACAATAGCGCTAACCGGAAAATGAGAATAAGGACTATAACTATTCTGCAATAAGTCTTTTAACTTCTCTATCATAAGATACCTCCTAAAAATTCTATTCCCTCAGGTACAAAAATAATAAGACCAATAATAGCGGAAATAATAGCCATCATTAAAACTCCAGCACTTGCCGTATCTTTTGCTAGTTTTGCTAGTGGATGAATATCTGGAGAAGCAAGATCCACAACATATTCAATCGCTGTATTAAAAAACTCACTCATTAAAACTAAACCAATTAACACTAAACAAATAAGCCATTCGACATAACTAATTTGAAAAACAAATCCACATATAATAACAAGTACCGCAACAACAGTATGAATTCTTAAATTTTGTTCCCCTTTATAGGCCTCCACAATACCATAAGAAGCATAACGAAAACTATCCACCAAGCGTTTTTTATCTAAAACCTTTATTTTCTTTTTATCGTTCGATTTTACAGTCATGTAATACCTCCTCCTGTTTAGAAAACATTACTTCCTCTTCTTCTTTTGTTTGATGATCATATCCTAACAAATGATAAAATCCATGAACAGCCAAGAAAGAAAGTTCTCGAAGTAAGGAATGTCCATAGAAATCAGCGTGTGAAATTGCTTTATCAATAGAAATATAAATATCCCCTAACACCCTCTCAGGAACAGGAGAAATCATCTCTTTCTCATCTTCTAAAGCAAATGTAATAACATCTGTTTCTCTATCAATACCACGATATTCTTTATTTAACTGATGAATATAATCATTATCCACAATAATAACATTAAACAAAACATTATCTAACTTTTCTTTTTTAACTACATATTCTAACACTTCATTCACTCTATCAAGTTCCACAATCTCTTTATCAGTCTGGTTAAATATTCCAATATTTTTCATACCATCACTCCTATAACAATGTAATTAATCCAATAAGTAAAACAACAGCTATTATATTTAAAAACATCTCACTTTTCAAGACATCAGGTAACTTTCTACCAACCTTCACCAGCAATGCATAACAACTAAATCCTAATAATCCACCTAATAGATTAAGCAAAATATCATCAATATCAAATACTCTTCCAATCACCATCTGTACAACTTCAATAGAACAAGAAGCAATCAAAGTTAAAACAACCGGAAGCCATGCTTTTTCACTTTTCAAATAATAACTAATAAAAAAGCCAAATGGTAAAAATAAAAGCATATTACCAGCAACATTCTTAATAAACAATCGACTACCAAAGTCATA
>CALVSH010000024.1 GCA_944358945.1 uncultured Bacilli bacterium
TACTTAAGACCCCTGTTATAATCTGCCTGAACTCAATCGTATATTTTACTCATATAGGAGTAAAAATATTATACTTGTAAAAAGATGATTTGCAACTTCATCAATTTACTACTCAGTATTATACGTGATATAATAAAATCAAGAGGTGATAGTATGAGAGAACTAAAAATTCACGGAATTTATAAACACTTTAAAGGAAATTATTATATTGTAGAAGAGATTGCTAAGGATAGTGAAACACTAGAGGATATGGTAGTATATCGTAAACTATATGAAGATACTAGCTGCTGGATACGTCCACTAAAAGACTTTTTAAGCGAAGTAGATCATAAAAAATATCCCGGAGTAAAACAAAAATATCGTTTTGAACTACAAGAAATAGAAAGTCTGGCAACCAAATTTAAAGGAGAATAATATGGTTAAGTTAGTAAAGTTTAAAGATATTACCAAAAAAGAATTAGAAATAATTATTAATAAGCATTACACTCATTGGAAACAATTTAATCCTGCATTAGATTGGAATGAAACAGTAGATAAATTTAAAAACCAATTCACAAAAGACGAAGGGCTACCAATTGGCTACGCTTGCTATAACGATGATATCCTAGTAGGTTTTTGTACATTAAGGAAAGAAAATTTAAAAAAATATCCAGAAATCTATCCCTGGATTTCTAGTGTAATGATTTTTGAAGAATATCGTCATCAAGGATATGGTACCAAGATGCTACAAGAAATAGCGAATAAGGCCAAGGAATTAGGTTATAACAAAGTATATTTATGGACAGATCAAGCACCAGAGTTTTATAAGAAAATAGGTTATACCTACCTACAACAAGTAGAAAAAAATGAAGGTGGTTATGGTGAATTATTTTATAAAGAGGTGGACCAATGAAAAGATGTTCCTGGGTAAATGAAAAAAATCCTCTATATGTAAAATATCATGACGAAGAGTGGGGAGTACCAGTTCATGATGACAACAAATTATTTGAAATGCTTTTATTAGAGTCTTTCCAAGCAGGACTTTCCTGGGAATGCATTTTAAATAAAAGAGAATCATTTAAAGAAGCATTTGACAATTTTAATTATAAAAAGATAAGTAATTATGATGATAAAAAAATAGAAGAACTAATGCAAAATAAAGGAATTATAAGAAACAGAAGAAAAATAACCGCAACAATAAAAAACGCCCAAATATTTATGGATATTCAAAAAGAATATAATACATTTTCTAAATACTTATGGCATTTTACAGAAGATAAAATTATATATGAATATGACAAAACAACTTCTTCTTTATCAGATGAAATATCAAAAGATCTTTATCAAAGAGGTATGCGTTTTGTAGGTTCAACGATAATTTACTCATATTTACAAGCAATTGGTATTATCAATTCTCACACTCCAGAGTGTGATTTATATAAAAATAATTAGAAAGGGATAGTTGTATGATAAAAGCAATCATCTATCAATCAAAAACAGGACATACCAAGGAGTATGCAAAAATTTTAAGCAAAGAGTTAAAAATACCATGCTATTCAGTACAAGATGCGAAAGAAAAAGTAAATAAAAAAGATGAAATAATCTATTTATCCTGGATACGAGCAACCACTATAGTAGGATACAAAAAGATAAATAAAAAGTATCAAATAGCCGCAATAGGAGCAGTAGGAGCCTATCCAAAGAGTGATGAATATACCAAACAACTAAAAGAATATAATCATATAACACAAGAACTATTTTATTTACGTGGTGGAATTAACTATGAAAAATTAAATAAATTCTATCAAAAGATATTAAAACTAGTAGGAAAAGCAATTACTCTAGAAAATCCTAGAGATAAGGAAATGTCTCGTTTATTTGAAAAGGGTGGAAACTTTGTAAATTCTAAGCAACTAAAACCAATGATAGAATATATAAAAGGAGTAACAAATGAGTAAAAGAAAAAAGATAGCCATAATTGCTATACTAATTATAATAATAGGTCTCATTATCGCCATAGTAATCTATATGAATAACTGGCCACTTCGTTTTTCTAAGGAATTAGACAAATTCTTTGGAGACGGTAACTGGGAATATGCTTCCAATGAAACAAAAGAAAGTAGAATGTTTGACGAAAGAAGAAGAAACTCTACAACAGGTTCAACTACGTATGTACCAGGACATTATAAAAATTGGGAGATAGAAGTAAATAGAAATAACAAGAAGGAATACTGGATCATATCTAATCATGCTTATAAGATTAATCATGATAAAAACTGGTTTTTAAGTCCTAAATTATACTCCGCAAAAGAAGCCTTGGTTCTAGAACTAATGAATATTTCCGAAGAAATAGTAGCTGAAAAATTTAAAGAAGAAATAATAAGTGACTTATATTCAGAAAAAGAAAGAGAGTGTTTTGATGTTACTTTAATGTATCATGGAGGAAATCCTGAACCAAGCTTTTATAATGAGTTATATAAACAAGACTGGTTTACTGCAGATAAAGTAAATGCAAAAGATTATTTAGAAACAGACTTGTATGACTTTTACTTATATATTAGAATATTTGATTATAGATTAGAAAAATTAACAGAAGAAGAACAACAAAACCTACTAGCAACACGAGAAAAGCTAGAACAAAGATTATTAGAAGAATATGGAGATAATGCATCATTTGAAATATATTTTGCAGATGGAAATAAATCAGAATATGAAGATGGAAAAAAGGTAGAAGAATAAAGAAAGTTGGTGACAACATGAAAGGCAAAAATATGTATCTAGCTTTTGGTAGTGAAGTAATTTATGATGATGCCGAATTTAGTATTGAAGAAAAAGATAAAGTCGGAGTTGTCGGAGTAAATGGTGCTGGTAAGACTACCTTATTTAAGATTAT
>CALVSH010000025.1 GCA_944358945.1 uncultured Bacilli bacterium
TTTTATATATAAATGGCTTTTGTCTATGTCCTCAATTTATGTGGACAAATGTGAACAAAATGTGGACAAATTCAATTACTTAGCGTTTTTTTAGCATTTTTGAATTTGTCTTGTTTTTGTAAAACCCATATAAAATAAGGCTTTACGCATTTTTGCCACAGCACTGTTTATACTTCTTACCTGAGCCACATGGACATGGATCATTTCTACCTATCTTCTTTACTCTCTTTGGAGTTTTCTTAGCAGTTTCTTTTCCGCCTTCATTAGTTATCTTATTTTTAGCTACTTCTTTACGTTCAATATTTTGTCTGATTTCTGCTCTTAATAAGAAGGTTGTTACATCTTTATCAATCTTTTGTAACATTTCATCAAACATATCATATCCTTCCATCGTATAGGCACGAAGTGGATCTTCTTGAGCATATCCTCTTAAATGGATTCCTTCTCTTAGGTGTGACATGGTATTGATATGTTCCATCCAATAATTATCAACAACTTGTAAAGTAATAGCTTTTTCAAATTCATCTGTTACTTCTTCTGGAATTTCTTTTATTTTTTCTTCATATTCAGCAGTAAGTTTTTTAACTAATATATCAATTACTTCTTCCTCTGGTTTGTTTAATATGTCAGATAATTTAATATCATTCTTTAATAGATTTTCATTGATATATTCTACAATTTCTTCATAATCTTTTTTTTCTAATACACCTTCTGGGGCTAAATGAGATTTTACTAAATCTTCAATATGATGACGGAAAGTATCTAGTACCATTTCATGAATAGATTCACTATCTAGAATTCTATTTCTCTTAGCATACATAATTTCTCTTTGGTCATTCATAACATCATCATATTGTAATAGTTGTTTACGAATATCAAAGTTGTTACCTTCTACACGCTTTTGTGCTGTTCCAATAGATCTAGTAAATGTTTTACTTTGGATTGCTTGATCTCCTAATCCCATGGAAGACATCATTTCACCAATTCTATCTGATCCAAAGCGTACCATTAAATCATCTTTCATTGATACAAAGAATTGAGTATAACCTGGGTCTCCTTGACGACCAGAACGTCCTCTTAACTGATTATCAATACGGCGAGATTCATGTCTTTCTGTTCCAACAACACATAGTCCCCCAAGATTTCTAATCTCATCAGATAGTTTGATATCTGTACCACGTCCGGCCATATTTGTAGCAATTGTTACTGAACGTTTTTGTCCTATTTTTGAAATAATTTCTGCTTCACGTGCATGATTTTTAGCATTTAATACTTCATGTGGAATATGTGCTTTTTTAAGTAGATTACTAATTAACTCACTTGTTTCTATCGCTATCGTACCAATAAGGACTGGTTGTCCTTTCTCATAACGTTCTTTTACAAAGTTAATAATTGCTTTATATTTTGCTTCTTTTGTTGCATAAACTAAATCAGGTGCATCAATACGTATTACTTCTTTATTGGTAGGAATTTCTATAACATACATATTATAGATGTTTCTAAACTCTTCTTCTTCTGTTTTAGCAGTTCCTGTCATACCTGATAACTTTTTATACATTCTGAATAAGTTTTGGAAAGTTATTGTTGCTAGAGTCTTTGTTTCTTGATTGATAGTTACTCCTTCTTTAGCTTCTATTGCTTGATGAAGTCCATCAGAATAAGCACGACCTTTCATTAAACGTCCTGTGAATTGGTCAACAATTACGATTTCATCATCTTGTACTACATAATCAACATCTTTTTTCATAGAGTAATTGGCACGTAGTGCTTGATTAATATAATGAACTAGTGAACCATTTTCAATATCATATAGATTTTTTATATGGAAAGATTTTTCTGCCTTTTCACTACCTTTTTCTGTTAAGGTAACAGCTTTAGTCTTTTCATCATATACATAATCCTCTTCTTCTTTTAACCCTTTAGCAAAATGATCAGCATCTAAGTATAAATTGGCACTGTTCATTTTACCACCTGAAATAATTAAAGGAGTTCTTGCTTCATCAATTAATACTGAGTCTACCTCATCGATAATGGCAAAATTTAATGGTCTTTGAACTCTATTTTCTTTCTTGATTACCATGTTGTCTCTTAAGTAGTCAAAACCAATTTCATTGTTAGTAGAATATAAAATATCACAATTATAGGCTTCTTGTTTTTCTTTTGCACTTAATTCTCTTGTGTTAACGCCAACGGTTAATCCTAAAAATCTATAAATATTTCCCATCCATTCAGCGTCACGGCCAGCTAGGTATTCATTAACGGTAATAACATGAACACCTTCTCCAGTTAAAGCATTTAAATAACCTGGAAGTACACAAGTTAAGGTCTTTCCTTCTCCTGTTTTCATTTCTGCAATATTACCATAGTGTATTGCAAGACCTCCTAGAATTTGAACATAATAATGCTTTTCTCCTAAAACACGGTAAGATGCCTCTCTTGCTGTTGCGAAAGCTTCTACTAATATATCTTCTAAGGTTTCTCCGTTTTCTAATCGTTCTTTAAATTCTTCTGTTTTTGCTTTTAATTCTGTATCAGTTAACTTAGAATACTCTTCATCTAAGTCCATTATCTTATCGGCTAGAACTGAGAATCTTTTTAACTCTTTATATTCGTGGTCAAATAGTTTTCTTAATAATTTCATTCTAACATCTCCTTAATTAATTATTCTACCAAAAAAAGAGGAAGAATAAAAGATATTCTTCCATTTTTGTTACTATTCAGACTCAATAATACCATAGTGTCCATCAGTTCTTTTATATACAACTGAAGCTTTATTTGTATCACTGTCCTTATACATATAGAATTGGTGACCTAAGAGCTCCATTTGAAGTATTGCCTCTTCTTCATTCATTGGTTTTACTTCAACTTTCTTTCTCTTTAAGATCTTTTTGTCATCAGATATATCTTCTTCTGTAAAACTTTCCAGATCAAAGTCACGACTTACTTTGTTTTGTTTTGACATAATTCGTGTCTTGTTTTTTCTGATTTGTCTTTCTAGTTTGTCGATTGTTTTATCGACTGCTGCATAGAAGTCATCTTTTGATTCTTCTGATCTTAAAATATATGCTTTTAGTGGTATGGTAATTTCTACTCGTTGTTCATGATTTTTTACTTTTACTATGACATTTGCGCGAACATTATCGCTATTTTCTAGATACTTGTTTAACTTATCTAGTTTCTCTTGTATATACTGTTTCATAGCATCAGTAACTTTTAGTTTATCTCCGTGAATAATAATTTCCATACTATCACCTCCTTATATTAGTAGTATAGCATAATTTGGAAAAAAAAACTACTATTTAGTATTAGCAGTTTCTTTAACTAATTTCACATTTAAAGCTTGGTAACCTTTGCTAGTTTCTACCAATTTAAACTCCACTAGTTGTCCTTCAGATAAAGTCTTATAACCTTCTACTTCAATTGCAGAGTAATGTACGAATACATCTTCGTTTTCTTTGTATTCGATAAAGCCATATCCTTTATCGTTGTTGAACCACTTTACGCGTCCAATCATCATGTTTACACCTCATTTCTACCAATAAATGTCCCTTATCTTCTTGGCAATATAATCATACCAATATTTGGCAAATAATCACCATAAATTCCGTTAATTGTTATTGATAGTGGTGTGGATGGGCACTATTCTCCTTTTTTCGACAAAATTCGACAAAAATTATTTTCTCAATTATTAATTTATCGATTTTTTGGTTTTTCTTAAATTATAATTATATAATTGGTTTTGTTAGAGGTTTGGTGGTTGTATATGAAACAATTATTTTTAAATAATAGCATGAAACTAATTTGTAAGTACCAATCCTTTTCTGACTACGATAAAAAAAAGTTACTGTACGGGTTAGAAGGTATTTATCTAACCATTACCAAATTGGTTATACTACTCATTTTAGCTTTTATATTGGATATGTTTTTAGAATTTGTTTTAGTGACAGTTCTATTTAATGTTATTCGATATACAGGTTTTGGGTTTCATGCAGAAAAGAGTTATCAATGCTTATTCTTTTCAATATTAAATTTTGTTGCAATACCATTTTTATTGTTACATATACATTTATCTGATTTTGCTGTTTATGTGATATGTGCATTTTGTAACGTTCACTACTTACTATTTGCACCTGCGGACACAAAAAAAAGACCTCTATCAAATAAGAGAAAAAGAATCATTCGAAAAACTTTAACTGTTTTGATTGGTCTTTGTTATACATTAGCAATTGTTTTATTAAAAAGCGAATATTGGACAAGTATTATTTTGGCAGCTATGATTGTTGAGGCTATTATCATTAGTCCTGTTACTTATTGGTTATTTGGACAACCTTATAATAATTACAAGACATTAAACACTAATAATTGTGTTTAATATATATTTTGTGTAAAGGAGATGGAGTATGAAAAAAAGATTATCAATGTTGTTAGCAGCAGTAGCAATGTTAGCAACAGGAGCTGCTAGTATGGGATGTATACTTTTATTAATGGATGAACCTGATAGTCGAGGAATATTTAATGACTAAAAAAGAATATCACTTTTTGATATTCTTTTTTATTGTTAATTGTTCAATATAGTAATTATCTATAATTTCTTGCTTTTCTTCTAACCAAGAATTTTCTTTAATTAGTTTAGATGCAAAATATAGACCATTACCTCTACCTTCTCCCTTTGATGAAACACCTTTCTTATTCCTATCTTTCATATTTTTATGTTTTTTGAACGTATTTGAAAATACAAATGTAACTTTATCTTTTAATTCATATACTTCAATTGTTAGATTCTTTTTACGACTCTCTGACGCTGCCTCTATAGCGTTATCAAAATATATCCCTATTAATTTACACAATATTCTAATATCTTTTTCTGATAACTTTGATAGTAAGCTCTTTCTTTCTAAACTTACATCTGTAGTTAAGTTTATTTTGCTTTTTTGAGCAATAGCAGCTTTATAATACATCAAACCTTTAATTCCACCTTTTGGAAGATTCTTCAAATTAGTCACAGCTTGATTTTCTATATTAATGTTATCTTCTAAAATTTCATCTATTTTATCTTTTACTTTTTTCTCTTTTGTTAAACAGCGTAATACCGCAAGTTGATTTTTATATTCATGACGATTTAATTGTTCCTTTTCAATCCAGTCTTCAAAATTTTGAACATATGAGAACAACCCATCATATTCACTAGAGAGTTTTTTATAATCATTTCTTCCTTGTATATAAATAAACATAATAATTATGAAAGCCATAATTACAATTAAATTTATAAAATATCCTTTCCCATATGTTTCTGTTAAAGTAATGTTATAGGTTAAACAGCTAAAATCTATAATTAACAATACAAAAAACAACCAATTTGCAAAGACTTTTTTACTAGAAAGAGAGTTAACATATTGTTGGAGCTGGAATTGTATTCTTTTGATGCTTAAAAATAATACACTCAAAATTCCTACTGATATATTCGCTATAATTGTCAAGAAATATGAATTTCGAATTTCATTAATATCAAAAAATCCTCTCATAATGAATCCTGTTATCATATCTGCTAATAACAAAATTACCATACCTATAGTTGTACAAATTGTACTTTTTTCTAAGGATATTTTGAATATTTCTTTAAAAATTATTATATTGATTAAATATATGGTTAATGAGTAAATCATAGTATATTGAATACTATGTAATATCATTGAAAAGATTAGCAATATTAGTATATTCCCAACTGTTTTTACATTCACTTTGAATTCTTTACAATTTAATATTTTATTAATAATAAAACAACTTGTAATTACCATTACCCCAGAACAAAATAGGCTATACAACACCTCTAACACGATTAAACATCTCCCTTTTCTTACTTCTTGATATTCCGTTGAATTCTTCGCCAGTTTTTAGAACAGCTACATTTTTACTAAGATTATAATATTGTACTTGTTCTACGTTGAT
>CALVSH010000026.1 GCA_944358945.1 uncultured Bacilli bacterium
TAAAACTAGCACTATTTAAATTAACTCATGAAATAAAAAATCCTATTGCCGTTTGTAAAGGATATTTAGAAATGTTAGATATAAAAAACAAAGAAAAGTTAAAGAAATATCTACCAATTATTAAAGAGGAAATTAATAGAACTTTATTAGTAATTAATGATTTTTCTGATTATGGAAAATTACAGATTGAAAAAGAAGAAGTAGACCTAGTAATGTTATTAGAAGATATAGAACAAACTTTAGCCCCATTATTAAAAGAAAAGGATGTAGAATGTAAATTTACCATAAAAGAGGAAGAATTATATGCCGAGTTAGATTATAATAGAATGAAACAAGTATTAATTAATTTAATAAAAAATGCTATAGAAGCAAAACAAGAGGCAAAACCTTTAAAAATTACTGTCATAATTCGTAAAATAAAAGATGAAATTCAAATTAAAATAGAAGATACTGGTATGGGAATATCAAAAGAAAACTTAGAAAAGATAACGAAGATATTTTACACTACGAAAGAGCATGGTACAGGAATAGGAGTAGCATTATCGAAAGAAATAGTAGAGCAACATCATGGTACCATTCATTATCAATCAAAATTAAATAAAGGAACAAAAGTAAATATTTTACTTCCTATAAAAGAAAACTAAAGCTTTCGCTTTAGTAATAATAATTAGTAGTATACATTGGATATGGAGTAGGGTACATCATAGGTGGATACATCATAGGTGGATGATTAATCTGATTGTTATTAGCAATTCCATATCCCAATGCAGTACCTGCAAGACCACCTACTAAAAAAGGTGCTAAGAAAAAACGTTCTCCATCTTGACCTATGACATTGCCATTAACTCCAGAAGTAGTATAAGGAACACCTTCATATACATGGGTCTCATAACTAGCAGGAACACCATAATTATTAGAATATATCATATTAACACTCCTCTATGATAATGTATGTAAAATGACCAAATTGGTGTAGAAAATCATAAAAGAAAATAGACTAAATAATCAATTCTCTTTTCCCAATCTTTCAAAAATTATGATACAATAATAAGGAATACATCCCAAAAAGAAAGAAACAGGTGATAATATGGAAAGACTACAGAAAGTAATTGCCCAGAGTGGAGTAACGTCAAGAAGAAAAGCTGAAGAATTAATCACATCTGGTAAAGTAAAAGTAAATGGTAACATAGTAACAGAACTAGGTACCAAGGTATCTAGTAAAGATAAAATAGAAGTAAATAATCAAATAATAGAAAAAGAACCAAGGGAATATTATATTTTAAATAAACCTAGAGGATATATCACTTCAACTAGCGATGAACATCATAGGAAAACAGTAATCGACCTAATTCCAACTAAAGCTAGAATCTATCCAGTAGGAAGACTAGACTATGATACAACAGGACTTCTTCTTCTAACAAACGATGGTGAGTTTGCCAATATTTTAATGCATCCTAGTGAGAAAGTAGAAAAAGTCTACATGGCTAAGTTAAACGGAATCATCAAAGGAGAACAAATTAATCAATTAAAAACTGGTGTCACAATCGATGGAGTAACAGTACAAGCATCCCGTGTAAAATTAAAAAAAGTAAATGAAAAAAATAATACCTGCATGGTTCAAATCACAATCCATGAAGGAAAAAATCACCAAGTAAAGAAAATGTTCGAAAGTGTAGGCTATTCTGTAGAAAAATTAAAAAGAGAAAAGGTTGCTTTCTTCAATTTAAAAGATTTACAATCTGGAGAATATCGTAAGTTAACTCCAAAAGAAGTAGCGAAAGTTTATGCCTTAAAACAATAAAATCCCTAAACTGGGATTTTTTTCTCGTAAAAATTTAACTATATAGTAAGAGTAGAAATACTTAAGATAAATTAAATTTACTTAATTCTTTTACTCTATATGGAATAAATATAAAGGAAAAAACCAATGATACAAGCAGATATAAAACAAATTAAAATAATCGTAACCGTATCATTACCATAATCCATATTTTCTAACTTTTCTCTATAAGAATCAGGATATTTTTTCTTAATTTTTTCAATTCTTTTTTTATAAAAATGAAGACAAATCATATTACTAAACGTCATAAAAAATCCTCTAGTAAATAAAAACATCACAAGAAACACCAACAACAAAACAATACCACCAGCGGCAAGGCGTAAAACCAAATACCAAATAAACCATTCTAAAACCATTAACAAAAACCCTAATAACAAAAATCCTCGATAACAAAAATAAAGAGGGCCAAGTAATAAACAACTAAGCCAAGTATCATTATTAATAATTTTTAAATAATCATCACCTAAAAAAAGTTCCATATCAGTTTCTTTATCTTCTGTCTTCATCTTAATTTGCCTATCCTCATCTAAATGACCACAATAAGGGCAAAAATGATGATCACTATCCTTCATCAAAGGCATACCACATTTTGGACACTTCATATAATCACCTTATTCTTAATATTAATATATAATGTAAGAATTAACGAAGTCAATATAAATAAATATTTTTAAGTAATAAAACAAAAAAATGTGATACAATAAAAATAAGAATAAAGGGTGAGTGTTATGGAAAAAATAAAAAAAGTAATAAGAACAAGATATCTAACAATAATAGCCATTGCTTTAATCATAATTGCACTAGGCATAGTAACAAATAACTATATAACAGAATCTTCTATGATTTATGATCACTCTTTTAAAGATATTAGAGAAGTCTTCTTTGAAATGATTTCCTACCAGAATGGAATCCTAATATTTATGGTCCCACTAGCACTAATACTACTAGTAATAGATAACTGGTATAATAAATTTAAAAATGGAAATATTAAACACTATCTACTTAGAATGTCATACAAAGACTTTAAAAAGAAACTAATAAAATCAGTTCTGAAAATATCAATCTTATATCCCTTAATATTATTTGCCTTACTACTAATAAGTGTTATTTTAACGAAAGGCCAAAACGATTTTTCATCCATTAATATATATTCAAGTTATTATAATGTCTGGGCTTATCACAATTTCTTTTTATACATTCTAGGATTAACGATACTTTTATATATGCAAGGATTACTAACTTCAAGTTTTGCACTTATTTATTTAAACAAAGTAAAAAACAAAACGCTAACTATCATATTCTCTTACCTAACATGGTTAATCGTATTAGTAGCCCTACACATCGTACCATATATGTTAATAAATGCTTTATTTAACTATCAAATTAATTCAAATTACTTAAGGTTTTACATTTTACAAGTTTATTTTGATACTAGTGATAATTATTTTATCTACTTACTTTGTTTACTTGTCTTTACCATCATCATGTTAGGAATAAACTTTTTTCAAATCTATAAAACAAAAGAAAAGGTGGTACTAGACAATGAAAAAGAGATGGAAGCAAAATAAGGCATTAATTGACTCAATTACCAGAACCAATCGTTTTAAAATACTGGAGTTTCTCTTAATTTTACTTGCCTTATTCGCAGCATTTAACTTTAATCCTTACGATAGAAAACTAACATCAGGAATTATTTTTTGTCACACGAATCCCATCTTTATACTTTTATTTCTTGCATACTTTCTACTAGTAACACTAAATACTTGTATTAGTTTCTATCAATATGATACCTATCTAATTAGACTAAAAAACAAAAAAGGGCTTATAAAAAAATTAGTCGTTATCGTATTACAAATCAACACTATTTTACTAATCATCTATTTTATTATTTATTTATCCATCTATAACCTAGTAATGTTAGACTGTTACGAACAGAACCCAGTTTTTAACTACACCATAACAGCTAATACTTATGCTATATATACAATGATAAAATTCTATCTACTAGCATATCTCTACATGATAATAAATACAGTACTATTTGTTATTCTAAGAGAAAGTAAAACGGTAATAGTAAACATAATCTACTTATCAGGGTTTATCGCAACAAATATAGATAAAAAATATCTTCCCTGGTCCTATTATAAATTGATAGATTACCATACATTTTCCAATGAACTTTTAACTTTTATAGGTTATCTAATCATAATCATCTTAGTAATTTGTTTATTATTTTATCTAGGAACCAAGCAAAAAAGAGGTGTAATTTATGACAATTGAGATAAAAAATGTATCTAAACAATTTAAAGGAGTAGAAGTTTTAAAAGATGTCTCTATGACTTTAAGAGAGGGTCATATCTATGGCTTTATCGGTCACAATGGTAGTGGAAAAACAGTTCTATTAAAACTAATTTGTGCTTTTCTAGAACCAAGTGCTGGTGAAATATTATTTGATGGAATAAACGTTATTAAAAACAATCAATTTCCACCAAGTACGAGAGCACTAATTGAAAGACCATCATTTATTTCCGAATTATCCGGTAAAGAAAATCTAGAACTTCTTGCCAATATTGAAAAAAAGATAGGGGAAAAAGAAATAGAAGAAGTCTTAGATAAAGTTGGTCTAACAGAAAATAAAGATAAATTATATTACAAATACTCTCTAGGAATGAAACAAAAATTAGGAATTGCCCAAGCATTAATGGAAGATCCTAAAATAATGATATTAGATGAGCCTATGAATGGGCTAGATGAAGACAGTGTAAACAAACTAAGAGAAATCTTGTTAGAAGAAAAAGTAAAAAACAAATTAATAATTCTAGCGACCCATATAAAAGAAGATATAGAGCTACTATGTGATGAAATCTATAAATTTGATGATGGAGTAGTAAGTGAAGAAGTAAAGACATCTATCGAATTAAATAGAGAAACACTAAAACAAGAATCTATCAAGGAACAAGAACAAACAGATATTGAAATCATATAAAAAATACAATGACCACTCATTGTATTTTTTACTCAACTTCAATAGCTCCAGTAGGACAACTATCAGCAGCATCTTGAACTTCTTGTTTCTTATCATCAGCTACTTCTTCCACTTTTAAAGTAGAAAGTCCTTCATCATCTATTTCAAAAACTTCATCACAGATGGCAGCACATGCACCACATCCGATACAACTATCTCTATTTACTTTTACTTTCATAATTTATCTCCTTCCTAATTCATTATATCAAAAAAGAAGAGTTGACGTAAAGAAATAATTATTACTTTTGTTTTCTCCTAAGGTATGGTAAACTAAAATAAGGAAGGTGAGCGGCATGAGAAGTAGAATGGAACGTTATGAACAACGAGACCAAGAAACAGCGCGTAGATCTCATAAAAATCAAGAATTATATGAAAATATAGGACGTAATACCAAATATACCAATTTTACTGATGTAGAAAATGCCAATGCTTTTGACCTAGGAACCGCTCAGAAAAATTATCAAACAAGAGAAGGCTATCATCAAATGAAAGAATACAACACCTTTATACAAGAACCTAGAGTAAAAAAAGAATTAGATGATTTTAATTACTTATATCAAGATCATGAAAATAAAATATATGACATTAACAGTGTTTTAGAAAAAGCAAAAAAAAATAGAGCCAAGAAAGATGAGTTAGAAGCCAAGAGAAAATTAAAAAACACAAGTTATAATATCTTAGCCAGTCTAAATCCTGAAGAACTAGAAAAATATCGCAAAGAAAAAGTAGAAAGAACTCGTCCTGATGAAGAAGAATTAAGAGAGTTAATCGATACCATTACTACTAAGACGTTAGCTGGAGAAATCGATCACGCTACCAGCGTAGACTTACTAAGCGATTTAATGGCAACCAATATGATGGATAGAGTGGAAAAACCTGAAAAAGAAGAAACATCAAAAGAAGAAGAATTAGAAAAAAGTTTATCATTATCCAAGGAGATTCTAGATAAAGACCAAATAGAAAAAGTAAATATGTTAAAAGACCAACAAAAACAAGATAGTATCATGGATGGATCAGATACAGATTTCTATACAAGAAGTATGGATTTATCCGACAAGGACTTTGAAATGGATGATGAATTTAAAGAAAAGAAAATGCCAATCGCTATAAAAATAATTCTAATTATAATTCTTATTGCTGTGATTGCTGCCGCAGGATACTTTGTTTATAGAAATTTCTTTTAATACTCAAAATTTGAGTATTTTTTTTAACGATGATTTATGATATATTATTAAAAGAGAAGATGTAGGAGGAATTGCTGTGAATCTAAAGTTTGTAGTAAATGATTATGTATTAATCTGGAACTTATTGTTTCAAGCGTCAATTAATGAAAAAATTCATAAAGTAAAACAAAAACTATGGATTAATTATAAAAAAGAATACAATAGTACTTATAGAGATAAAGATACCATCTTAAAAGATCCTAAAAACTTTATTCCAAATGATGATACTATTTATAATATAATGTTAGAAACAAAAGAATATGAAAAAATAAGAAAACATACGGAAAAGTATCGCAATCAAGTATTAAAGATATGGGATGATAACAAAAAAGAAGTAAATAAAATATTATCTTCTGTAATAAAAACTAGTATCAGTCCTTATCAAATCCTAGTAGTAACAGACCAATTAGATATTCTAGATACAACGGCTCCTAAGGCGAAAAAAATGAATACTATCGTTCTTGGTAAAAAAGTAACAACGGATACGACTACCAAATTATTGGTAGAACTAATATTTCAAATATTAAAAAAAGAGTTTATCGATTATAAAGTAGAATATAAAGAAATAGTAGAAGCAGTCTTAGAGCTAGCAATCTTAAATGAATTACCAACGAGATTAACAGGAAGGAGTTACTATTTAACAGGAGAAGCAACACTCAATTATTTAAAAAGACAAATTTATCCTTATTGGTTAATGTATTTAGGTGCTGATAAAGAAGAAATGATGAATTTCATGATGCGTGATAAGATAGCTTTCGATGTAGATAAATATCCATACGAAAAAGAATTAAAAAAGAAAAATATCTTACAGTTTATCGATTTTTGTATCAGAAATCAAAAATACATTGTAAAAATACATGAATTAGAAATTATATAATATTGTTAGGGGGATCACTATGAATGATAAAATGAAATTATTATTGGATAAAATAAATATGGATGAAGATAAATATCCATATTTTTCTACTGCCAAATTAACAAAAATAAAAATTCATAGAAAAACTCTTACCTGGGATGTATTTATCTCTTTAAATACCATGTTACCATTAGAAGTAGTAAAAGAATTAGAAGAAAAAAAGTTTTCTCTAGATGAAAAAGCTAAGGAAATAACATTTATCTTTGATGTAGAAAACATAGATTTAAATACTTATTTAAGTTACTATCCCTACGTTTTAGAACAATTAAAAGAAGAACTAAAAGTTTTAGAAATCTACTCAGATGCTTTAAAGATAGAAGATGGTTTCTTAATTTTAGTCGCAACCTCACAAGTAGAACAAGAACGCCTAGAACAAGTATTAGAGAAGATGAATACAATCTATAAACACCTAGGATATAAATTTAATATTGACCTTACTCTTCGTCATGAAGACCATATTCTAGAAGAGATAAAACAAGACCTAGTCGTAAAAGTAAAAATCCCCGAGAAAAAACTAGAACCACAAAAAGTAGAAGCACCAAGAGAAAAAAAATATCGACGAGAAGCAAAAGATCCAAACAGTGTAATTGGTAGAGGAATTAAAGAAGAACCAATTAAGATAAAGACATTATTAGGAGAAGATAATAACGTTGTAGTAGAAGGATATGTCTTTGGAACAGACTACTTTGAATCTAGTAAGACAGATTTTAAAATCATTACTCTAAAAATTACTGACTATTCAGACAGTATTTATTGTAAAGTCTTCGTAAGAGACAATGATGAATATAAAAGACTATGTAAAGAGTTATCAAAAGGTTCCTGGTTTAAAATAAGAGGATATACCAAGGAAGATCAATTTGCTAAAGAATTAGTATTAAATGCTAGAGATATTATAAAAATAGAAAAAAAACAAGCAGAAATAAAAGACACCGCTGAAGTAAAAAGAGTAGAACTACATGCTCATACCAAGATGAGTCAAATGGATGGAGTAGTAGACGATGAAGCACTACTAAAACAAGCTATTAAATGGGGACACAAAGCTATTGCTATTACAGATCATAACGGAGTCCAAGCTTTTCCTCATGTCTTTAACTTTGTAACTAAACATAATAAGGGATTAAAAGAAGGGGAAGAGCCATTTAAAGCTATCTATGGAGCAGAATTAACCTTAATCGATGACTCTGTCAATATTGTAACAAGACCAAATAAAGAAGTTATGTTAGACCAAACTTATGTAGTATTTGACTTTGAAACAACAGGATTTAATGCCGGAGGTGCTGACTCTATCATAGAAATTGGTGCTGTAAAAATAAGAAACGGAGAAATATTAGAAAAATATGATGAACTAATCAACCCTGGACGTCCTCTCCCAGAAAAAATAATTGCCGTAACGAATATTACAGATGCCATGTTAGAAGACAAAGATAATGAAGAAAATGCCGTAAAAAGATTTATAGAATGGTTTGGAGACTGCCCTATGGTTGCTCATAATGCTAAGTTCGACGTTTCATTCTTAGAGATGGCCTATAAAAAATATAATTTAGGAACCTTCACAAACCCAGTAATCGATACTTTAGAACTATCTAGAACCATGGATAATAATTATGCCAGACACTCTTTATCCGCACTAGTAAAACGTTACGAAGTACCATGGGATGAGTCTGCCCATCATAGAGGAGACTACGATGCCGAAG
>CALVSH010000027.1 GCA_944358945.1 uncultured Bacilli bacterium
TACGTAGACTTATCAGATAAATTAAGAGCATTAAAACAAGAACTAATTGAATTTCATCAAAATGAAATAGCAGAAAAAGGAAAGGAATATGTAAAATGCGCAAAGAAAAACTAGAAGAATTAAGAGAGTATATAAAAGAATTACAGACGATCACAAAAGAAAGAAAAAAAGAAGAATTTATATATCAAGGAACAGAACCTATTCAAAGAAAAGGCTTCATTAATGTAGAAAGTTATAATTGTAAACTACAAAACGGAAGAATAATACCAAGAGAAAAAATAGTAAAAGGTGCAAGTGACGGTAATGCCGCAATTATCTTACCAATCACAAAAGAAGGAAACGTTTTACTAGTAGTTCAACCAAGGGTATTTACAAAAGAAACAGTATGTGTAGAATTACCTGCTGGATATTTAGAAAAAGAGGAAGATCCTCTAATGGCCGGAAGAAGAGAACTAGAAGAAGAAACGGGATATGTACCAGAAGAAATGAGGCTACTAGCTAGCTTTTATCAAGACCAAGGATGTAGTGCAGCTTATAATCACAGTATGCTAGCACTAGGTTGTAAAAAAACAAAAGAACAGAACTTAGATAAAGATGAAATTATTCGTTATTTTGAATGTAGTTTTGATGAAGCAATAGAATTAGTAAATTGTGGATATATCACAGATATTCAGTCTCAATTTACAATAGAAAAAGCAAAAACTTATATAAAACAAGAAACCAGGTATAATAAATAAAAAGAAAAGAGTGATAAGATGAAAGAATATGGATTTATAAAGGTAGGGGCAACATCACCAAGATTATATCTTGCCAATCCTCTAAAAAACGCAAAAGAATTAATAAACCAAATTAAAAAGGCAAATGAACAAGATACCGCTATCATAGTAACACCAGAATTATCAATAACTGGCTATACCTGCGGAGACTTATTTTTCCAAGAAAGATTATTAACAGATGCTAAATTAGCTCTACAAGAAATATTAGAAGAAACAAAAACTTTAGATATTATCTCTATTCTAGGAATGCCAATTAGGCATGATAATCAATTATTAAATTGTGCCATCGTCATTCATCAAGGAAAAATATTAGGAATCGTTCCCAAGACTTATATTCCCAATTACCAAGAATTCTATGAAGCAAGATGGTTTAATTCTAGTAACAATCTACAAACACAAGAAATAACACTATTAAATCAAACAGTACCCATCAGTAAAAATCTAATATTTCAAGACACAAAAGAAGAAAAGTACACTTTTGCAGTGGAAATATGTGAAGATCTATGGACAGTAAATCCACCAAGTAACAATCATGCATTAAATGGTGCAACTATCATCTTTAATTTATCTAGCAGCAACGAACTAATTGGCAAACACGAATATCGCAAAAGTATTATTCAGACTCAGTCAGCCAAGACCATATCTGCCTATATTTATACATCAAGTGGTATCATGGAATCAACATCAGATATTTTATTCGGTGGTACAACTTTAATCTATGAAGACGGAACCCTATTAAAAGAAAACAACCGTTTTGAACTAGAAAGCACCCTAACAACAGCTGATATTGATGTAGATAAACTCGAGCACGATAGAATAAAAAATAAATCATTTATGAAAAACTTAGAAATTACAAATGACAAAATAATAAAAGTAAATATTAAAAACAAATTAAAAGAGTTAAATAGAACATACGATGAATATCCCTTTGTCCCAGGAAATATCAAAAAAAGAGATAAAAGATGCGAAGAAATTCTAAACGTACAAGCAACCGCTCTAGCTAGAAGATTAATCCATCTAAACAATTCAAAATGTGTAATAGGAATATCAGGAGGACTTGATTCAACATTAGCTTTTCTAGTAATTATAGATGCATATAAAAAATTAAATAAATCTACTAAGGATATCATCGCAATTACCATGCCAGGTTTTGGAACTACAGATAGAACCTATCAAAATGCCATAAATTTAGTAAGAGAATATGGTGCAACCTTAAAAGAAATCAGTATAAAAGAAGCAACAACAGTTCATATGAAAGATATCGGTCTAAAAGAAAACGATAGAAGTGTTGCTTATGAAAATGCTCAAGCAAGAGAACGTACACAAATATTAATGGATGTTGCCAATAAAGAAGAAGGTTTTGTCATAGGAACAGGAGATTTATCAGAACTAGCCCTAGGCTGGTGTACTTATAACGGAGACCATATGAGTATGTACGCAGTAAATGCATCTATTCCTAAAACCCTAGTAAGATATTTAGTAGCGTGGTTTAAAGATAAAGAGACAGGTCGTAAAAAAGAGATACTACAAGATATTCTAGCAACTCCAATCTCACCAGAACTATTACCACCTACAGAATCAGGAAAAATCCTTCAAAAAACAGAGTCAGCTATTGGACCTTATGTATTACATGACTTCTTCTTATACCATTTTCTACGTCTTGGAGAATCTCCTAAAAAAATCTATATGCTAGCATGTCTAACATTTAAAGATAGTTTTTCAAAAGAAGAAATAAAAAAATGGTTAAAAGTATTTATAACAAGATTTTTTACCCAGCAATTTAAAAGAAACTGTATGCCAGATGGTATTAAAGTAGGAAGTGTATCACTATCTCCTAGAGGAGACCTACGTATGCCAAGTGACGCTGACTTAGAAGCTTGGTTAAAAGATTTAGAAGAGCAATAAAAAAAGTAACTATAAAATAGCTACTTAACTAATTCTTTATTGTCTGAATTTTTAACCTTACTTGGTAACATTTCTAAATACTCATTTTCTGTTAAAATTTCAAAAATATTATTATTCAGATCATAATGAATTAAATTATTAACAGAATTAATTCCCAATTCATAAACTTTATCTAACCCCACTTTTGCATAACAAGTAAAGGCTCCAACTGTACCCTTATAAAGATAAGAACGATTATCTTTAGATTTATGTATTTCAGTAGAAACCTCAAAATCATAATCATCTAGATAATCAGTACATTTTCCTCTAATTAAATTTCCTAACTTATCATAAGTTTCGTGAATCTTTACTGTAAATGATAAGTTACTATAATATTCTTCCAGTTCTACTGAAATAGTATTATCTTCTTGTTCCTTAATATAAAGTGATTTAACAGTATCTACACGGTTTCCGCAATCATAAAACTCATTTACATAAAGCATACCAAGTTTTTCTAGATTATGCTCATCATCAAAATAGAAATTAACATGCATTTTATCATCACTGATTTCAGTTTGATTTTTCATAAAGAATTCAACACAATCACTATTTTCCATCCTAGTAACTTTATCTTTAGTATCTTTAGAATTATCAATTTTTAAAATAATTCTAGCTAAAGTTGTATATAACTCATTATAATGAGAAATTTTACTATAAGATGCCGGAACACTTTGAAATTCCTCACCAAGAAACTTATCTATCAATTGATATCCATTTTTATAAACCATAATATATCCCCTCCCGGTAGTGCATATTATATCATAAATTGTAAAAAAATGCAAATTAAATTGACATAATAAAGTCAAATACCATACAATGACTTTAGAATAATAAAGAGAAGGAAAGGTAGTAAGTAGTATGAATAATTTAAAACTAATAGTCTTAGATAACATTAAAAAAATAGGAGATGATGTAAACTACAAATTACAAAATTTAAATAATACCAAGGAAAATTACATAGTTAATATGAGTCAATCTCGTTTTTCTAACGGAGAAGGAAAAGTAACGATAAACGATACAGTAAGAGATAAAGATATTTATATTTTATCTGATGTTGGGAATTATGGAGAAACTTACAAAATGCATAACTTCATGCATCACATGGCCCCAGATGAACATTTTCAAGATATCAAAAGAACAATATCAGCATTGTCAGGATCAGCAGAGCGAATCACCGTAATTATGCCATTATTATATCAATCAAGACAAGATAAAAGAGAAGGGAAAGAATCTTTGGATTGTGCCATAGCTCTACAAGAATTAGAACACATGGGAATAGATCACATAGTAACATTCGACTGTCATAATCCAAACGTCTGTAATGCTATTCCTAATTTACCATTTGAAAACTTCTATCCAACCAATACTATACTAACGGATTTACTAACCAAGGAAGAAATAAATGATTTATTAGTAATAAGTCCAGATTTAGGGGCTACTAAAAGAGCTAGATATTATGCCGAAATGTTAGGTTGTGATGTAGGAATATTCTATAAAAGACGAGATCTTTCCAAAGTAGTAAATGGTAAAAACCCAATTGTAGAACACACATACATAGGAAAAGATGTAAAAGATAAGGATGTAATCGTAGTCGATGACATGATTGCATCAGGTTCCTCTATGCTAGAAGTAGGAGAGGACCTAAAAGAAAAAGGAGCTAAGCAAGTATTCTTCATAACCACCTTCTCCTTATTTACAGAAGGAATTGATATGTTTGATAAAGCATACCAAGACAATGCTTTTGATAAGTTATATACGACAAACCTTACTTATATACCAGAAGAATATCAACAAAGAAAATGGCTTCATACAGTAGATTGTTCAGAAAAAATAGCCCAGATTATCAACTGTCTTCACAATAAAGAATCTTTAAAAAATATTTCAAACGGAAAGGACAAAATATTAGCTTTACGTTACGTACGAAAGAAGGGATAAAAAGTGAAAATCGGTATCTTCGGAGGAAGTTTCAATCCTCCCCATAAGATGCACAAAAAAATCGCAAACGACTTGATATCACTAGGTTACTTAGACAAAGTAATCTTCGTACCAACGGGTACTAAGTATGAATATAAAAATAATTTAATAGATAATAAACATCGTCTAAAAATGCTAGAAGTAATGTGTCAAAAAAACAAAAATCTATTCGTAAGCAATTATGAATTACAAGATATACCTATCTATACTTACGAAACATTAGATCATTTTAAAAAGAAATATAGTAAAGATGAAATCTATTTCATCTGTGGAACAGATAATCTAAGTTATATTGATAAATGGAAAAGGGGAGACTATATTCTAAAAAACTATTCCCTATTAGTAATTGAAAGAAATACAAACAAAACTAATCTCATTTTAGAAAAACTAAGTAAGTATCGTAGTCATATTACCATAACAAAAATAAAAGAGGACTCTATATCTTCCACCACGATAAGAGAAAAAATAAAAGACGGCAACTTAGACGAAATAAATCAGTATTTAGATAAAGAAGTATTAAACTATATAAAAGAAAAAAACTTATATAACTTTAAGATAAAGAGTACATAATATAAATAATAGATAAGGATGATAAAAATGGATTTTAAAAAAATAATACATACACTACAAAAAAGACAACAGACAATTGCTACTATGGAGTCCTGTACGGGAGGGGGAGTAGTAAATACCATTACCAATCAAGAAGGGGCAAGTGAAATATTAAAGTTTAGCGCCGTAACTTATTCTAATGAATATAAAATAAAAATGGGAGTAGACAGCAAAGTAATAGATAAATATACAGTCTACAGTATGGAAACCGCTGATGAAATGAGTAAAAACATCACAAAGTTTGCTGACAGTGACTACGGAATTGGTATTACTGGACAATTAAATAGAAAAGACCCTAATAATCCAACAGGAGAAGATAACGTTGTCTATATTAGTATCTATGACAAAACAAAAGATAAGTACTATCAAAAAGAACTAAGAGTCCATAAAGAAAGCAGAGAACTAAACAAAGACTATATCATTGATAACATTATCATGATATTAGAAGAAATACTTAAAATCAAAGACTAACAACTTTTTCTTAATTTGTGTTATAATCAAAATATAAATAAGTAATTGAGGTGTACTATGAAAAAAGAATATAAAACAGAAGAAGAGTTTTTAAAGGATTATAATCCCAAAGACTTTGACCAATTATCTATGACCTCAGACATCTTACTAATTAGTGTTTCAGATTGTAAACAAGAAAACTATCGAAAAAACAGCAATAAGATGATGAGTATTTTACTAGTAAAAAGACAAGACTTTCCATACAAAGGAAAATGGTGTCTACCAGGTGGATTTCTAGATCCTAAAACCGAAACATTAGAAGATTGTGCCAAGAGAGTCTTAAAACAAGAAACTAATCTATCAAATATCTACTTAGAACAACTATATACTTATGATGCCATAGACAGAGATCCCAGAACTAGAGTAGTCTCTACTTCATATATTGCCTTAGTAGATAAAGCTAGATTAAAAGAGGAAATAAACCCTAACGCCTCATGGTTTGATATTATCCTATTAGAAGAAAAAGAAGGAAAAGTAGATATCGTTTTAGATAATGGAACCCAGCAAATTTCTCTAACCATTAAAAAACACCTTCGTAAAAACTCAACAGATCGCTATGATTTCATCGCAAAAAAGAACAACGATTTAGCATTTGATCACGCCATTGTCTTACTAGCAGGTATTGAAAGAATCAGAAACAAATTAAACTACACAGATATTGTCTTTAATATGATGCCAAAATACTTTACTTTAAAAGAACTACAACAAGTATATGAAGTAATATTAAATAAAAAATTACTAGACCCAGCTTTTCGTAGAATTATCGAAAAAAAAGTAGAGAAAACAGACAAAATAAAAACAGGCGAGGGTCATCGTCCATCAGCTTTATTTAAATACAAAATAAATTCCTAAAAAACACCCATACTAATACTGGTGATAACAATGAAAATAAGATTAGGATATGCCTGTATTAGTCAATCATTAGAAGAAAATTTTAAAACTTATACTTATACCAGATATCAAGAAGAAAAAAACCAAGAAAAGTTAGAGAGTATCATACTTTCTAACCTTTTTCATTTGAAAAAGATCTTAATCTACAACAACAAAAATAATATTCACTTCTTTCGAATTACTTCAAACTTAATCCCTCTCGCAACAAAAGAAGAAGTAAACTTTGACTACTATCTAAAATATAAAAAAATCTACCAACAAATAACGAAAGAAATAAACAGAAAAAATATGAGAGTAGACTTTCATCCTAATGAATATTGTATTTTAAACAGTACTAAGAAAGAAGTAGTAAGAAATAGTATCCATATTCTAAATTACCATTATAATCTACTTACGTATTTAAAGATTAAAGATCCTATTCTAGTATTACATATTGGAAGTAAAGAATTTGGAAAAGAAAAATCCTTAACTAGATTTGTAAATAACTTTAATCAATTACCTAAAAGAATACAAGAAGTAATTGCTATTGAAAACGATGATAAATCATTTAATATTGAAGACTGCCTAAAATTATCAGAAAAAATAAAAGTTCCTGTCATCTTAGACTATCACCATCATCAATGTAATAAGACAAAAACACCATTAGAAGACTTACTACCAAGGATAATAAATACCTGGAACAAAACTCCTAAAATGCATTTTTCCTCTCCCAGGGGAACAAGAAAAAAAGATAGAAGACCACACCATGATTATATTAATCCAGATGAATTTATTAGTTTTTTAAAAATATTATCAAAACTAGACCAAGATATAGACATCATGTTAGAAGCAAAACAAAAAGAGGAAGCATTATTTCGACTAATCAGAAATCTAAAATATAAAACCAATATAAAGTTTCTCGATGAAACAACTTTCGTGATATAATGAATTAGGAAGGAGCATGACCTATGAATCAAAAAATAGGAATACTAGATTCTGGTATTGGAGGTACAACAGTCTTAACAGAAATAAAAAAACTATTACCTAAGGAAGACTATATCTATTATGCTGACAGTAAAAACAATCCTTATGGAGAAAAAACAGAACAAGAAATCAATGAGATTGTTGATGACATCGTAAAATATTTAATAACGGATAAAAACTGTAAAATGATAGTAATAGCTTGTAATACCGCAACTACTAGATGTATGAAAAACTTAAAAGAAAAATATCCCAATATTCCTTTTATAGGAACAGTACCAGCAATCAAAGTAGCCTGTGACAACAACTATAAAAACACTTTAGTACTCGCAACTCCCTCAACAATAGATTCTCTTCGCACGAAAGAATTAATTCGTGACAACAAAAAATACGACCAAGAGATTACTTTAATTTCCTGTGAGGGACTAGCTAATGCGATAGAGATAAAAAACCAAGAAAAAATAACTAAAATTCTATCTGATGTAAAAGACCAAGTAAAAAACAAAAAGATTGACTCCATCGTCTTAGGCTGTACTCATTATCCTTTAATAAAAGAGGATATAAATAAAATTTTCCCAAATATTCCACAATTAGATGGGTCTTTCGGAGTAGCAAAAGAAGTAAAAAGACAATTAGAAATAAATAATTTAAGAAATAATTCTGGCAAAGGAGACGTAGAATTTATCAATTCTAAATAAAAACAGTGGTAAATTGTGTCAAATAAAGAAAGTTCTCTCGATAGCAACTTTCTTTTTATGTTATCATGAAAATGGTGATAATATGGAACTAAAAAATGGACAAGATGATTTTGGAACAGAAAACACATACAAATTATATAGAACTGTATACGAAATTATCCACCCAGCAATATCAAAAAAGAATATTTCTGATTATAAAATTATAATAGATGAAAACTTAATTCCTCTAAGAATTTTTTATCCAAAAAAAATTTCTAAATTAACAAAGGCAATAATCTATGTCCCAGGTAAAACTTGGATAGTAAATGGAGTAAAAAATTATAGTGATGTATCTACTTATTTAGTAAAAGAAACAGATACAATTGTAATTGCCATAGACTATTCTCTAATAGATAAAACATCATATAACGACAATATAACAAAATGTCTAAACACTATAAATTATCTAATAGAAGGACTAAATAGAGTAGGAATAGAAAACGAATCTATTACCGTAATAGGAGATTCTATAGGAGCAAGCATTCTATCAGGAGTAGCTTGCCTAAAAGAAAATAAAATACCAAGATTAATACTTCTATATCCTGCCCTAAATCTATTATTTGAAGATATAGAAAAATACCCATCAATAGATCAAAATAATAAATTAGATCTACTAACACTAAGTCATTTAAGAATATTAAAAGATAAATATATAGAAGAAAAAAACTATCAGTCTCCATTAAAAATAAAAAAATATGAAACTTGGCCAATGACTTTAATCATAACAGGAGACTTAGACCCAGTAAGAGATGAAGGTATTACTTTAGGAAAGATATTAAAAGAACAAAATATAAAATCAAAAGTAGTGAACTTAAAATTTGCATCTCATGGATTCCTAAATAGTAAAGATGAAGAGTCAATTGAAGAATGTATGAAAGAAATAAAGAAGTTTGCAGCAAAAAAAGAAAGGTAGTATGATATACTAAAAAGGTGATGAAATGGAAAGAAGAAGAACAAAAAAAGATATTGTAAAAATGTTACTTAGAAATAATGAATTAGAAGAACAAGATGAAGAAGAATTATTAAATTTATTAATTGATCAACCAATCGCTATCGATGTAGATAAACAGGAAGAAGCGAAAATGACTAAGGGAGATCATTTTGCAGATAAATTAAGTGAAATCGCTGGTAGTTGGACATTTATTATCATTTTTGTTTTATTCCTATTATTCTGGGTAGCACTAAATACTATAGTCTTAACAGGAGATACTGCAATTGATCCATACCCATTTATTTTACTAAACTTAGTATTATCTTGTATTTCTGCCTTACAAGCACCAATCATCATGATGAGCCAAAATCGTCAAGCAGAAAAAGATAGTCTACGTAACCAAAATGATTATAGAACAGATTTAAAAAGTGAATTAATATTAGAATCATTACATGATCAAATGAATGATATTATGAAAAATCAAAAGAAGATATTAAAATACATAAATGAACAAAAGGAGAGGGAAAATGAGTCTAACAAAGAAATCTAATCTAACAAAATTTGCCAAGATAATATTAGTACTAATAGCGATAATACTATTAGCTGGCTGTAATGATAAAGAAAATACTACTACAAATAATAACAGTAATAGTAATAGTAACACCAACTCTAATACAACTTCCGAAAAAGTAACTTCTAAAGCACAAACAGAACCAATCGAAATCTCTGAAAGTGATATTGCCGGTATGGAAAAAATAAACTGTAGTAGGGAAGGTAGTGCCGAAAGCAACACCGAAGTAAACTTAAATTATGAACTTTACTATCAAGGAGATTATCTTCAAATTCTTCATTCAACAGAACAAATTATAACAGAAGATGAAGATACATTAGATGAATATGAAAATGCCTATCATAGTATTTATTTAAATTATCAAGACCTAGACTATTATGATACTGCCATTATAAGAACATCAAACAGTGTAACAAACGATACAGTAATTAATTATGGTAAAATAGATACTGACAAACTTCTAGAAATAGAAGGAGAAGAAGATAACGTCATAAAAGATGGTAAAGTAAAATTACAAGATTGGTTAGACTTTGCAGAACAATTTGGAACCACCTGTGAAGAATAAAACTTCTTCCTGTTCGAGTAGTTCAATGGATAGAATGTCTCCCTCCGACGGAGATGATATGGGTTCGACTCCCGTCTCGAACACCATTTTAAAATAAAATATGACAAGAACAATCTACTAGATCCATTTTCAACAAATGAAGAAAATGTTATTTCTTTTGTTTATACAATACTTTAATATTATCATTATCTTTTAAAGGAGACAGAATACTCTGTTCTTTTTTTCTTTATCTTCATTTAATAGTTTTTGTCTCCTTTGTTCTAATTCATACGTTTTCCCATAACCGTTAGGACCAATAAAAATTTTTAACATTTTATACTTACACTTAAAAAGGGCATAATATATTCATCTATATTAGCCCTTTATATTCTTACTTTTTTTCTAAACTTAGTTGTTTTGCTTTTTCTATTCTAACTATCTCTGGGTCAATTTGACTTGCTAGAGCATTTACCAGTCTTTGATGTAGTGCTGTTTCTTCTGGTGTAAATTTAGTAGCACAGTCATTGTGTCGAGTTCTAAGAATTTCGCCAACTGAAACTGTATCAATTTTTTCACTTTGACTTGCTCCAGAAAAATATCCTATATAACATACTAAATCTTTAGAACCACCAGCTTTAATATATTCAATAATAAAATTTCTTAGTCCCGGATCTGAATAATCAACTCCATACGTCATAGGAATATCAATATTTCTCCCAAATTCCTTGGCAAAAAGGAATGCTCTACGAGGTCCTATTCTATTTCCACCTCTTTCAATTATTCTATACATAACACAATTAAGCATTTCTTCTTTTTGATAATTCCATTTTTCAACATCTTTTATAGTTTCTTCTAATTCATTCCCACTAGGCAATGAAATACCTTTTTCTTTTAATAGATTTACAACATCTTTAATATGCATACCTCTTAATTCATCATCTTTAACTTTAAAATTTGTATAACTTCCAATTTCTTCTGCTAATTCAACAAATCCTTTAGAAGTTAAATGTAAGTGAGCACTTCTACGATATGAATCAATATACACCAATTCTCTATATCTTGGATTTTCAAGAAAATACCTTTCATCCCATGATAAAGAATTTATAAAGGCATTAGCATTATAGAATTCATCCCAATCTAATGCTCTTACATCGGCATTTTCATCAAATAAATCATTTATATATTTATTACTATTAAACATTACATCATTTATTTCTATTGCTTCTTGACCAGAACAAGGCATTAATCTATTAATTTCATAATTAGGATATCTAAGTTCATACCAAACAGCCATTTTTTCAATGAAATTTCTAATATCGTTTGGCATATTGATTTCTCCAATACCAATATAATGTCCTTCAACCATATTTTTAAAATACCAATCAATAAAATTATCTACTTTTGCATCCAAATTAACATTTCTAATATTTGCAAAATCATTGGTCATTGCTTTAACTATTGGAGATTTAAATTTCTCTCTAAATTTATCAACACTATTAAACATCATTTTTTCTTCAACACTATTAAACATCATTTTTTCTTTTTTTAAACTCATACAGAAGCCTCCCTTGTAAAATATTATATCATGTATACTTTAAGATGTAAACAGATGGAAGAAAAAGCATTTAATTTTAATTATAATCTTAAAAAAAGTATTAGATTATTATAGATTTCACCCAAAACGACTAACATAACTTAATATTTGCTAATAGGAAAGTACTTTCATAAAAACTAAGAAAATAACATTAAAAAAAGCAGCAATATATACTTATGCTACTTTTATAATTATCTTGATTTTTTTAGTTCAGATGGTGTTTGTTCATTTACAGAATAAATTCCATCAACGACATCTTCAAGTAATATGTTAAGACCATTTTCGTCTGTTCCGTTTAGGACATCATAATCTGACACCATTCTATCATCTGTAGGTCTAATTCCATAAACAGGTCTATCCGTTATTTGAGATAAATTATTTTTCAAATCAAAATCATCACCAGTATAGAAAAAAGCCTTTGAAGTTGCATATTCTAAATTTCGAACATTTGCAATAGCTGGAAAAAAGTTTCTCAATGTAGGTGACATCATACCAATATGAATTCCTTCAGAATTTGGTAGTCGATATAAAACATATATACTTATATCACCACCCATACTTACAATTTGCTTTCTTTCTTCATCATTAATTGGTATTAAAATTATATCTGGATTTTTTAATTTAAAATTTACCATAACGTATCTTCCTTCCTTTAATGATGTATATACTCTAACATATTTGTCCATAAAAATCAATCTTTCATATAATCATTGACTCCTTTTAAACATAGAAAAAAGGTTAACCGAAATTAACCTTTCATATACTTAAAGTCGATTAGTTCGACTAATTTCCCTATGGTGCGGGTGTCGTAGTAATCTACAACTTTCTCTCAAAGACGATTGATATTAGAATCAATCTCTAAATCCATTTTATCATAAAAATTATAAATATGTATCTAAAAAATGAAGAATTTATAAAAAAATTAAAATAATTGTGCTATAATAGTAGGCACATTGGGGGAATTGCTATGAATTATGATAATATTGATAAATATAATTTGAGAAATATTGGAATAGCATATGTTATAGAAAAAAGAGTTTTGTAAAAGATGAAAAGAAAATAACTTATTATGAAATTATAGATTATTCTTGTGGATTTGTGTTTGAATATAGAAATTCTGGTTTATTATTCACTTCTTTATCTAAAAATCTAGGTTCAGAATTACAATTAAATTATAATCCTGACAAAAATGTTTTAGCCTCAGGTTTCAAAACTTTTTCTGAATTAAGTTCACAAAATAATAATACAGTAAATATTGATAAGTTTATTGCTGAATATAAAAAACACGTTGGAGAATTTTATTTTTATAATGCTGTTGAAGATACATATGAATTAATTAATAATGAAGAAGTAATTCAACAAATTAAAAACTCAAAGAAAAGTAAAAAAGATTTTGATGAAAATGTTTTAAATAAAGATTCAGATATATCACAAATGTATTCAGAAATAAAAAAGACAATTATTTCTCAAGACGAACAAATTATGCAAATATTAACAACTTTATTTAAAAATCAAAAAGTTGTTAATGGAAAATTTGATATTGATATGATTAGTAAGTTAAAAGAAAATTTAATTATATACGGCTCAACAGGAACAGGTAAAACTGAAATTTTGAAAAGAATTGCTAAAATATATAAAGTGCCTATTGTTATAGAAGATGCAACTTCTTTAACTGAATCTGGTTTTGTTGGAAGAGATATTCAAGATATGCTAAATGATTTATATTTAGCATCAGGTAAAGATATAGAGTCAGCTCAAAAAGGAATTCTTGTAATTGATGAATTTGATAAATTAGCAGAAAAAGATTCTGGACGTAGTCATGTGTCTAGAGAAGGAGTTCAAAGATCCCTTTTAAAATTGCTAGATGGTACTGAATATTATTTTAATGGCTTAACATTTAATACATCAAAATTATCAGTAGTAGCATTAGGAGCATTTACAGGTATAACAAAAAACGATGATTATACTAATATAAATACTAAAGATTTTGTTGATTATGGTATTATGAGGGAACTTATGGGTAGATTTTCAAAATTAGTAGCAATGAATTACTTAACTAAAGAAGATATAAAGAAAATATTACTTGAATCAAATTTTAGTCCAATAAACACGTATAAACATCTATTTGAATCAATGAATATAGGTTTCACTTATGAAGATGATTTTATTGATTATATAGCGGAAAAAGCAGTTGCTTTAAATAGTGGTGCTAGAAGTTTAAAAACTGTTTTTGATGATATCATTAGTAGTGCTATGTTTAGAATCTTTGCTGGTGATTATTCATCTATTCATTTAACAAGACCAAATGATGAAGAAAAACCTTATGTATTAACAAAGAAAAAATAACACATGATTTAATATTTATCTATAGAACATAATATGCCCTTCAATATCAAATGATTAGAAATTGAAATGAATTAGGCATATCTAACAATTCTATCTTCTTCTATATGTTCTTTCCATTACAATGCTGTCATTCTCATCTATATGTGATTTACTTCCAAATTCACAGCTAGGTAATATAGCATCTGGATGTTCTTCGTAATATCTTTTTATATTTTCTAATTGTTGGCGTTGAAGTCTGCGTGCCTCTTTTTCTTGATCACTTTCTTTTTTAAAAATCGGTTGACTTTTTTCTGGATCTGGATATTCTATTGTATCTAATCCAAAAGCACCTAATCCAAAATTATCGCTCATAGTTTTTCCCTCCTTAATGGATATATATTATACAATATTTTTCTAAAAAGTCAAATTGATTAAGTCAATTTCACACGTTCATTGATTATGTCAATGTACAAGTGTGTTTACTAAATTGACACCATTTAGTATTTAAAGACTACGATTATTTTTAAAATCGTAGTCCTTTTCTTCAGTATAATTTGTTAATTCTACCTCTTTAGATGTATCTTTAACAATATCATTAATATCAGATTCACTATATAAATGATTATTATAACATTCTTTTAATTGCTCACTAACTAAATTTTTTTCTTTATCAGTACCAATAGATAATATTTTCTTATATATACCTTTTAGTAATTGAAGTAAATTAGAAATAAAATCTTTTAAAAAATTATATTTGGTATTTAACTCTTCAAATTCTTTCTTTAAATATTTTATTTCATTATCTTTTTTATCATTGACTGCTAAAAATGCTTTGTAGTATTTAATTTCTTTATCTAATTCTTTATAAAGTCCTTCACTTTTAGCAACCTTATTAACTGCTTCATTTGCTTGTTTTAAATAATCCATTAATTCTAAATAAGTATTATAATCAAATACTATTTTCTTATTTAAAATACCTTTGGTTTTACTATCCATTTTACTAATAAGTAATCTATATTTACGATTAAGTTCCCATTTAGCATTATCTAAATCCTTATTAAAGATTCTTGTTACTTGTTTCAGTTGTCTTGGACTAAGATTTTTTACACCTGTATTTTTTTTGTCCTCTTTCCAGTTTAAAGCCATTTTTGTTTAATCGATTACAATATTTATCTTGTAATTCACTTAAATGAATACTATTTTCGATATATGCCTTTTTAGAAATAGAATATCTTTCTTTATTAACTCGTTTATCAAACTTTTTAACAAGTGGAACAACAACTAAATGAATATGAGGCGTTTTCTCATCCAAGTGTAGTGTTGCATGAATAATTTGTTCTTTTTTATAACCCATATCCTCATAAACAAAATCTAATACAGTATTTGCCCATTTCATTAATTCTTCTTTAGATAAACTATCAAAGAATATCTTATCACTCGTAAAAAGTATTTCATCTGCTACAACAGTTTTAGAATCATTTACCATTTGATAGAAATTTTTCTTTCTATCAGATCTAGCATTTTTCATCCTTTCGTTAAATCCTAAACGATAATCTTTTGTTATTTCATAAAATCTATCTATATATCTTTTATCACACTTAATAAGTTCAATATTTTTATGGCTATCTTCTATTCTAATATCAGGGTTTGTTTTATAAGATTCTTTTTCTCTTTTGTTATGCTTACCTCTATTAGTTAAATCACTTAATGATTTTACACCATCACATCTAAATATAGCATAACTCATTAGAAATCTCCTTTTTCTTACCAATACGACTTAAAATTACATTTTCCATATCTAAAGTAATAACACCTAATCTTAATGTTTTATCATTATATTTTTTACCATCTGAAAGAATAATAATTCTTAATACTTTTTCAAATTCTCCATTAGGTGTATATTCAACATCTTCAAGTTTTTCATATGCTTCAATTTCATAGTAGTTTAACTTACAATCATCTGTAATTGTAGATTGTAGTTTTTCAAAATAATTGTATGCCTGTTCATGTGTTTTCCCTTCGTGATTCATAGGTATTTTATTTCCATCTTTATCTGCAAACATACTTATATTAAAAGGTAATTCATATTCATTATG
>CALVSH010000028.1 GCA_944358945.1 uncultured Bacilli bacterium
TATAGTAAAAATCTAAAGAATGTTTGTTGTTCGTTAATAAAAAGACAGGTGGTAGATTTCTAATGTCATACTACTATTCTGCCTTTTTTAGTTTCATAACATTTTAAATTTTATAAGTTATTGTACTCTTCATCATTTACTGGCTCACACCATTCATTTTCAGTTCCTTCTCCAGGAACTTCTATTGCGATATGACTAAACCAAGAATCTTTTTTAGCTCCATGCCAGTGTTTTACATTAGCAGGTATTGTAATTACTGTTCCTGGTTCTAGAGAAACTGCTTCTTTTCCTTCTTCTTGATACCAACCAGATCCTGCTGTGCAGATTAAAAGTTGTCCTCCACCACTTTTAGCATGATGGATATGCCAGTTATTTCTACAAGATGGTTCAAACGTAACGTTTGCTAGAAATACATTTGTCTTAGATGGGTCAGTTAAGGGATTTAGAAAACTTTTTCCTGTAAAATATTTTGCATAAGCATCATTAGGATTTCCTAATCCAAATACATTTATTTTATCAAATTCTTCTTTTGTCATACTTTCCTCCTAATTTAATTTTTCAATCCACTTATCAATCTCTTCCTGTGTCGTTAGCATTTTATCTCTTTCCTGTTCATTTGATGAAAATACTAAGTCTAACTCCCCTTTTATATTAGAGTTTGGAAGAAGAGTTTTATAGTCTCTAAAACAATGTCCTAACCAACCAGCATTAGAACTTGCTACTATGATGTCTTTACCAGATAAGTCATAATCTTTTAAAAATCTTTTCATAACAGGGCTTATTCCGTACCACCAAGTACAAGTAATTAAGACTATTTTTTTATATTTTGATAAGTCGATAGTTACCTCTTTTATTTCAACATCCTTTTTAATATCATTGTTTTGCCATTCTTCTACTACTTCGTCATAGTCTGTAGAAAATGGTACTTTAGGTTCTAATTCTAAAATATTGGCTTTTCTATCTTTTTCATTTAGTTTTTCTTTTACATATTCACTAACTTTTTTACTATTACCTGTAAAACTATAATAAATTACTAAAGTATCGGTCATTGGGATTATTCCTCCTCATATACTTCCTTGGCAATTCTAAAAGTTGCCCAGGCATTTGGCCAGCCTGCATAAAAAGCGGCATGGGTTATGATTTCTGCCATTTCTTCTTTTGTAATTCCATTCTTTTTTGCATTTATTAAATGACTTTTTAATGAAGAATCTAAGATTCCTTTACTCATTAACGCAACGACTGTAACTAGTGAACGGTCTCTTAAAGATAATTTGTCTTCTCTTGACCATACCTCTCCAAATAATACATCATCATTTAACTGAGCGAATTTTGGAGCAAATTCTCCTAATTGATCTCTTCCTGCAGTTTGTTTTACCATTATTCATCATTCCTTTCTATTATAAAGAGGGTGCTAACTATTTTATTTTCTTTTGATATAAGTCTATCTTATAATTTAGATAGTCTAATGTCTTTTGTTTTTCAACTAACTCATTTTTTAGTTTTTCTTGTTGGTGTAGTAGGATTTGTAACCTTTCCCTGGCCGTTTTATCTCCTTGTTTGGATAACTTTATAAAATTCGTAATATCTTCTAACATTAGACCAGCATTTTTCATACAAATAATAAAATCCAATTGATTTAGGTCGCTTTCTTGATATACTCTTTTACCATTTACTTTTTTTATAGGATCTAAAAGACCAATTCTTTCATAGTATCTTAATGTATCGGTTGTTAGATTGTATTTTTTACTTACTTCTCCAATAGTCATATACATCCTCCTTCTATTTCATTATACTACTTAGTGCTAACTTCAGGTCAACAATTAAAAAAAGATTTTTTATAATAAAAGCACTACTTTTTGTAGTGCTTTTTTCTTACCAGTCTTTTCCGGCTTTAACTGCTTTTTTATATTTTTTTAATTCTTCTTTTTTGTGTTTTTTCTTTCTTTTACGAGATTCTTTTTCTATATCTCGTTCTTGTTTTTCTATTTGTCTTTTTCCTTTTTTTAATTTATGTTCTACATGCATATTAAGAACAAATAAATCATGACCACATCTTACGTTATATTTGTCCACTATTTTTAAGTGTGTCTTTAATTTTTTAGATAGGCAATCAATCAAAGTAAGACGCATTAATGGTTTTAAATTGGAATAACCTAGTCTTTTAAAGGAAATCATAGTTTGTATTTTTCTATTCATATCATAAAACTCGATTTTTTCTGGATATACCTGCATATACCAAGTGTGTTCTCTGATATTTTCTTCTTCATTAAACTCTAATATTTTTTGCCAAGGGATAGTTTTCTTTATTCTAAATGATTTTATAAAATAAATGGTTTTATATATTATAAAAGATAATATACTGCCGATTACTACTACAATAATTAATTGACATAATGTTACTAATGGTGTTGCGATTAATAATAAGATTGTGTTTAGTATTAATGTCTTTAATAAATCCATCCATTCAAAGGTGATTGTTCCATGTACACTATAATATAGTATAACTGGTACAATAATTGATGATAAAACCATGAGAATAGCACTAGCACATAACATTACTTTGCCACTTAGTGGAATAGAATCTTCATATCCTTCTATCCATTTATAGATAAATACAAAAAGTCCAATACAGGTTGATAAAAATATTCCAATTAATATTCCAAGTACTTCTGGATCCATCGTTTTCAAGTCGTTTAAATGTAAGATGTTTTCTCCTAATGATTTAAAAATAAAATAATTAATTAAAACTATGATGCCAATTAGAATGATTCCACCAAGAATCGTTTTGAGAATATCTTCCCCCTCGATTTCTTCTACTAAATATCTTTTTCCCATAAATATAAACTTCTACACAATTTTCTTTATTATATACTAGTTTGTTAAATTTGTAAATTTTCATCTATGGTTAAAGAAATTTGATTTAGTTAGTTTTATTTGTTAATTTTTTCTTGTACTGTTATTTTATAAATTTTTTTTGGCATTCATTTGATCTGTCAGAGTTAAAATATCGCTTGATTTCTATTTCAGCATTTTCTATGGAGTCTGATGATTGCATTAAATTATAAATACGAAGGTCTTTACTATTATGGTAATCTATGTGATCTCCACGTATTGTATTGATGGGAATGTATCCTTCTTCTATTGGTCCTATTAATGATTGTGTTTTAGTAATTGCATTTTCTCCTTCTACTATCATTGCGATTATTGGTTTTGATAACATAAATTCTTCTAAAATTTGATAACATGGGTCGTCTACTAAATATTCATATTGTTCTTTAATTAACTCTTTTGTTAGTTTTATTTCCTTTATGTTTGTAATTACTAGGTTGTTTTCTGCAATTTTTCTCATAGCCTTTAATAATATTATGTCCACTCCGTCTGGTTTAATTATCACACATGTACGCTCTTTCATACTACTCACACTTCCTACTATTAGTATATCATTTTATGTAATAAGGGAAAGTAAATTTGACATAATTTGATATTTTTTTGTGGATTTATGAGTAATTTTTGGGACATCATATCTAATTATTTAAAAATTTTTTTCTTCCCTGGTTATTAGCATATTACCTTTTTTGTCTTTTTCATATGATATATTGAAAGGAGGAAAAAATGAATCAAGATAATTTAGAAGACATCAAGAGAAATTGTTGTCACGAGCAAAAAGATGATTGCTTATGTAGAGTCTTAGATTGTGTCTGCAAAAAAGGTGTTACTGGTCCAACAGGACCTACTGGACCTACGGGGCCTGCTGGCTGTTGCGGGGAAATGGGTGCGACTGGACCTCAAGGTGTAACTGGTCCAACTGGTGCGACCGGACCTACTGGGGCAACTGGTATTCAAGGACCTACTGGACCTACGGGTGCAACGGGAGCAAGCGGTGCGACTGGGCCTACCGGACCTGCTGGAGAACCTGCTACTAACTTAGATAGTTACGCTATGGTACATGATGAAACCAATTCTACTATTTCTCATAATCAACCTATTTTATTCCAAACTACTAATATTTCAAATAAAATTGCTTATAATCCTGCTACTGGAGACTTTACTATTCCTGAAGAAGGAATTTATATTATTCACTGGTGGATTAATGTAAGACATAGTGATAGCGAATTGTCTACTTGTGAACCTAGAACACTAGGAGTAGAATTACATCAATTCTGGCCATCAGATGTTCTAATCGCTCACTCTTCAACACATAATAAACTTACTTGTTGTGATACTGGTACCATCAGTGGTAATGCAATATTTGCAGCACTTCCTGGAGCTAGTTATCGTTTAATTAATACATCAGGAATTGATATTAGCTTAGTACCAAATGACTTATACTCAGCAGCTGTTTCTATTACTAGGATAGTGTAATCTAAAAAGGAGTTTTATGACTCCTTTTTTTCTTTGTTATTGCTTTCGTAAATAATTGCTTCATACAACAAATCTACTAAATGATCAGATGGTTCTAAATTATATTTTTTTATAATTTCATTAAACACATCATAAGAATGTTCCATATTTAAATAAGGGTAAATCATCTCTTTTTTGTTTTCAATATCTTTTAAATAATCCAATGTATAAGTATCTTCTAATATTAATATAGGATAATCTTTTATCCAGTCTTTAAATTTTTCTATTATGAAATATGGATTATCTATATAAGTAAAACTTTTTTTATCATATTGAATCATATTTTTTAAATCTTCATTTTCAATTAATTCATCTTTTAGACGATAATCAAAACGGTCTATTAATTTTAGACCCTCTAATTTTAAGGCAGATATTTGAGCAATTGTTCCTTTTTCTGCTTTCGAATGAGTTGGTATAATTTCTACAATGATATATTTATCTTTTTCTAAGTTCAATTTTCTCACCTCTTTGTTTATTGTAACAAAAAATTTATTTATTGCAAATGATGAATTGATCACTTGGTTATTTGTAAAATTTAAAAAACTTACTATTTCTTATTATGAGAAAAGTAAGTTTTTTTAGTATCGACTCTATCTTTTTACTTTTATAGGATGAAGTCTTTTCCTTCCACCAATTACATTTAACACTTCTACTTGTTCATTTGTTATAGTCATCGTTGTTTCCCAGGGGAATAAATCCTCTTCGATTCCGGCAGATAAAGCGGCTTTGTTTAGAGTGTTTGTTGGATATAATTTTGTTTCTAATTTACAAATACCATTATCTTGTAATTCTTCTTGGATATATTCTGATAAGTTTTTATGAAATTTCTCTATTTGCTTCTTTGATAGTTTTTCACTTTCTTCCTGGGCTAATATAAATGCAATATTTCCTGCTGTTGTGATTGAGTCATTCTTTTTTTTACTTGTGAAAAACTCACGAGTAGGATTTGTTATTCTATCTACCCACCATTCTGTTGCGATTTCGATACTTTTTACTTTAGAATTCATTACTACACCTCTTAGTTATTTATTGTATGAGTTGAAAGATTGATTGTCAAGTTCTTTGTGTTTATTTGGAATTCAATAAATTAATTAAAGAATTATTTAATATTAAGTGAGTAAGAATCAGTATTACTTTTATTAGAAATAATTTTTTAAATTTTAGTAGAGTTATACTGTGTTTATATTAGTTAACACTTAATTATAAAAATACTATTTTATATACTTATCTATATATTTTTTTTACTGGTGGAAAGATATCTGTTTTGATATCTCTTTTTATTTCTTCTTGTCCTTTAAAATCAGTTTCTAAAACTTCATTATAATTTAGTATTTTAATATTTCCACCTACATATTTACATAGAAAATAAGTTATGTTCATATTTGTATCAGGATGAATTCTTTCTCCTATTTTATCCACAACAACTACATGGATACCTGTTTCTTCAAAAACCTCTCGAATGCAAGCTTCTTCCTCTGTTTCGTTTTCTTTAACTTTTCCACCAGGGAAAACCTATTCTAACTCGCCTTCCTTTTTTGCGCGCTTGATCATTAAAATTTTATCATCTTTGTTTATAATCCCAATAACAACAACTTTATTTTTTTCATAGGTATTCTCCTTAAAGTTTATAATCCATTTCTTATTTATAATAACTTTATTTCATCATAGCACGGGAATTTTTTATTAAGTTCTTTTAAAATAATTTATCTATTTTTGTGTTTTATCTTGTAATGTTTTACTACCTGAAATAATTTTTTTATAAATAAAACTTAATATTATTTTAACATATATAAAAAATATTTCATTAAAAATAAAAAGCTAACCAATGTTAACTTTCATATATTTAACGTCGATTGCCTCGACTAATTTATCTATGGTGTCCTCGGGCAGATTTGAACTGCCGACCTATCGCTTAGGAGGCGATTGCTCTATCCAACTGAGCTACGAAGACAATTGGCAAAGAAATTAATTCTTTGCTCTTTTTTTACAATTGCAACCATTATCTTTATACATTTGTTGTAAATCGTCTATATTTACTTTACCATCTTTTATCATATTGGCATTACCATCATCAATTTCTATTAATTTGTCAGTATCTACTTTACTATAATTAATATTTGTTGTACTAGTTAAGGTATTCCCTTTAATTGAGGTTTTATTCTCATAATAATCTAGTCCTTGATATCCTTGATATAGTTCTTCTATTTTTTCTTGGTATGTTTCTAAGTTGTCTTTGTCTTCCGCAATTACTTGTTCTTCTGTTTTTAAGTTTGTGACAATGTTATTTTTGTACTCTGCAGTATAAGTAGAACGTAGAGTAATTCCGTCTGTTGGATAAGAACTCATGGTACATGTTAGAGTACCTGTTGTGGGATTACAAGCTGTCGTTAGTAATAAAGACACTAAAATAACAAATATATATTTTATCTTTTTCATTTTACACTTCCTGAATTACAGTAATAATCATTGGTTTTGAACCAGTTTCTTGATAGAAGAATTTGCCAAGATGGTCTCTTACATCATTTTTAATTTTTGCGTAGTCTACTCTCTTAGTATTTTTTTCGATATTTGCTTCTATCGTTTCTCTTGCTAGTTGCTTTGTCTGTTCTAATAAGTCTTGACTTTCTTTTACATAGACAAAACCTCTAGTTAGTATTTCAGGTCCTCCTAAGATATCTTTTGATTTCTTATCTAGAGTACAACTGATAATTACAATACCATTTTCTCCTAACATTTCACGGTCTTTTAATACTAGATTACCAATATCTCCTTGACTTTTTCCATCAATTAGAATTTGATCTGTTTCTACATGTTCGTTTGAATTTGTTAGTTTTCCTCTAATAAATTCCGCTACATCACCATTTTCTTTTAGTATGATGTTTTCTTTTGGAATTCCTAATTCTTCAGCTACTTCAGCATTGGCGTATTGATTACGATACTCTCCTTTTACAGGGAAATAATATTTAGGATTCATCAAATTAATCATCAACATTAAATCTTCACGTGATGCATGATGTAGAAGATGTTTTTTACTTGATAGACTTACTGCATTCGCTCCTAGCATTGCGATTTCGTCCATAATTAAAGCCGAACGTTTTTCTATTCCAGGATAAGCAGGTTCTGTAATAAATATGGTATCTGACTCTTTAATCTTAATATATTTGTCATATCCTTTGATGATTCTTTCTAAGTTGTTGAATGGTTTTTCTTTTTCGTCTGAAATTAGTACGACTGTATCTTTGTTTTCTAAGTCAGATAATGTACCTATTCTTTTTTTATCTATGGTTAAGTAACCTTCTTCTACTGCTTTATTAATCATGTCTTGTAGACCTTTGCCCATGACTACCATCTTTCGATGAGTTTTTGATACCTCATTAAATATTTCTTGAATACGATAAAAATGTGCTGGGAAAATAGTAGCGATGATTCTATTAGGATTCTTGGCTAGTACTTCTCTTATAAAACCAGCTATTCTATTATTTGGTGAAGTATGTCCCTCTTTTTCGGCATAGAATGATTCAGCCATTAAACATAGCACTCCTTGTTTACCAACATAAGCAAGTTTTCCAATATCGGTTTTAAAAGCTCCTTGCATTGTTGCGTCAAAGACAAAGTCTCCTGTATAAACAATGGCTCCATCTGGTGTATATAATACATAACATACTGCATCTGGTATCGAATGGGTTACACTAATTGGAAAGATTGAGTTCTTTCCAAAATTAATCTTTGTATGTGGTTTTATTTCTTTTAATTTTGCTTTTTTTACTTGGTTAGGTTCTAAATCTTTTCTAACCATTTCTAATGTTAACTTAGTACCATAGACTGGAATTTGTGGTAGTTGTTCTAAGATATCTGGAACTGCTCCCATATTACTTTCATGTCCATGTGTTAAAAATATACCTTTGATATTTTTTTTGTTTTTTATTAAATAATCAAAATTGGGAATAATGTAGTCTATTCCTAAATTCATATCGTTATCATATTTTAGTCCGGCGTCAAATACAAATATATCTTTATCTACTTTAACAATATACATATTCTTTCCGTTTTCATTTAATCCACCAAGACTAAATATTTTGATTTTACTCATATCAATCTCCTTTCTTTTTTTCGTTTTATACAAAGTATTTAGGTGTTTCCCACCGATAAGCAGAGTTTATTATATCATATTTTTCACTATTATTTCAACTGATTAGACAGCAAGTTTTTCTAAAGCTACTTTGGCAGCTTCTTGTTCTGCTTCTTTTTTGGAAGTCGATACTCCAGTACCGTAGATGATATCATCAATTTTTACTTGTACTGTAAAGATACGGTTATGAGCTGGACCTTCTTCTTTAATTAACTCATAATGTAGGTTTTTTTGATTTGTCTGAACATATTCTTGTAAGGCAGATTTGTAATCACTAAAAAAGATAATATTGGGATCTTCAATGTAAGGAACAATGATGTTTAGTACTACTTTTCTTGCAGTTGCATAACCTAAATCTAAGTAAATTGCTCCTACTAAAGCTTCAAAGATATCTGCAACAATTGCTTTTTTGAATTTTCCGCCTTCTTTTTCTTCTCCGTGACCTACCTTAATATATTTATTTAATCCTAGGGACATTGAATATTCATAAAGAGCATTTTCACATACATAACTTGCTCGTACCTTAGTCATTTCGCCTTCGCTTTCTTTTTTATTGGAATAAAGATAATCAGCTACTACTAAGTCTACTACCGCATCGCCTAAAAATTCTAAACGTTCATAATCCTGTCTTGCTTTATGTTCATTAGCATACGAACTATGTGAAAAAGCGGTTTTGTATAACCTAATATCCTTTGGTTTAATATTCAGTTTTTTAAATAATGCGTCCATATAATCACCATACTAAGTATATCAAAAAACTGGAAATTAGTATACTTATAATTGCTATTTTGTGGTCTTTATAGTAAAATGAAATAGTAATATTAGGACTGGGGGCCATCATGAAAAAGATAATTATTGGGCTTATTCGTCTGTATCAAAAGATACCTAGTCGTATTCATTTATGTTGTAGATTTACTCCAACCTGTTCTGAATATATGATTGAGGCAATTGAGATACATGGTACGTTATATGGTGTTTGTCTGGGGATTTATAGAATTTTACGATGTAATCCTTTTTGTAAAGGTGGATATGATCCAGTTCCTAAAGTAAGGAGAGATAGAATGAAAAGGAAAAAATTATTATTACTATTCTTATTTTTTATTATGGCAATATTTACTACTACTGGGTGTAAACAAGATGATATGGATGATATTCGTATTTTAGTTACTAACTATCCTAATGAGTATATTACGGAAGAATTATATGGAAATCATTCTAGTATTACAGCGGTTTATCCAGATGGTGTAGATACAGAAGAATATGAATTTAGTAATAAACAGAAAAAAGATTTTAGTAATTATGATTTGTTTATTTATAATGGGCTAATTGAAAAAGAAAGTGATCTAGCGTTTGATTTACTAGATTTAAATCCTGATTTAAGAATTATTGATACGGCATATGTTTTAGAGACTGATTATGCACCTGAAGAATTATGGTTAAATCCTTCTTCTTTGCTTATGATGGCTCAAAATGTAAGACTGGGCCTTGAGGAATATGTTACTAGTAGTTATATAAAGAAAGATATCGATGAAGCTTATGAGGATTTGAAGGTGGAACTTTCGGAGTTAGATGCTGATTATCGGTTGGCTATTGAAAATACTGAAAATAAAACTATTGTGGTAGCAACTTCTACTTTGCAGTATCTAGAAAAATTTGGATTAGATGTTATTTGTGTTGATGAGGATTCTACAGCAAAGACAATTAGTGATGCTGAAGCACTTATTCAAAATGGAGATATTAATTATATTTATACATTTGAAGGAAATACTATCAATGATAGAGCTCAGGAACTATTAGATACTTACCCTGATTTGCAAGAAGCATCTTTACATAAATTAGATAATTTGAGTGATGAAGATAGAACAAACAAGCTTACTTATCTTAATATTATGAATAATAATTTAGATTTGATTCGTCAAGAATTATATCAAGGATAATCTAGTTAATAAAAGTAGCGATTACTGGTCGCTACTTTTCTTCTATGTTATTTAAAACACTAATATCTTCATTTATTAATTGTACTAAGATTTCTAAATTATAGTTTTCAAATGTTCTTTTTATTTTTTCTATTGGTAATAAGAAGAACTCTACTCTATTAATTAATAATTGATCTATTGTCTCTACTTTGATTAATTGTAGATACTTTATAATATCTATTACATTTTGTCTTTGGGTTTCTAGTAAGAAAATAGTGCTTGGTTCATTATTTTCTTTTATTTTGTTTATCGTTTCTTGTGTTATGTTATAGTTTAGTAAAAAATTCATAGTACCACCTCTTTTAATCCTGTTAGCTCCTGTATTGTTTGTTTTAGGTTGTTGTATTCTTTTTCTGTGATTATTTTGTTGTAGCAGATGGCATATAATAAAGCATCTAGCGTATTTCCAAGATTATTCTGACATAGGGCATTATAAATTCTTAGTACTTTTAGTTTTGATATTTTTAATCCGTCAATATTATATAGTAATGTTTCCTTATCACTATACTTATTTAAACTAATAATATCTGAGTTATCAAATATTTGATCTGATATTTTATCATATAAGGCTTTCTTTGCTACTTTGTCATATTCTTTTTCTAATCTAAATATTGGTTTTTTATATGATGTTTCTAAAAATGCACTTGGAATATCTTTTATTTTTTCGTATTCATAGGCATCATTTGTTAGCTCTTTTCTTAGACTTAGTTTTTTAACTCCATTTGACATTGTTAGTCGGAAAGCATTATTTAAGTTTTTATGTTCTGCTTGATATAGTTTAAAAAACAATAAGGTTTGATCTGATAGATATGTCGATAAAGCACTTAAGTTATTTTTAATATAAAGGGTACCTAAAGAGTGATTTTCTATCCATAAATCTATAATTTCTGGAATGTTTTTTGATTTTAAAGCTGATAGAAAATCGTCTAATAAATTATTTTCTGTATTTGTTCTATATAAGCCATAGCACTCTAACCATCTTAGACTTTGGTTTAATTGATTGTTTGATATAATTAATAAATCTTTTTCTTTTTCAGCTACTCTAGCGATATTGATACCATGTTCTGTTAATAGAGATAAATTGTTTTTAAAGTCTTCCATTCTAGATAACTCTTTATCATCTTTAATAAAAGCTGGTACTAATTCTTCTAAAATAGAAATATCCATCTTTTTGCTTAAGGCTAACTTGGTTATTTCTTCTATAGTTTCCTTAGTTGTTTTTAATAAGTAGGTTGTTAGTAAGAGTCCCTGAGTTTTTTCATCTATTTTAGGAAAGTTTAGTTTTTCCATTGTGGATAAGACTTCTTCTAGGTTTATTCTAGTGGCATTATTTAGTAAGTCTTTTTGATAGATAGTATCTAAGTTTTTATATATATAATTATGTTTTTCTAATATCGAGGTAATTTCTTTTGTTGTTAGTTTATGTTCTTGTTTTTTTTGCTTTTTTACTATTTCTTGGTTGTATTTCATTAGTGATAGTAGTATGGCTTGCTTTTCTTCTTCTTTTATATTTTCTTCTTCAAAAAGTTCTGATATCGTATCTAATTCTGTGATTAATTGATTGGTATTAGGATTTATAATGTTAGATAATAAGTTTTTGTATTTATTAGTTACTGTTATGATGTGATGATATTCTGGATCAATTGCTTGCTGGGCACTATTTTGTTTATCGATGTAGCTTGTTAAATTATCTATCAATGCTGATAGTATTTGTAATTGATGTGGCGATAAAGTATAACTTGTTTTTTCAGTTTGATTTAATGTCAATACTGCCTTAATTACGTCTAGCTCGCTTTTCATTTCGTCTTTCTTTTCTTCTGTTATGTTAAAAGTATCTACTATCATATTTAATTGATTCATATCTATCGTAGTGATTTCATTTACATCTTTTTTTAGCTTGTCTAGAATATCTATTTTTTGAGATAAGTTTTGATCCATACGAAGATTATAATTTTTAGTTACTTTTTTCTTTTCGTTAATAGCGTCTTTTAACCATGTAATTAATTCCTTTTGTTCTGTCATTATCATCACCTACTCTTAGATTATAAATAAGAAACGTTCTTCTCTGTTTTGTTTTTGTTCTGGCGTTGTTACTTTGATAGAGAATTTATCTTGTAATTTTACGATGGCATCTCTTAATTTTTGGATATTAGCTGGATTTATCTTTCCGATTTTTCTTTCTATTGTATTAGATTTTGAAACATTGTAATCATTTAGTTGTTGTTTTTGCATTTTTAAATTATTCTCTAGTACAAAAAATAATACTTGTGTTTTTTCACTTTCAGAAAGATTTGAGTACTGTAAGCTTTCATAGAAGTTATCTATATTTTTTACTTCTTTTTGTTCTTCTAGAGATTTTTCTAGTTTTTCTAGCTGCTTTAATATGTTTTTATTATTATTTGTTTGTGTTTTTTGGCTTTTTTCTTTTTGCAATTCTAAATATGCAGCTTTTATTTTTAGACGATATTCCTCTAATTTTTTTATTGTTTCTTGATATTGTTCTGCATGGTAATACCCTATTTTTTCTAGAAAATATAGATTTTTAATTTCTGATTTAAAAGATGAGATAATTTTGTCCTCTTTTAGGGTATATTTTAACATGGTGTTAAAGTGTTCTTCGGCTTCTTTATCTTCCTTGGTTACTTTATCATAGTAAGGAAAGTTACTGACGTTATTTTCTGTAATATCTAACATACCTTTTATGTAGTTTAATAAGTCCGTTTCTTTCTCCATTTTTTGTAATTCTTTATTATAATTGGCTTTTTTGATATTAATATCTGATTTTAATTTTTCTAGGATTTCTACTATATCCATGGCCATCACCCTATCTTTTTATTCTATATTAAATTATAGCATAGTTTCTTTTGTTAGAAAAGTGTTTTTCATAGAAAAAAGTAGCCTCTGCTACTTTTGTTTTTGTTGTTTATACAGATGAATTTCTGCTGGTAATGGCTAGAGAATTTTCTAGTAATGGTACTGCAATATTATATTCTAGCGTGTCTGTTTCATCATAGATATCATGTTCCATGTAGACATAATATATCTTGTTTTCTTTTTCGGCAGCGTAGTATGTACCTGATAAGTATGTACCTTCACAGTGATAGGTATCCCAGCTATGATTATTAATGGTTTTTGTTTCTATTTCACTACAGGTTGTAAAATAATCTAGGTTACTGTTTTTATCCTGTGTCATATAATCTCTTAGTGTTGCACTACTCTTTTCAGTTATTTCTGCACTAATTTGTGCATCATATTCTTCAGACCAATATCTTTCCCAAGCATTTTCTGTTATAGATGACTTATAATAGTCGTAGGGAATATATAAACTTAGTTCCCCTATGGTTACTTCTCCTTGCGTTTCTAATATTTCTTCTTCATAATCATCATAGTCATCGTAATAATCATCGTAATCGTAATCGTAATCATAATCATCATTATAGTCATCATAGTGGTAATTGTCTTTTAGATTATCACTTGCATTTGATAATTTTGTGGAAACAAGGAAGAAAGAAATTGCAAATACAATTATAATAATACCAACTACACCAACGATTGCAGATATAACAACAACTGAAGTATCACTTAATCCTGAAGGTTCCGTGTTATATACTTTTTCTTTTTTTAGTGATAAATAAAAGTTAGATAAAGCTGTTGTTTGATATGGTACTAACCATAGAAGAATTAATCCTAGTGTTGGTATTGCTAGTAAGTACCATCCTATAAAACTAGCTATTAAAGCATAATATGCTATTCTTTTTTTTGTTACTAAGTTGTTGGCTTGTTTTATTAGTTCTAATATATTAGTGTTTTTATCATCTATTATCATAAATGGTAAGATAGCTAGTACTGGTGTTACATAAATTATTATAACTAAGTAAGCTAGGCTACCTACTATTGGAATTTGTTGTAGTATGGTCATTATTAAAGTGAAAACGATATTTACTACTAATAATTTCATTAATTTTGAAAAATTATGAATGGGATAGGAAAAAAGATTTCCTAATGAACTTGGTTGATCTCTACTGATATCTAGGGCTATTTTGAATATTCCTAGATTACATAAAGTAGTGATTACTTGCATTATTATGGAAAATAATAGTCCAATTCCTAATGATGATACCAATAAAGTGGCTAGTTTCTGTACTTCGTTTGATGATGTTGATGTTGCTGTTTGGAATAATATTGCTCCTAGTATTACCAAGAATATTATCACGACTGCAACCGTAATTATCACTTGTAAAATATAAGCTAAATATAAGGGACCTTTCTTTTTATTTAAAGCATCTTTTTTGAGACTTTTTCTAGTAATGGAAGAATCTACTGGTCCTCCGGAAGATTCTTTATTTGGTGGTGGAGTTTTTCCTAACTCTCTTCCACATTCCGAACAAAATTTGTTCCCTTCTTCATTTTTATGCCCGCAAAAACTACAAAACATATATACCTCTCCTACTCTCTTCTTTTATATATTGATTTTAACATAGGTATGATTGTTTATAAACTATTTTTTTAATAATTACATTATTTTACATATAAAATTATTCAGTAAATGTTAAAGATTTTTCTACTTGGTTTAGATATTTTATAAATTCAGAGTCATCATATGTATTATCAAATTGACTTAATTCTAAGTTATAGATAACGCCTTGTTTTTTGATTATGTAAGCTATATATAATGGGTTTTTTTGTCTGTGATAAGCATCTTTTTTGATACTTCTTCTGGTAATGGATGATTCTAATGATTTTAATTGTTTATTACTAAGATGTTTCTTTAATTTTTTACCACATTTTGAACAAAGACTTTGATTTTCTTCATTTTTGTACAAACAATTACTACAATACATAAACTTTCCTACTCTCTTACCCTATTTTATATTTTAATTTTAACACATATATTTTAGTTAAGAAAGTATTAGTTTTTTCATTAATTATTACTTATCGTTTTAGATATTTCATTAAATAGTCCATTCATGGCTTTATTGAAACCTTTTTCTATTAGAGATGATAGTTTCATTCCTATATTGGATAAGGCGTTGTTGTAGTTTATTTCTTCTTGTAGATAGTCCTTGGCATTGATTTCTTTTCCTTCTTTTACATCTTGTTCAAACCTTTGGATAGCATCTTCTGTTAGGGCCTGTTTTTTACTTTCACTATATTCATAGTAGCCGGTCATTTGGCTTACATATAGTCCTAGAAATAGAACAATTAATATAACCATGATAAAACCGGCGATAGATTTATAATTCATATTCGCTAATCACCTCCAAGAAACATTCTGAAAAAGCTAGAGATGTATTTAGTATTTCATCAATTGTATTTTCTGGCCCTCCCATTTCTACTAGTATTGTAAATGGTGAGAAATCTTGATTATAGACTCCGTTTACTCCTGGTCCTGACTTTTGATAGATTCCCTTGGATAAATCTGGGTACTTTTCATTTATTTTTTGATTAATCTTTTCAGTAAAAGCTAAATTTTCTTGATAGTTGGGATTTTCTAGACCAATTAGAAATAAGATCTTGGCATAACTTTTATCATTGATTGTTACCGTGGTCTTATCTCTTGATAGACTGTCTCTATGAACATCTATAAAATATTTTAAGGTTGGATAATTTTTTCTTACATCTTCTAAGAAGTTTCTACTTGCTTGATAACTACCGGCATAGTTTAGATTATTTTTATTTAGTTCTTCTTTGATACTACGTTCTTCTACTAACGTAGGGTATGATGCTTCTTCAAACTTTTCTTCTAATATATAATTATTCATTTGAACAGTAGGTATTACACTGTACTCTACAAAACTACTTGGTGTATACTCTTCTGTTTGATGGGAGTTATATATATAGATTACGGGATCTTTTTTAATATCATTATTATTTTTTGTATTACTTACTTTCTTTACTTCTTCTTGTGTTACTAGACCTTGATAATTTACCTTTATTAATGTTTTTATTGCTTCTTTTTTACTGGGAAATAAAATATTAGAAAGCTTATTTAAAATTTTTGTTTCTTCATCTTGAGATAGTAGTATTTCTACTAGTTCTTTTTGATTTAGATTTATATTTTTATTATCTAAATATTGATATGTTTCGTAAATACTCCATATAAAAAGAAGTAAAAAACAGATTCTTTTTACTTTATTTTGCTTCTTTTTTGCAGGATGTGAAAAAAATCTTTTTTTCATACAATCACCAAGGACAGTTTACCTTATAAAAGATAATTAATTTGTCGGATTAAAGTTTTTGTGAAGACTTTTATTAATTGTGTTTGCCAGTAATAGAGATAATTTCTCTATTAAGAAGTCTATTTCTTTTGGAGTTACCATCATATTATAGTTTACTGGCAATAATACTTCTAGAAGAAGTTGTTTTAATTCTTCTTCGGTTAGTAGTCCAACCATTCCTAATAGATCTTCTTTTTGATCTATGGTTAATATATTTTCTTGGTCTTTATAATCTTGGTTGTTGGCAGATACTAATTTGGTTTTGTAATTATTTTGATTGGTAAGCTGGTAACTTATCTTTTTTAGGAGTAATTCTAGAGTGTTTTGTACAATAGTGGCACCATCTACTACCGTGGGTATACCGATTGCGATTACAGGAATATTTAGAGTATCTTTACTGATTTCTATACGATTGTTTCCAATACCACTTCCTGGAGATATTCCGGCTGTTGTGATTTGGATTGTTTTGTTTAATCTTTCTAAGGAAGAAGATGCTAGTGCATCAATTACAATTAGTAAATCTGGTTTTATTTTGTCTGTAACTCCTTCTATTAAATCCTTGGTTTCTATTCCTGTTACTCCTGTTACACTTGGTTTAAAACTTGCGACATTCCTATAACCTTCCTCTACTTCTCCTAAGGTAAATAAATGTCTAGTTGTTAATACATTATCTGTTGCCCTGGGTCCTAGAGAGTCTGGTGTTGATTTGGAATTACCTAAACCAATTACTAGAACTTTACTATCTTTTGTTATTTTTACTTCCTCTAAAGCCTTTTTTAAAGCTTTGATGGATGCTTGTTCTACTTGTTTAAAATTATTTTTGTCTGTAATATCTTCAAAGGTTACTGTTAGGTAGACTCCTTCTTTTTTCTTCCAGGATGAAGCTTGTTCTTTTGTTATTTTTACTTCTTCTACTTGAACTGTTTTTTCTTGAAATAAAACTTGCTTTTCTATTGCTTCATTTTCTCTTACAATATCGTCAATTACTAAGTCAGTTCTAAGCCCTTTATTTTTTAAATCTATTGTATGCATCTAATCACCTATTATTAATATTTACAAATAAAGAAAAAATATTTGCTTTTTATATAATTATTTGGTAAAATTAATGTGTTTATAAAAGTGAGGTGAAATTATGCCAAATATAGCAAGTGCTAAAAAGAGAGTACGCTCTAATGCAAAAAAAGCTACTGTAAATACTTTCGTAGTATCTAGTATGAGAACTGCTATTAAGAAATTCGAAAAAGAAGTAAAAGCAGGTAACAAAGAAGCAGCAAGCACTAATTATAATATCGCTATTCAAAGAGTTGATAAAGCAATGTCTAGCGGTAAAATTCATGCTAATAAAGCTGCACGTTTAAAATCAAGATTAACAAAAATGAAAAATGTTATGTAAATCAATCCTTTGTCGATTGGTTTTTTATTTACTTTTTTTCTTTCGTAAGGTAGAATTAATTTAACAGATACTATATACTGGAGGAATTATGAAAAAAAGTGTTTTTATACTGGGTATTACTATTGTTCTTGTAGGATTCTTATTTTTTTATCAGGATGAGTTGCAGAAGTTATATTATTCTGTTTTACGTAGATTTACTGAAAATGAAATTGTTTTAGAAAAAAATGAATATTTTAGAGATTATGATTTTCAGTTTGTACAAAATACAGATGATTTTGAACCTAATAGTAAGCAAGATTTATATAATATTTTTTATACTGTAATTAATTCTGGAATGGATAATTTTACTTTTTATTGTCCAGATAGTTATAGTAGTTGTTTGGATGAGGTTGAGGTTTTAGCAAATGATCAAGATATGCTTTCTCATATTAATAATTATGTTCATCCTTTTAATGGATTTAATCATATTGAAACACAGTATGATTCTCTGGGAAAAGTTAATATTCATATTGAAAAAAGCTATAGTGAGAGTGAAATAGATGATGTTGAAAGAGAAGTTGAGAGATTATCTAGTGAATTAATTGTTGCTGGTGATACTGATATTAACAACATTAGAAGAATTCATGATTATATCATTGATCATAGTGTTTATGATTCTAATCGAAGTGATTATAATGATACAACATATCGTTCTGATATTGCTTATGGTCCCCTACTTCAAGGTTATGGAATCTGTGGTGGATATACAGATGCAATGGAATTATTTTTAGAAGAGCTGGATATAGAAAGTTATAAAATATCTAGTGAACAACATGTATGGAATGCTATATATCTTGATGGAGAGTGGTACCATTTAGATCTTACCTGGGATGATCCTGTTACTTCTACTGGAGAAAATTTAATAGAACATAATTTCTTTTTAATTGATACTCCTACTTTGTTAGAGTTGGAACAGACAGAACATAATTTTAATCAAGATATTTATCCAGAATTAAAAGAAGTCTAGTTAGATGACTTCTTTTTCTATGTCGTTATAAATTTCATTTATGGTACTCTCAAAGTCTGTAAAATTTACTTGATACCAATTTGTATCTAGTTGATGATTAAAAAATGTATATTGTCTCTTAGCATAGTGTCTAGAGTTTTGTTTTATTTTGTCTTTTACTTCTTCTAATGGTCTATTGTTGAAGAGATAATCTTTGAACTCTTTATAACCGATAGCCGTATTTAATACTCTTGAAGATTTATAATCTTCTTTTAGGAAGTTGATTTCTTCTAATAGTCCCTCTTCTATCATGGTATCTACTCGTTGATTGATTCTGTCATAGACTACTTCTCTTGGGGCTGTTAGACCAATTACCGTAATAGGATATAAACATTCATCTTTTTGATTGGTGATTGGTTCATTATTTTCATATTTATTTAGTAGTCTTGTTAATCGTTTACGGTTATTAGGATGAATGTCTATTGTCTTATCATAGGATTTTACTTTTTCTAATAATTCTTCATTGGTTAAATTATCATAATCTTTATAAGTGGTTTTTTCTTGGAAGATATAGTTATATAATGCTGCTTTAATATAGAGACCAGTTCCTCCAACCATGATTACTCTTTTGTTTTTCTTAGTAATTTCTTCAATCTTTTTTCTGGCATCTTTCTGATAGTCATAGACACTATAGTCTTCTTTAGGGTCTTTGATATCTATTAAGTGATGAGGGGATTGTTTTTGTTCTTCTATAGTTGGTTTAGCACTTCCAATGTTTAATTTTTTATATATCGCAACAGAATCCGCATTGATAATTTCAGCATCTAATTTTTTGGCAAGTTCAATACTAAGTTTAGTCTTTCCTACTCCAGTAGGTCCAACGATTACAATAATTTTTTGCATAGTGCCTCCTTTTAGTCTAGAGAACGTTTAAATAGTTTTTCTAAATCATACTTGGTATAAGTAATGATAGTTGGTCTACCATGGGGACAAGTAAAGGGATTTTCACAGTTTCTTAAAGCATTTAGTAACCATACTTGGTCATCATATGATAAATAATCATTGGCTTTTACTGACATTCTGCAGGCCATAGTAGAGGCCATTCTCCAAACGAATTGGTCAAAGTCAAAGTTTTCTTTACTGATAATGATATCTACAACTTTTCTGATACATTCTTCGGCTATATCTTCTTCAATCCAGTTTGGATGAGAACGAATAATGATGGTATTGGTACCAAATTCTTCGGCTAGGAAACCATATTGTTGTAGTGTTTGTAGGTGGTTTTTGATGATTAGAAATTCATTTGCTGTCAGTTCTATTTTTACTGGTATTAATAAATCGATGGGAATTACTTTTTCTTTTAGTGATTTTAAGACTTTTTCATAGTTAATTCTCTCGGCAGCGGCATGTTGATCAATAATATACATTCCGTCTTCATTTTCAGCAATAATATATGTTGAGTAGACAATCCCTCTAGGAATCATTTCTTTGATTCGTGGTTCTTTTTTTTCTTCTTGGTCTTCTGTTTTATCATCGGCGTTAACAGTCTTTATAGTACTTGGTTCTGCTGCAGAGAAATCTAATACTACTTCTTCATAATTTTGTTTTGGAGGAATATCCTCTTCTTTTTTAAAGGCACGATATAGAGGAATTGTTGTTTCTCTTAAGGCTTCTTCTGTTCTAGTTGAAATCGTTGGTATTAAAGTTAATTTTTCTAATTGTTTGGTGATTAATTCATAAACTAGTGTCTTTAATGTGTCCATTTTAGAAAATTTAATATCCATTTTTGTAGGATGAATATTGATATCGATTAGGATAGGATCTACATCAATATTTAATACGATAATCGGAAATTTATCTTTAGGTATATAAGTGTGATAAGCCTCTGTGATAATTTTATTTAAATCATTATTTTTAATAACACGACCATTCACTAGGGTTGTGATGGCAGAACGATTACTTTTTTGCATTTCTGGATAGGAAATAAATCCGTGAATATAATAGTCATCATTTTCACCAGATATTTCTATCATTTTCTTAGTAATATCAGCACCATAGATTTCATAGATTACTTTTCTTAAGTCACCTTTTCCATCGGTAGAAAGTAGAGTTTTTCCATTGTTTATTAAAGTAAATTTTATATTTGGATAAGATAGAGCCATTTTATTTATATATTCTGTAATATTGGCTAATTCTACATAGAGATTTTTTAAATATTTTAGACGTACTGGTGTATTGTAAAATAAATCTTTTACAACGATTGTCGTTCCTTTTTGTAGATCACTTTCTTCTACCTGCATATTTTTTCCGCCAGATAGAGTTAAGTATGTGCCTACTGTTCCATTAGATGTTTTTAGTTCAATATTAGAAACTGAGGCAATCGATGGTAGTGCTTCTCCTCTAAAACCTAGAGATTCAATGTTAAATAGGTCATCTAAGTTTTTTAACTTAGAGGTTGCATGCCTAGAAAATGCTAGGGTGGCATCTTCTCTATCCATACCGATTCCGTTATCCTCTACTCTTACTTCTTTTACTCCAGAATCAATTAATTCTATTTTGATTTCATCACTTTCGGCATCAATTGAATTTTCTACTAATTCTTTTACTACATTCATGGTTTTTTCGACTACTTCTCCAGCGGCAATTTTATTGGCTAGAATTTCGTCCATTACTTTTATTTTACTCATGTATTACTCCTTTGGATAAGTTTGATCTAGGGTGTGGTCGGAACTACATTCTACATGTACTTCATATTTATAGTCTTCTAGTCCAGTTGTGGTACTTGTTGTTTCATTTGTTACCTTTACGGTTCCTTCACACATAGCAACAGAATTATATGGATCACTTGGGCGGTCGATATAGTCTCCCTCATATAAATCAGCGATACTTACTTCAATAAATTCTCCACTGTTTAATAATGTATTTCTGTCCATTAAATACATAACTGCTCCATCATAAGAAGTAGAAGCAATGGTTTCGATTGTTTGTGTTCTCGAACGTTCAAGATAAATTAGAACTGCTCCTCCAGCTACTGCCATTAAAATACCTAGTATCGTTATTGTTGTTAGTAACTCTACTAAAGTAAACCCCTTTTTATTTAATTTGTTCATCTAATCACCCTTTCTTATTCATTATACTACAACTCTTTTAAATACGTGGCAAGATTTTTCGCAACATCCTTGGAAACTACTTCTGCTAGTTCTTCTTCGGTTGCTTCTTTTAGTCTTTTTAGAGAACCAAATTTCTTTAATAACTCTTTTTTTCTTACTTCTCCAATTCCTGGAACTACATCTAAAACACTTGATAACATTCCTTTTGCTTTGATGTTTCTGTGATAAGTAATAGCGTATCTATGTACTTCTTCTTGAATCCTTGTGAAGAATAAGAATAAGTTAGAATCTTTTTTGACATCTAGTATTTCGTATTTGTCATTCATAATATAACTAGTTTTATGATTATCATCTTTTACTAGTCCTATGATTGGAATATTTAGTCCTAGGGAATCAATGATTTCTTTTGCGACACTTATTTGTAGTTTTCCTCCATCCATAACGATTAAATCTGGTTTTTGAAGGTTTTCCATTAGAACTTTGAAGTATCTTCTATATAGCACTTCTTTCATGGCAGATAAGTCATCTTTTACCTCGGTAGAAATCTTAAATTTACGATATTCATTTTTTAATGGTAAAAAGTCTTCAAAGACTACCATACCTCCTACATAAAAAGTTCCAAATAGATGTGAGTTATCGAAAGATTCCATTCTAGATACTTGGTCTAGATTTAGTAGTTGTTTTAACTCTTTGATGGCATCTTGTCTTAGAGTATCATCTTTCTTTAGTGTTTCTTCTTGTAAATCTAATTGTTCCTTAGCATTTTCCTTGGCAAGATCTAGAAGTTTTTTTAGTTTTCCTTTTTGTGGACTATGGGTCTTTATTTGGAAATAATCACTTAGTAGTTCACTATTTAAATTACTTGGTAGATATAATTCTCTTGGTAATACTCCTTGCTTTTCATAAAACTTAATTAAGTACTCTACCACTTCTTCGGTAGGATCTATCATCGTTTGAATAATTTCATTATGTCTTCCAAAAAGTAGACCATCTCTAATAAAGAAGATTTCTATTGATAAGTAGTTTTCATCCTGATAGTAATTTACTAAATCAAAGTTATAGTTTTTATTTAAGTCAATTTTTTGTCTTCTTAAGGTAATGTCAATATCTTCTAACATTGTCTTTAATTCTAGGGCTTTTTCATAGTTCATAGCCTCGCTTGCTCGGTGCATTTCCTGGGTGATTTTTTCGACTATTTCTTTAGAGTCACCTTTTAGAAATGAAGTGATTTCTTTTTTCATTTTATTCATTTTTTCTTCATCGACTTCTTTTACACAGTATCCTAGGCATTCGTTAATGTGATAATATAGACATAATTCTTTTTTTAGTTTATCACACTTTCTTAAGGGATAGATGCGATTGATCATATTGACGGTTTTTCTAGCAGCCGCAACATTAGGATATGGTCCATATAAATGGTCTTTTGTTTTTTTTCTCTTGGTATTTCTTACGATTTTTAGTCTAGGATATTTTTCCTTGGTTAATTCAATATAGGGGTACGTTTTATCGTCTTTTAACAAAATATTATATTTCGGATCATATTTTTTTATTAGGGTGATTTCTAGTATTAAACTTTCTAACTCGCTAGAAGTTACAATATATTCAAAGTCATCTATTTCTTCTACTAGTCTTCTTGTTTTACCGGTTGTTGTTCCTGTAAAATAACTTTTTAATCTATTTTTTAGATTTTTAGCTTTTCCTACATAGATAATTACTCCATCTTTATTTTTCATTTGATAACTACCAGGCTTGGTAGGAACTAAAGCAAGTTTTTCTTTAAAGTTTTTCATTTTATCACCAACAATTCTAATTTATTATACCGTATTTTTTGAAAAAGAAAAAGAAGATTTCTCTTCCTAATCACTGTTTATATTCTTTTTTTGTTCTTGTTTTGCGAAACTTTTTACTCTGGTTCTTCTACTTGTTATATTTTTTTGATAGACTCTTTACATTTTTTGGTGCTTTATTAACTTGTTCTTGAATTCTGGGTGATACTGGAGTTTGTAAAGTTGGATCTATTCCTATAAACAACGTGGTGTAGTCATTTAATATTTGACTTTGATTTGAAAGAATAATTACATTTTCTACTGTAGGATTATTCTTGGTTATTTCAAGACCTTCTGTGATAGCTTCATTAATTTTTTCTTTTCCATTGTTGTATTTTATGTTGAAGTTATCAAAATTTCTGATAATTGTTTTTTGTCTTGCATTTAGATTATTATGTTGGATTAAGTAGTTTTTTACTTCATCTACAGATGCAAATATTTCTTTGATTTCCTCATTTGCTTTTATCTTCTCTTGTATATTTTCTTCTAAATAAACTATTATTGTATTTAGAAGTTCTTCCTCTACTATTTCCTTGTTTTCTTTCTTGTCTTCTAGAAACTCTATTATCTGTGTTACACTTGGTTTTTGTTCTTTCATATTATTCCCCCTCTTTTACTTATATAGTTTTTCTGTTAGACGATTTTTGATAATTCTTTTTGGTAATTCATCAATTGATACATGCATCTTAACAGGCAAGGTAGTTTCTTTTGTAGTGTATTGTCCATAATCGTTTTCATAATTTTTGATTAGTCGATATTCTTCTAATAATTGTTTCATATTTACATTCGTCAAATCTTCTTTAACAAGTGTAATATCTTGGCTAAAGTAATCATATATATTCTCCATATTTTGACTAATATTTATAATGATTGCTGTTCTAGATGTAATAACATTCATATCTTGATTACTTATGTTATTAGTGGAATTTTCTTTTATTGCAGCAGCTTGTTCTTTCTGAGCATTTTCTTGTATTATTTTATATATATCTATTTTTTCGACTGATTCATTTTTTAAAAAATCTAATAAAATATTGGTATCTTCTTCTGTTAATTGTCTTTTTCTCTTGATACACTTTTTAATTCGTTTATAGGCTTCTTTAATTTCTCCTGTTTGATCGTTTTCAAAAGTTAAATCATAATTATTGTACATACTTTCCTCACTAGCTTCCTTTATTTATTGAATTTTTTTCCAAAAATTTTCTCACTTGTTTTTTTAATTTGCTCAGACTGATCATTGATAATTGGTAATAAGTCTGTGGATAATGGCGTATTTATTTTCATATAGTCTGTGATATTTTCTTCATATTTTTTTATGTTGTCATATTCTTCAAGTAAGTAATTTATTCTTGTTGGTGTTTTATCAGTCTTTACTACTTTAATATCTTGTCCTAAATAGTTATATAGATTTTCTATGTTTTCATCCATTGATATTTTGATATTTGCCTGGGTAATGATAAAATCTTTTTCTTCCGTTGACATATCTTTCGCTATTCCATTAAAAATATCCGTGTTGCGTTGTTTTCTTTTTAGCCACTTTCCTTCTTTATAAGTATCCTCTTTTTCCTTAGCTTCTTGTTTTAGATAATTTAATAGAATTTCTGTATCTTGCTTTGTTAAATCTTGATTATTTTTAAGATTTGTTCTTATTCTTTCAAAATCTGCTTTCGTATTACATTGTGATTCTTTATACATATTTTCCTCCTAGCAAAATTACCATTACTATAACAAAGGTGCTAAAAAAAGCAATGTTTATTGATATTTTTGCATTGCTTTCATCATTTGATTAATTTGCTTTTGATTAGGTTTTCTACCCATTTGCATCATTAATCCTTTTAACATTTCCTCTGTAATAGGAGGATTTTCTTTTAAGTATTTTTTCATTAATTTTCTAGCTACAACGACTCCGATAATTAAGCCGATAATTAGTCCTATTAATACCATTAATATATCATGCCACATAATTTCATCTCCTTACTTCTTCATTTTACTAAAAATTTATGTTTTCTACAAGCTATATTGTCTCTTTTTCTGCAAATTCTCGAAGAAAAAAGTAATCTTGATATTTAAACTCACAGACAAATAATCGTTTATTTAGTTCATCTAAATATTCGAAGAAGGATGATGATAATTGTTCTGCTTCTATTTTTATATAACTTTTTTTAATAGTTAATCTACTTACTTCATCACGATATAAATTATTATAATAGTGGACTTCATTTCTTTTAGAGTATGGTATATCTTGGTGGAGTTTTAAGAATAAGTAACGATCCATTTTGTTTTTATCAATAGGATTGATTAGTTGTTTAAATAAATGATAACCGTATTCTACTTCATCTTTTTCTAAATAATAAATTTGTTTTAGAATGTTATATAGAACTCTTTCGTTTCCTTTATATAAGTTAATAAATTCTTCTTTAATATCAAAAATAAAATAGACTCTCATAGTATCACCTAGTATTACTATAGTCTATTTTAGAGTCTATTTTTGTCGATTATTTTAATAAGTTTTCTACTTTTTCTTCTAGTGAGTCTACATCAAAGCCATATTTTTTATATACATCATCTTTAGGGGCACTGCATCCATATTCATCTAATGTAATTAGGTTCTTTTTGTTGAAGACAATACTATTCCATGACATGGATGAGGCTGCTTCTATAACGATTTTTCTTATTTCTACTGGTAAGACGTTATCGATATATTCTTGGTCTTGTGATTCAAAACGTTTGATACATGGCATAGATACTACTCGGATATCCATACCTTTTGTCATTAATCTCTTGGCGACTTCAATAGCGAGATGAACTTCTTCGCCAGTGGCGATTAAAATTCCTGATGGTTTTCTTTCTGTATCGTAGACAATGTAGCCACCTTTTTGAACTTCGTTAATCTTAGTTGTTTCTAGTATTGGTAGTGTGTTTCTAGATAACGTTATTACGGCTGGACCACTCTCTTTTTCAAAGATAGTTCGATAAACACCAATTACTTCATTAGCATCGGCTGGACGGAATACTTCTAGATTTGGTGTTGCGCGAAGGGAAGTTAACTGCTCCACGGGTTGATGAGTGGCACCATCTTCTCCGACACTGATAGAGTCATGACTATAAATATAAGTTACTGGTAGATTCATTAAAGCAGATTGTCTGATACTTGGTTTTTGATAGTCACTAAATGTTAAGAAAGTTGAACCATAGGGATGATAGCCACATAAAGCAAAACCATTTAGGATAGCTCCCATTAGATTTTCTCTTACTCCGAAGAAGATATTTTTACCGGAATAGTTGTCGGCTGTGAAGTCCCCTACTTCCTCTACATAAGTCTTGGTAGGTTTAAAGACATCGGCACTTCCACCAATGATAGTTGGATTACTTTGTACAATAGAAGAAAGTATTTTTCCTGATGTTACCCTAGGAGACTCTTTGTTTTCTTCTGGAGGATTGTAGATAATATCTTTTATATCAAAGGATTTCTTACCTGTCATAAAATCTATTAGTACTTTTTTATCTTCCTCTTCTAAGGTGTCTACTTGTTTTTCAAATTTACTACTTATGTTTTTACAACGATTTCTTATTAACATTTGAAAATCGTCCATTGTAATTTGGGAAATTGTAAATGGAATATCTCTGATTTGCATTTTTTCTTTGATAGAAGTTATATCTTCTTTTTCTAATGGTCCACCATGAACTGCGGCTGTTCCTTCTAGTTTAGAGTATTTTCCAATTGTTGTTTTTACTTCTATTAACGTTGGTTTATCCGTTGATTGCTTAGCATCTTCGATAGCTTTTGTGATTGATATTACGTCTTCTCCATCTGGTACTGTAATTACATTCCAGCCCTGGGAAATAAAGCGCATGGCTACGTTTTCTGTAAAACATTTAGACGTTGGTCCATCTAAACAGATATCATTAGAGTCATATAAAACAATTAGTTTATTTAATTTTAATGTTCCAGCAAGTGATGCTGCTTCATAGGTGATTCCTTCCATTAGGTCACCATCTCCACCTAAAACATACGTATTGAACTCTATTAATTCTTTTTTTCCTTTGTTAAATCTTGCTGCTAGATTTCTTTCAGCCATAGCAATACCTACGGCAGTGGCAAAACCTTGTCCTAGTGGTCCTGTTGTTACTTCTACTCCTGGCGTTTTTTCATACTCAGGGTGCCCCGGGGTGATAGAATCCAGTTGTCTAAAGTTTTTTAAATTCTCTAAATCCAATGGATATCCTGCCATATATAATGTTGCATATAATAATGCCGAACCATGACCTGATGACATAATAAATCTATCACGATTATAAAACTTAGGGTTAGATGGATCAATTTTTAAATGATGGGCATACAAACTATAAAGTATTGGAGCCGCTCCTAGGACAATTCCAGGATGACCACTATTTGCTTGCGCAATCATATCAATTCCCAGTGACCTTATTTGGTCCACTATTTTTTCTTCGTTAATTTCGCTCTCATCTCTTTTAGGACTTACCACGTTAATCACTCCTTATATTTTCATTATAACAAACAATTGGTTTTTGTACAAATATAGTAATATTATTTGAAAAAGAAAAAGAATTTATGTATTTTATAAATTCTTTCTAATTTAACTTACTCATTACATATTTTTTGTCTGTATTTTTAGTAGGAGCATCTGTAAATAACTTAAACTCTTTTGTTGTGATTTTTTTTGCCATTTCTTCTACTAAGTCTTTTTGGAATGATGGGTAACACTCATTTAGTTTATCTCTAAAAGCTTGGAATGTCCCAGTACTTAGATGCCTTTGCTTAATACTTTCTTCAAATATTTGATTAGGTGGGTAAAAAGTATTGTTTGTTATTACCATATCATTTATTCTGCCAATTTGTTGATTTATTATTACACCATTTTCTTCATGAGAAAATTCTTCAACTATTATAGTTTCATGATTGCCTAATGATGGAATAGGCGTTGCGGCAAATTGGTATTCAAATTTTTTAGGTACTTCTGAATTATTATTTAACTCTACTAATATTTTTTCATTTAAGATTAAATCCAATTTTTTTCCTTTTTCAGACATCTTATTCTCTATACTTGTGTTATCCAAGAGAAACTGTTCTTTGTCCACTATACTAAATATTGTATATCCAAAATCATTACTATCTACGGTTAAGAATGGATTTTTATTCAAAGATAATTCAAATGTATCCATATTTCCACGGATATTTCTTACTTCTAGTTTATAATAGTAATTATTATCTTCATCTTTACTACTTTGGTAGACTACGTTTTCACTAATTATTCTAGTGATATATCTTTCTTGATCTGAATTATTTAGTTTTTCTTTTACTATAGTACCTACTTTTGTATTTTCATTATCTACAATTAACCATTGATTAGAATCTGATAAATTTATTGCTTGATAACCTAGAATATCTAGTAGTTTTTGTTCGCTTTTTATAAGTTTCATTTATTTTCCTATTTTCTTATTATTTTTTTGTTAGTTGTTTAGGGCTGTTTGTTGTTTTGTTTCCTTGTTTTATGCTTGATACTAATAATGATAGTTCTTCTTCTATAGAACTTCTATTTTCAAGCATAGCTTCCATGATATCTTTTTCTAAGCCATAGTTTTCATTTATTAATGTTTTTACTTTGTTAAAAGTATTTATTGCTTTTTGATCTTTTGCTATTACTTCTAGGATGGAATCACAATTTGCATCTCCTTTTTCCATATATTCTTTTTTATTGTTTATATATATTTGAAGATTAGACTCTATATATGGTTCACCATTCTCATCCAACTGATAAGAATACTCGTGTATCGCTGTAGTCGTAGATTTCTCTTGCGTATCTTTGTCTAAAAATTCTTTTACTAATGTATAACTGTAGTCAGGACTGTAATCAAAACTATGAGATATGTTGTCATTATTAAATTTTACAGTTACAATTTCTGATGATACTTGATCTTTACCACTTGGTTGATAATTAAGATGACAGTAATAATCAGAAATATAAAAAACAACCTTTCCGAAAGTCTTACTATCTAATTCAAGGCGGGATGTCTCATCCAACTTTAAAGTGATTTTATCCATATTACCATTTTTATTTTTCATTTCAAACTCATAGTAGTAGTCATCATTTACATAATATACATTTTTGGAATTTCTTTCTTGCCTAGTACCATGATATTTTAGTTTGTTACTATTGATTTCCATTGTATACATTGAAAATTCATTTGAAAACTTATCTTTTTCTTTTGTTTTTCTTATGTTACCTACTGTTTGTCCAATACTATTTACAATATTATAATGATTAGAATCTTCGGTATTTAAAGCTTGATAACCAAATAATTCTAATAATCTTTCTTCACTTTCTATGTTGTTTTTTTCTGTTTGATTACTTATATCCGTTTTTTTCATATAAATTCCTCTTTTCCATAGATTATTTTATCATAATCTTTGTTATATGAATATCATATTTTGATATATTGAGGGGGATTTTTATTTAACTTTTAATTTTTCTTTACATTTTATATTTCTTAGTTCTCTTCTTCTTATCTTGTATAAGTCTTTTTGTGCCCAGGGAGGACATTTTCTTATTTCTACATATGTACTTTTGAATATATTTTGTTCTAATCCTTCTGTTACTGCTTTTACTATTTCATTATTTCCAAAAGTGTATGTGTAATCTGTTACTTCTTCCCCTTTAAAACTAGTAGGATAGAAGGTATTTGATTGTATTTCAAATAATTTTTGCTGAGTTTTGTTAGTCATCGTAAAAATACTTACTCCATCAAAGTTAAAACCTACTAAAAGAATAGAATTTATGGCATTCATAATATAATTTTTTTCGGTTAGTTGAAGATACTCTCGTCTATTTTTCATATATGCATCATAAAGCTTAGAGATATCTTTTTTCATTGTAGGATATTCTTTTATATACGTTCTTATTACTTCATCGGCTGCGGTTGCATTTTCTAGTTGTTCTTGTATTGGTCCATAAGAATTTTTAGGATAGTAATCTTTTACTAGCATATCACCTTTTCGGTCTTTTATAAGTTGTAGATTGATTAATAACCCGTTAGATGCCTCATATTCTAATATTAGCTCTTTTTTGTTGTAGTCTACCATGTTACTTTTTATTGAAGATAATTTTTCTTGGCATGCTTTATTAAATTCTTCTGCAGCAAAACCATTATCTGTCGATAGATTTCTTCTTTTTTTTCTTTGATACTGGGTAAGTTCATATAGAGAAATTACATTTTTATCTGTAGGTGGTTCTTGAGATAAAATATTCATTACCTCATCTTGTAATTCGATTGCTGTTGTTAATGGTTTGTTTATTATCATAATATCACCTCACAAGTGGTGCTATTGTATCATATTTTAGTAAAAATTAAAAGACTGTCTTTCTATCTCCTGTTTTTTTATGAAGAAATTTATTTTGATTCCTTGGTATTTTATATGTTTGTCTAAATTACTGAGTTTGTGTTTTTATTTAGAACCGTTTGTGTTACAATATGAGACAAGGAGTGATAGTTTTGAAGATATTTAATAAAGAGAACGGGGTTAAGAAAGTTTATGTGCAGACTAGAGATATTAAATTATTAAAAATGATACCCGGTACTCCACCTTCTATTTTAAAGACAAATGTTGATGATATTTTAGATGATTGTTTTATAGAATTTAATAACTATCCTGATGTTTCTTTCTTTCAACAGACAGATTTTATTCAGGATTATCATCAGTTGAAGAAAGCTAGTGTTGATGAACTCAGAGATATGGCACATAATGTATGGGATTTGATTGAAGAGGAAGAAAAAGGCCTTCATTTAGATGAAAATCGTTTTATTAGACTAGAACAATTACGATATCAGTTGAATGATTATCATGATGTTTTTGTTTATAAACAAGGGAGAAAAAAAATTCCTTTCCCGGTAGTACCAGATTTTTCTTCTAATTTTTCGTTACGAAATGATAAAGATAGATTGATTATTAGACCTGGGTTTGATGATGATAGACTTTTTGTTTATCGTACAGATGGTGAAAGATTAGATATGCAAAGCAAAGTAAATGAATTCTTTATTAGGAATGGGATTATGTTAGCGATGATGAAGAAGACGGATGATGATATTTTTTTCTGTGATTGTAATATGAAGTTATCAGATAACGGCTACTTAATTATAGATTTATGTTCTAATCAAGGTTACCAACTATCTGATGAGGATTCTAAAATATTTAAAAAAAATTATAGTAAGTAGTTGGAGGTTATATATGGATAAATTTTATACAGAAAAAGAATTGAATCAAATTCTGTTATCTAAACCTTTAGATGAATTCTATGGAGTTATTTTACAACTGGTTAATCAAGAAATTATATTTGAAAATGATGAAGATTTTGAACAAATTGATTTATCTGATACCGTTATCGATTCATCTTATGACTTTATAGATAAAAACAAAGATGATGAGACTAGTATCCTTTTTACTATCAATAGTATTGTGACTGTTATAGATAATCAGATTTATGATGTTATAAATAAGACTTTTTTAGATAGTGATTTCTGTCATGTTATATTTTATTTAAATGCGGCTCAAGTCTACTCTTATCAGGATTTCTCTAGTAAAATTTTAAATGAGATGGAAGATGGAATTGAAAAGGAGAAGTTTTGTTGTGATTTTGGAGATAATAGTAAAATTTATCGATTTTTAGATAATTATTTTATTTCTTGTACTAATTATAATGATATTACGGATGAGTTTTTAAAAAACGCCAATTCTTCTTATGGGTATCAAAAAAAGTTGAACTAAATAAGCACTCTACTTTGAGTGCTTTTCGTTTAGATATTTATCTATTATCAAATTTTTTATTACTGATGGTATTAACTCTATTTCTTCTAATTTAGCTAAAGGAATGGCAATAGGAATGTATTGGCCTTCTCCTTCATAGTTTGGATCTGTGTACTCCGGTCCTGTTCCTGTTCCTAATATGCCACTTTGATAAGTGCAATCAAAGAAATAGTGTCTCGTATTTTGAAAATCATCGGTACCTATTAGATTCCCAACGGAAACGGTTATTCCTAATTCTTCTTTTACTTCTCTGATAACACCTTCCTCTAATGTTTCATTTTCTTCTAGTCCTCCACCTGGAATAACATAATAGGTTCTTTCTTTTTTTATTCTCTTTATCAATAAGATGTTTTTATCTTTTATTACAATCCCTCGTACGCTTTTTTTCATGGGTTTCTCCTTTATTTTTTCTTGGTATTATATTTTTCAATTACTCGGTTATAGATTGTTAGAACTTTCTTGGCATAGGTTTCCATACTATACTCTTTCATAACCTCTTTTAATTTCTTTTTTGTTGTTATGTGGAGAAGGGGTAAATTCATATTACTTAGTACTTTATTTATGTAGTCATCTTGATTAGTAAATATACAATCTTTTGGAAGTAATTTAGTAAATACGGCATCATCTATACAAAGTGGTATGATATCTGATGCGATGGCTTCGATTACCGTTAACCCCTGAGTTTCTGATCTTGATGCAGTTGCGAAGATATTGGCACAGTGGTAATATGTCTGTATTTCTTCCTGTGGTATTGCTCCTGTGAAAATTACTTTGTCATAGATATTTAGTTCTCTTGATAAGTCAATATATTTATCTTTATCTGGTCCATCCCCTACTATTAAGAATTTGATAGGCTTTTTTGTTTTTGTTAATAGTTGTTGATGGGCCTTTAGTAAAAATTCGAAGTTTTTTTCTTTCGCAAGGCGACCTACTGAAATAATTACGTAATCACTTGGTAAAATATTATACTTTTCCTTGATTTCTTTTACTGCATGTTTTGAAATATTGACTTTCAAAAATTTATCTAGGTTAATACCGGTTGGAATAACACTAACATTTTCTGTAATATCATATTTTTCTTTAAATAATTTATCAATTTTGTTTGTTGGGACAATCGTATGTTGAACTGTTTTTTTACAAAAATATATCGTTAGTTTTTTTACTACTTTTTTGCTGAATTTATTAAAGTGCCCTTTTGTTACATAATGTGTATAGTCTTCATATAATGTATGATAAGTATGGACTAGTGGTAGTTTGTTTTTCTTAGCAATCTTTCTTGCTAGCATACCAATACCAAACTCGGTATGAGAGTGAATGATATCTAGATTCCAAGACTTTATTAATTTGTATATTGAGTGTGAATAGTAATTACATAAGCGATAATCATATATTCTGGTTGGTACTCCTGGGATTCTTAATATTTTTGTATTCTCATCATATTTCCATTTCGTTAGACTGTTGTTTACTGTCACTACGTAAACAGTATGTCCAAGTTTTGTTAGAGCATTTCTTAAATTTTCTACACTAGTTGATACTCCATTGATATATGGTGGATATGAATCTGTAAATAGTCCAATTCTCATATTTGATTCTCCAATTTCTATCTTGATATAATAATTCTTTTTTATATATACATATATTATACGACAAAAAATAGGATTTGGTTGGATTTTTTTTGGAATTATTTTTTGATGAGATTCATTTTTTGTTTTATAAAAGTAAATTCATAATATATAAAAAATCAGCATTTCTTTCTTTTTCTTGCTAATTCTTTTTGCTTGGTGTTAGCTTTTTTTGCATCCCGGGTTTTGATATTTTCTTTTCATAATCTGGGAAAAATATTGATAAATTATATTGTCTAATATTCTCGTCGCTAACGATTACACTTATTACATCTTCGTTAAATGGAATAAGTTGATTTACTAAAAGTCTAAAGCGATTAAAACAGTCTATTCCCTTTCCATCTTTAATAGCCATTTCTTCTACTGTATCATTGGTAGAATACTCATGATCAGCTATTTCTTCTCCATCAACCCAGATTTTTTCAGATATTTCTAGTTGGTCTTCACAATAACGCTTAGTTCCACTTATTTCTTTTATTGTTTTACCTTTATTAGTATGTTCCGATAAGTCCATGACTTTATCACAGGATGTTTCTTGGTATACATATTTCTTTTTATCATAGTATTCATTCGTGTTTCGATAAATCAATAATTCTTCAATATTAAGCTGTTCTGTTTTCCTTTTAAAAGCTAGATATAGTCCTTTATCATCAATCTTAAATTCCAAAAATCCATACTTTTTACTCCATATATATAACGAAGGTATATCTCCCGTATTTATTTCAACATGATCAATTTCTTGATTATCTCTTTTTATATCAAATGAGTAGTCAAAATCTGTATTAGTAATAACATTCCCATCTTTATCATTATTTTTTCTTTCACACGTATAAGTAATATTGGAACTGTTGATTACCGTATGATATCCAAAGATTTTAGAATATCCTTTTTTTGAATTACCATTATACATTTTTTTGTATTGAATGTGGCCAACTTGATTTTGATTTTCGTCTAATATAATCCAACGGTTTGACCCATCTGGACCTAGTAGACTATATCCTAATAATTCTATTAATCTTTTTTCTTTCTCTAAATTATGTTCTATTATTCCCATGAAGACCTCCTATTACCGATTTACTGATATCTTAATATCTATTGATGATTTTGTCAATGTGGTTGAATAGAGAGAACTTTTCTTAATACTCTAAATTCATAAATTTTGATTACTGTTATGATTGTAATTTTTTTATAGATTATTAATCTTATACTTAGAATACTTTACTAGTAAAAAAGAATTTTTTATAAGATGTTAGCTTTACTAGCTTTACTAGCTTTATTAACTTTTGATTTTTAAAGTTGATAAAGTTTTATTTTAAGATTGTTATTCATTTTTATAATTAAGTTTTTTTCTAATAGTTTATATTAATGACTTTTTCATGAAAAGTTGGTACAATTATTTTATGATTATTGGAGGAATTATTATGCCATATTTAAAAGTAGGATATTTATTTCAGAAGAAATACGTAACTTATCAAGAAAGAAAATATGAAGTTTTTGAATTTATTGATTATGCAGTTGGCATTCACTTTACAAATAGAAATTACAATGATATGTGTAATATAATTAGCGGAAACTATGATGGAATAAATGCAAGTATTATTAATAAAAATGCAAATGAGGGTGAATATGTTTTTTTTGACTGATGATATTAATATGGCTATAAAAAATAATGGTAATAGTGTGAATTTTGCGAAAGTCCGGAAAAAACGAATTCAATCAACTGCAAAATATTATTTAAGAAATAATGGTAACGGATTAACAAAATTGTTAAATAAAGATTTAATATCATTTATAGAAAATAATAATAAAGGTCAAGCTGAATTTGATGAAGATGTATTTGATAAGGATACAGATATATCGACTATGTATAAAAAAATTAAAAAAACAATAATTTCCCAGGATGAACAAATAATGCAGATACTTACAGCTTTATTTAAAAATCAAAAAATTGTGAACTCTGATTTCGATATGGACTTGATTGCTAAATTAAAAGAAAATATCTTAATTTATGGTTCTACAGGTACAGGTAAAACAGAAATATTAAAAAGAATTTCTAGATTATATAATATTCCTATAGTTATTGAAGATGCCACCTCTCTTTCTGAGACTGGGTATCAGGGAAGAAATATTACTGATATGTTGGAAGATTTGTATCTAGCTGCCGGTAAAGATATAAATTTGGCTGAAAAAGGAATCTTGGTTATTGATGAGTTTGATAAACTTGCAGAAAAATCAGGTGACACACAATCTCATGTTTCTAGATTAGGAGTTCAAAGATCTTTATTAAAATTACTTGATGGTTCTTTATTCTATTTTGATGATAAAAAATTTGATACATCAAGACTTTCAGTTGTTGCTTTAGGGGCATTTACAGGAATAGTAGATAATGACGATTATTCAAATGTATCTTCCGTGGATTTTGTAGATTATGGAATAATGCGAGAGTTAATGGGTAGATTCTCAAAACAATTTCTATGAATCCATTAGAAAAAGAAGATATAATTAAAATATTAAGGGAATCTGATTTTAGTCCATTAAATATTTATAAAAAATTATTTGAAATGTTAGATGTAAATTTTAAATTCAATGATGATTTTGTGGAATATGTTGCAGAGTTGGCAATTTCAAAAAAAGTGGTGCGCGAAGTTTAAAAACTGTTTTTGATGACTGCATTAGTAGTGCTTTGTTTAGAATTTTTGCTGGTGAATATTCAAGTATTTCATTAGTAAAACCTGATGAAGATAATAATAAAGCTTATGTTTTAACTAAGAAAAAAGCAAACAAAATATAACTATATTACATATTAAGATATTTAAAATAAGAAATAACAATTATATAGATTAAATAATTGATTGTAAAAATAGTAGTGAAAATTAACTACTGTTTTTTTTGTAAAAAATTATATAGAACTTTAGAAGAAATTAGGTGGATAAACTAATTATATATACTTGTTCCTTTACTCAGTTGAGCATAGTAACTTTTTTTAGAATTGTTATGGTGGTCACTGGTCAAAAAAAAAGACCTTAATAGGTCTTACATTCATAAATGGTGCGAGTAACAGGAGTTGAACCTGCACGTCTAAGACACTAGATCCTAAGTCTAGCGCGTCTGCCAATTCCGCCATACTCGCACATAGCAAATTATATAAATGGTGGACCCTACTGGACTCGAACCAGTGACCGCCCGGTTATGAGCCGGATGCTCTAACCAACTGAGCTAAGGGTCCATGACTTTTTAATCATACCATATTTCTGGGCGGTCTGCAAGGATTTTTTTATATTTTTTTAAAGTCTTTTATTTATTTTTGGTTTCTTCATCATCATAGACACTAGAAAGTTTTAAGGCACAGAAAAGAAATAAAATTAGTATAAATAAAATTATTCCTATTATAATATACCACATTATATCTTCCCCTTTTTTATTAGTATATCATTTTATGTTTCTTTTTAATCATAATAAGATTGAAAAAACTATACTTTTCATGTATAGTTTACTTTAAAATTAGAGTTCATTTTTTATTAACGGATTATAGTTTTGATATAATTTATCACTATATTTAATAATATTATCTTTTGCTAGTCGATAAACATAAAAACTTTTAATAACATCTAATTCATCTATTTTTTTGTAATCATATTTTATATTTTCATATATCTTATCTGATACCATCCAATCTAGAGTTTTTTTGTCTGCTTTTATTTCATAATCTTCTGTTTCTTTGTCATCTAGCAGTGTAATAATACTTCCACTTTTTGCTCTATTAAAATCACTTTTACAATGAGCAAGTTCATGCAATAAAGCAAAATATATATCAGCATATCTTTTATGTTTTTTGGTAATAAAAATCGCAGGTTTATCATTTAATACTTTAAAGGCACCTCTTACCTTAGTTCCTTTTAAATCGTCTTCTATGGCTAAGAAAATACCGTTCTCATTAAATTTTAGAATTAATTTATTTTCATCAAATAAGTTATTACTTGCCTCTTTTTTAATAAATTCTACCAATTTATCTATATTTTCTTTTGTATATTTTTCTACTTTTTGATTTTCAATAATTCTATTACATCTTTCTAACCATAAAGCTAATAATTCTGGCTTATCATTTTTACTTTTATAAAAAATTACATTATTTTCTTTTGTTAATGAATTGGGATTTGTAATTCTTAAATATTTTAATATATCTTTTGCAATCATGTAATCATTTCTAGGGTCTCTATATACTAAATGGTATTTTTCAGATAATTCTTTATAACTAAACTTATTAATATAATTTCTAATAGTTATATGTTCCTCATCTAAATAATCTTTTATAATCTTATCCATTTTGTAGTTTTGCTCTACATTTTCGATATAACTTACTGGAATACTAGTAATAAAAGATATGTTGTATATCATATTTTGAGATAGTTCAACATTACCCTTTATAATATCTATTAAGTTTTTAGAGGTTGTATTAATTCGATCAGCAAATTCTTTTATACTAATATTTTTGTATTCTAAAAATTCACCAAGTTCTTTACCAAATTTATTCATCATAAAATTTGAGTTTATCAGGAGAAAAGTCTTTATAATGGTCATAGCTCACATATACAAAGATTATGGTTTTTTCATCTTCTGATGGCATTACAATTAACCTGATTACTCCTCCGTTTTTTTCTAAATTTAAAGACCAAGACCTTTATTTTGATGTTTTAATTGTTTAAATTTATATATCGTTGTCATTATTGGATTGTTTTGTAACTCTTGAAACGTATTATGATTCGTAATCTTTTCTGTTATATCTTTTAGATTGGCTAATTCTTTTCTATACCTTTTTAATTTCTTTGCTGACTTATCAAAATTCTTTGTATATTCTATGTTCATTAATTTTAAACCCTCCTTCTTTTCTCATCCACCTCCTTATCTCATTTATTTTTATATTAACATATAGGTTAATATATGTAAATACTAATTTCAAAAAAAATAAAAGATTTATTCATCTTTTACTTTTCTTCTAATAGAGTATTTATTTTATTTCTGGCATTATCTACACTTTTAGTGTCTGGTATCATAGCAAATCCATAGTCATTTAATATAGATATGTAAGCATCATTTGTATCTGTACCATCGACTGATTGTGTAATGAATTTCCATTCTGCACTATCGATTGTGTCTTTTGCAATACTAGTAATTAATTCTCTTGGGATAGATGTTTCGTATGTGTTTTCAAGGGACGTTAGTATTTCGTTATAATTAACTATAGAGTTTGTTGTTTTTAACTTATCAAATATTGCGATAATTATCTTCTGACAATTTTGTTGTCTTACTCTGTCTCTTCCTACAAAAGCGTTTCTTTCGCGAGCAACTGTTAGTGTTTCAATACCATTTAATTCTTGGCATCCCTTTTTAACATATAGTTTCTTTTTACCAGAATCATTATAGTCGTTTTGAATTAAAGCATGAGTAGTTGTATATGCTTGATCAGAACAATAAGTAATTCCTCCTACAGCGTCTACTAGATCTACTAGACTTTCTGTATTTATATTAATGTCGTAATCTAGTGTTATACCAAGTAGATTTTCTAATGATTTTTTGCTTGTCTCTGTACCATAGGCATACATATGACTTAAAGAATCTTTTTTACCATTAGTTCCAGATATTTCCATATAATAGTCTCTTGGAATACTTGTTAGTAATATTTCATGAGTATTTGTATTCACTGTAATTATGGCATTATAATCAATTAAGCCTGCAAAATCTTTTCCAGCTGCATATATATTAAAGGTTTCTTTTATTTCGGTTAAAACATCTTTTTCTTCTTCTAAATCAAATTCATAAATTACTTTTAATTTATCTTTATCTATTGTTGTATCTAGGTTTAATATAACATCATAACTAGCCTTATCCATTAACATAAAATCTATTTTGTTATCAATTACATCATTTATCATGGATATAACATTATCATAAGATGATGTTTTTATAAAAAACTCATCTTCTATCTTTTTTAAAGCATCTTTCATACCTGAACTATTCTTATAATAATAAATATTACCTTTAATATCTTTTTTGTTAAAATTATTTTCTTTAGAGGTAATGATATGATAAGTGGATACTTCTTTTTTTGTAGTACTAAAAGATTTATTTAAAAAGTTATTAGCATAATATAAATTACGTTATCTTTTATATAATTTACATTATATGGTGATTTTGCTAGTTCTGCTTTATCAATTATCGCAACGTTTTCTAGATTGTAGATATCTTTTATTTCATCTGAAAATACTTCCGCTACTTCATCTGTTATTTTTCTAGCAGTCTTAGCATTTTTATTGCTTACTGTAATCTTAATTAGTTCTGTATCTTCTACTGATGATGTTGTAATATTTTGAGATAATTCTTCGGTTGACATTTTTAAATCTAAGTTGTCAATTACTTGAGATAATACTTTTCTACTTTTAATAATTTCACTATAAGTACTTATTAAATTTTGATTTAATACAGAGTCTGTTTGACTGTATTCTTTTTTTACTTTCTCCTACTAAGACAATTGTTGTGTTACTTTGATACATTGGTGTTCTTGTAAGTATTGTATAGATATTACCTATTACTACAATTACTATAACAGCAAGAAGTATCCAAAGTATTTTTGTTTTAAAATAACTATACACTTCTTTTAAATTTATTTCTTCCATAAAACCCTCCCTAAAGACGTATAAATCGTTTGCTATTATATAATAATTGTCGAACAGAGTCAATTAAAACTGTAAAAAGTCATGTGCATAAAAAAAGCATATCCTTAGATACGCTCTTATCTATTACTATATTTTTTATATAGTTCTATTCTTTCTTTAATTCTATCTTTACCTAATATTTTCATAATTGAGAATAAGTCAGGTGACTTTGTTCTTCCTGTTATCATTACACGAGCTGCTTCACAGATATCTCCTACGTGTCCTTTATAAGAATCAGGGTTTTTCTTATAGTCTTTAGGTTTTTCAGCATAACCGTGTTTTACAGCAAATTCTTTTGTTTGGTTGAACCATTCTTCGTTTGTAGTATCTAGATTGATATTGTTGATATATTCTGTTATTAAGTCTACATCATATACTTTATCTCCTTCATATTTTGAATAAAATTCCTTTTCAAACATGGAATCTATAGCATATGAGAATTCTTCTTTAACATCAGAATATTTGGCGATATCTTTTCTAGGTCGAGGGCCATCTTTTTCGATACTTAAAAACTGAATCATATCATCTTTATTTTCTTTTAACAATTTGTTATAGTCTTTATCAAATTTTTCTGTATATATTAATGTTTCATTATATACTTCTTCTCCACTCTTACGTGAGAAGTATGTTTTACAAAGATTATTTAACTTTGCTTCATCAAAAGAAGTTCCTCCGATTGCTTGTTTATCAAAAGAGAATGTAAAGTCATTGATTGTTTTATCTTGATTATTTAGATACCATTCTTCAAAGTTAGTATTGGCAATTGTTGCGAGATAAAGATGTAGTGCTTCAATTGGGATACCACTTTCTTCATAGAATTTAGCTCCTGCCCAGGGATCTTTTCTTTTTGATAGTTTTCTGATTGCTCCTGTTTCTTGGTCTTTAATTGTAATTGGGGCAATATGAGCATACTTTGGAGGAGTAAATCCTAAAATTTCAAATAATTCAATATGTAGAGGTAGACTTGATACCCATTCGTCTCCACGGATTACATGAGTTGTATGCATTAGATGGTCATCAATAACATGAGCAAAATGATAAGTTGGGGTTCCATCCTTTTTTAATAGTACTGTATCCATATCATGTTCAGGGAATTTCATTTTACCTTTGATACAATCTACTACTTCAATTTGCTTATTTGGATTTCCCGGAGACTTTAGACGGATTACGTATTCTTCTTTATTTTCTAATTTTTCTTTTATTTCTTCTAAAGATAAATCTCTATCTACCGCATACATTCCATAGATACCAATTTTAGTTTTATTAATAGCTTGTTCTTCCTTAATATTATTTTGTTCTTCTTCCGTCATAAAACAAGGATAGGCATAACCTTTTATAATTAAATCTTTGATATAAGTTTGGTATATTTCTGTTCTTTCACTTTGTTTATAGGGACCGTACTCTCCACCGAATGTATATCCTTCATTTGGAGTTATATCAAAACCTTTTAAAACACCTGTGATGTTTTCGATTCCACCTTCTACTGCTCGTTTTTGATCTGTATCTTCTATTCTTAAGAAGAATACACCATTACTTTGTTTTGCATATACCATATCACAAAAGGCAGAAAATAGGTTTCCAAGATGAACACTTCCGGTTGGACTTGGACCATATCTTGTTACCATTGCACCATCTGGTAGATTTCTTTCAGGATACTTTTCTTCGTAATATTCTCTTGTCTTTTTAATATTTGGAAATAATAGTTCTGCTAGTTCTATACGTTCTTTTTCTGTCATATACTCCTCACCATTCTTTCTTTTTTATCTACTTTTTCTTACACGCATAATTATATTAAAATTTTATCTATTCGTCAACTTAATGATAATTACATATGTATATAAAAACTCTTGACTAGCAAGAGTTAATTTCCTTGGCTGCCCTGGTTAGATTCGAACTAACGCATCGTGCGGTCAGAGCGCACTGCCTTACCACTTGGCTA
>CALVSH010000029.1 GCA_944358945.1 uncultured Bacilli bacterium
GTGTTGGATTCATGCTATATCTATTTATTACGTCTTTCGTAAACTGTGCATATAATACACCTTCATTATAGTTTTCGGCGTAACTATAAATATAGATACCATATGGAATATTATATTTTTTTACTTCAGCAATATTTCTTGCTAGTTGAACATCTTCTGTTTCACATCCTGCGGCTATTCTTAGTATTACTCCATAAATACCAGATGCAGAAACTTTGTCCCATTCAATAATTCCTTGATGAGCAGATACATCAATTACTTTTAAATTCTCAGTTCCTAAATAGATTCCAGTTGGTCCAAAGTAGTAGGTAAAATCTCCTATTACATATCCCCCACCAGTCACTAAATTTCCTTTTACATCATAATAATATTTATTTCCATCTTCTCTAGTTTCCCAGCGTGCTTCTAAGTAAGAACTATCAACATCGTTATCAATATTTTCTGGAGCAGGATCTTCTTTTTTTACTAATTGAATTTCAATCGCTTCAATTCGTTTTCCTCCACCAGTTGTACCAGCGGGTGAATCATTAGATGTCCATGTCATCCATCCTACTTGAGCTACATGAACGCGATAATAAATATCATAGACTTTTGCTAACTCTCCTGTAAGCTTTATTTTGATAGCTTCAATTCTTCCCCCTATTTTTCCTGAGGCGGTTCCATCAGAAGAATAGCTTTGCCAACCTGATCCAGAAACGTGAGTACTATATTCCACAGATCCTGTAATTGTTTTTTTATTAACAGAAACCTTAATACTTTCTATTTTTTTAGACTCTCCTGTTGTTCCGGATAAGGCTCCATTACTTACTTCTCCTTGCCAACCAGAATCTTCAATATAACTACTATATGATACTTTTAATTCTTCTTCACTATAGATATTTTCTGTATTTCCTGGTGCTTCTGCATTTTTTTCTACTAATTGAATTTTTAGGGCTTGAATCGCATTACCATAACCAACATTACCAGTAATCTCTCCATTTTTGGCCCAGTCTAACCAACCTATATTCGAAACATAGACACTATAATAAATGTCATAATGACTTGATAGTTCTCCTGTTAGATTTATTTTGATGGCTTCTATAATTAATCCTTGTCCTGTTGCTCCTGATGTTTCTCCACTTGTTACTTCTTCTTGCCAACCTTGATTGTTGATATAAGATGCATACGTGATATCACCTTGATAACTGCTTTGGGTATCATTAATTACAAATGCTTCTAAATTATTACCAATGGTTCCTGCTACACTGCCATTATAAACTGCACTTTGCCAACCAACATTAGCATTATGAGCTTGATAACTAATTTCGTTTAATACAAATGGTCTTTCGGTACTTCCCGGAGGAGTACCATCTTTTTCTACAAGCATAATTTCTATTGCTTCTAAGCAATATCCAAATCCTTCTGTTCCAGCCTTTTCGCCATTTTTGGCCCAGTCTAACCAACCGAATTTTTGGGCATATACTCTGTAATAAATATCGTAATGATTTTTCATTTCTTCAGTTAATTGAATCTGAATCGCCTCTAAGCGTTTTCCTTGTCCTGTTGTTCCTGACTCTACTCCGTTTTTATGCCAAATATTTTCCCAACCAGTACCTTCTATGTATGATCTATACTCTACATTACCTGTATATTCAGGATTTTGTAAATTAATCTTTATAGATTCTATTCTTTTGGATTGATTCGTTGTTCCAGATAATGCTCCATCATAAACTGTACTTTGCCATCCAATTCCTTCTACATGAGTTTCGTAGCCGATATATTTTTGAACAAATGGTCTTGTGGTTGTTCCTGGAGCTGTTTCACTTTTTTTTACAAGGACAATTTCTATTGCTTCTAGACGATAAGAATAACCTGCTGTTCCTGCATTTTCGCCATTTTTAGCCCAGTCTAGCCACCCGAATGATTGAGCATGAACTCGATAATAGATATCATAATGTTGTGCCATTTCTCCAGTTAGTCTAATTCGAATTGCTTCTAGACGTTTTCCTTGTCCTGTTGTTCCTGACTCTGCTCCGTTTTTGTGCCAAGTATTTTCCCAGCCAATACTTTGTATATGAGTTTGATATTCTATATCTCCAGTATATTCTTGGTTTTCTAAACTAATTTTAATTGATTCTAGACGTTTTCCTTGTCCTGTTGTTCCGGATAGTGCTCCATCATAGACAATTCCTTGCCATCCAACATCTTGTACATGAGTTTGATATCTAATATATTTTTGAACATATGGTCTTGTAGTACTTCCTGGAGCAGGTCCATCTTTTTCTACAAGGACAATTTCTATTGCTTCTAGGCGATAAGAATAACCTGCAGTTCCAGATTTTTCGCCATTTTTGGCCCAGTCTAGCCAACCAAATGATTGCGCATGCACTCTATAATAAATGTCATAGTGATTGGCCATTTCTCCGGTTAATCTAATCTGTATTGCTTCTAGACGTTTTGCTTCACCAGTTGTTCCTGATTCTTCTCCGTTTTTGACCCAGTCTAACCAACCATACGTTTGAACGTGAGTTTTATATTCAATGTCTCCAGGATAATTTTGATTATTTAATTTAATTTTAATTGATTCTAGGCGTTTTGACTCTCCTGTTGTTCCTGAAGTTTTACCATCGACTACAGCATCTTGCCATCCGTATGTTTGCACATGTGTCTGATATTCTATGGTCTGAGAAGCATTGGTTGCTATTTTTGAATTCTTTTCTTCTACCTTTTCTTCTTCTTGCTCTGTTTCTTCTTGTGGAGTTTCTATTTCTTCTGTTGGGGTTTCTTCTGATATTACTTCACCAAGAAAATTTATTTCAAATGTAGAAGAAATTCCATTTATTTTTATTTCATAATGCGTATTATCTTTTTCAGTTATTTCTATATTATCTTTAAAATTTGTATTTTCTACAATATAGTTTTTTATATCTTCTAGTTTATTTTCATTATTTCTAGTTATTTCTAGTTTCTGATATAAACTATATGAAAAAGTACCAGAATAAATTTCTTGTTCGTCTTTTGTAATGGTGTAAGTACTTTCTTCTTTATTTACCTCTACAATGTAATTCATTCCTATTTTATTGTTAATATAAGCTTTGATATAGTCATCTACTTTTTCATTATTATAGATTAATTCAAAAGTATCTGATAAGCTAAACTCATAATTAAAATCAACGTTTTTACTTCCGTCTTTAATATTACTACTAATATCTACACTTTGTTCTTGTTCTAATGCTAGTACACCAATGGGTGAAGCTACTTGGAACGTTAGTACTAAGGTTAAAACAATGGTAATTATCTTTTTTAGTCTTTTCATTTTTTACTCCTTTAATCTCTACTAAATAGATCTCGTGTGTAAATTTTATCTTTTACATCTTCTAACTCTTTACTTGTTCTATTTACTAAAATAACGTCACTTTTTTGTTTAAATTCTTCAAGGTTGTGGATTGCTTTCATGTCTTCAAAATGGTTTTCTTTTAACATTGGTTCATAAATAATAATTTCAAGATTATGTTTTTCTAATATTTTTATAATTCCTTGAATTGCACTTTCTCTAAAGTTATCAGATCCTGATTTCATCGTTAGCCGATAAACTCCTACTACTTTTGGATTTCTCTTTAATATCATGTCAGCAATATGTTGTTTTCTTGTTTTATTTGATTTTACGATGGCTTCTATCATGTTTTGTGGTACATCTTTATAGTTTGCTAGTAATTGTTTGGTATCTTTTGGAAGACAATATCCCCCATATCCAAAAGATGGATTGTTATAATGATTTCCTATTCTAGGATCAAGGCATACTCCCTCAATGATATCTTTCGTATTTAGCCCTTTTAATTCGGCATATGTATCTAGTTCATTAAAGTAAGATACTCTTAATGCTAAATAAGTATTAGCAAATAATTTTACTGCTTCTGCTTCTGTTGAATTCATAAACTTTACAGGAATATCTTCTTTTAGTGCACTTTCTTTTAAAAGGTTTGCAAACTCTTCTGCACGGCTGCTTTTTTCTCCTATGATAATTCTTGATGGATATAAGTTATCATATAAGGCTTTTCCTTCTCTTAAGAATTCTGGTGAGAACATAATATTATCAATGTGATATTTTTTCTTTATGTTTTCTATAAAATCAACTGGAACAGTAGATTTTACAACCATCGTAGTATCTATATTCATACTGATTACCTTTTGAATAATATCTTCTACTGATGATGTGTCAAAGAAATCTTTATTATCATCATAATTTGTTGGAGTACTAATAATTATAAATTTTGCATCTTGAAATGCTTCTTTATAATCTAGTGTTGCTTTTAAGCTTAAGTTTTTTTCTTTTAAATACTTTTCAATATATTCATCCTTAATTGGAGAAATATGATTATTAATCATATCTACTTTTTCTTCAATAATATCTAGGGCTACTACTTCATTTTTTTGACTTAATAATGTGGCAATAGATAAGCCAACATACCCTGTACCTGCGACTGCTATTTTCATATTAACACCTCATTATTCATTATAACATATCGCTTTTCAAATACAAAATATGTTGGCTTTTTTCGTCATTATTTTACATATTTATTTCTGATTCTTCTATTTTTTTTAATTCTTCTAAAATTATTTTATTCGATTTGATATGATTTTTATATGCTTTTATTCTTTTTTTATTAAAGTTTGGTATTTCATAATCTGTTGATACATCTTCTAAGTGCTTAATTTTTATTTTTGGATTATAAACACTTAACATTTTATTTTTCTTTAGTCTTAAATATAGTAAAGCTTCTTCTCCATATAAAAAGGTTCTGTCATCAAGGCCATCAAATTTATCAATATAATTTTTAGAAAAAATAAAGCAACATCCATGTAGGAAGGCATCCTTTTGATATTTCATTTTTGCTTCTTTTACCTCTTGATGATTTTCTTTTTTGTCTTTTAATTTCACTAACAATCTTAATAGATGTAGGTGTGATAGTAATATTAATATCTTATCCATTTGGATTGCTTTTTTAAAATGCTTTTTCGTCCATATTGGAGAACCGTAGAGATAAACTCGATTATTGATATCTATAATCTCTGGCCCCATAACATCAAATTTAGATTTTTTCCATTCTTTTATAATTTCTTCTCCAAAATGATTCGTTAATAACAACGTATCATTATTTAACATAACAATATAATCACAACCTAATTTCTTTAGGTATCTAAAACCTACATTATTTCCTTTAGCAAATCCTAGATTTGTTTTATTAATAATTACTTTGACTTTATTGTTGTTTTTATATATTTTTTGTAATTCTTTTCCAGAATTATTGTTAGACGCATTATCCACAATTACGATGGCATAATTTTCGCCTTTACATTTTTCCATAATAGAATTTACACAGTTTATTGTTACATCTTTTACTAAATAATGTAGAATACAAAAACCTATTTTTTCTTTTTTCATACCTTACCACCTCTACTACTTTTATTTTTCTTTCATATTATCAATTAATATCCATCCTTTTTGATAAATGTCCATATTCCCACCAAAGCAATTACTGTAATAAGTGTTCTTTTTCCATACTTTAGGGGCAATCACTACTTTCTTATCATTTCTTGATAAAAATTGAGCCCACCATGAAAAAGTTGAATTAGAAATAATAAAATGTTTGCAATTATACATTAATCTTAATTTCTCATATACTGGATTTTCTAATGGTTCAAATTGAGTTCCTTTTGGGAAAAAATCCAAATTATTTTTGCACCATTCAATGTCATCTGAAAATATAAAGAACTTTGCATTTTTTACTTCTTTTTTCATCCTTTTTACTGCATCTTTAAAATATGATGGCTTACATACATAAAATCTTCCTCTAGCCTTAGGATCTTCTACAAAGTCCCCTCTTCTAATAGAAACACAGACAGATTCTGTCGTTTGAATATCTTTTAGAAATTTTTCATTACTACCAATAACATTCCATTTTGGAGTAAATTCTTCTAATAAAATATCTCTAATATCTTCGAAGTATTTTGGAGATTCAAAGGTTCCAATAAATATTTTATTTTTTACTTTTGAATTAGCCATTTCTGTATAACCATGATTCATACTGTAGATTCCATGTTTATTTAACTTTGGTTGGATTTTTTTCTCATATTCATAATATCGCTGGTCATAATTTTTTTTCGGATTTATTTTTGCTATTATAAAGTATAATACTTTTCTGAAATATAAATATTTTAATATTATTTTTTGAGTTATCGTTTTCTTTGCAGGAGTTAATTTACATTTCTTTATTTTAAAATCTAATAAATCTGGTCTGTTTCCTTTATCAAGATATTGAAAAGTATCTGAAAAATCAATATTTATTTGGTCATCTTTTGCATATTTTTCTTGAAATGCTCTTACTGCAGCATACTGAAACATTTGATTTCCTAATCTTCCTATAATTCTTTTGTTTAACATCAGTTCACATCCTAACTACTTTGCTTTTCTTAAAAATATTCCCTTCATTGTATTAACTATAAATTTAAAATTACTATTTCTAAAATAGAATAGACTAATAATTAATCCAAATATTATCGTTGTGATAATTCCATTTACAATAATTGTAATAATATTGATTGGTAAATTTATATAATGAATGGCTCCATTACTTACTAAATAAATAATTATAATTGTTAGCACATATTTTAATTGATTTATGAAATAAGAAATGCTTTTTTCTGCAAAGACATATCTATTTAATAGAAGAGGTTTAATCCAGAATACTGTTAATAGATAACTAATTGTTGTTCCTAGTAAGACACCATTTAGTCCCATTTTTCCCGCAAGAATAATTGACAGTATAATATTGATAATTGCTTGAATAATTGGAATATAGCGATCTTTTTTATAGAACCCTTCTGCTTCTTTAATCGTATCTAGAGGCATTTGATTACACATTA
>CALVSH010000030.1 GCA_944358945.1 uncultured Bacilli bacterium
CAGTATCTTCCTATACTTATGATGAAATAGAGATAAAAAAGTAAAGGAGATTTTATATGAAACCATATATGAATGTAGAGCAATCAATTTATGACTATGCTAAAGAGTCAACAGAAAATTACAGTAATAAGCATTATGCTTATGAATATTTTGGAAAGAATATTACTTATTCTTCAGCGAAAGAAGAAATTGAAAATGCTGCTAAGATATTTAGAAAAAATGGTGCAAAAAAAGGGGATGTCATTGCAGTTATCTCACCACTTTTTCCAGAGGTAGTTGCATCATTTTACGGAACAAGTAAAAATGGTACTACTTTTTTCCCAATTGATCCAAGAACGAATCCATCAAGAATAGCTGATTTTTTAAACTTAGCTGAAGTCAAACAGGCAGTTATGTTAGATCAAGCTTTTGGAAAGGTTGATAAAATAATCGATCAAACCAAATTAGAACATGTTAGTGTTATTAGTCCAATTGATTCCATGAAGTTTATTCTTGGTAAAGTATTTCGTTATGATCAATTAAAGAAAACAGATGCTTATTATAAACTAAAAGAAAAGTTACAATCTTTAAAAAAAGAAGATGAACTTGAAGAAATAATCGTTAATGAATTACTTGAAGAGTATGAGAAAAAAGAAAAGTATGATAGCTTAACTTTTAAAGATAAACAGTTTGTTAAAAACTTAAGAGCTTATGCCAAATTAAAGGATACAGCACTTAAAAACTTATATTATTCAAAGAAATCACGTACAGGATATGTTAACTGGAAAGATGAGAAGAAACAAAGTGTAGATGTTGATGACTTTGAGTCTATTTATGATAAAGATATTCCAGCTAGTATAACATTAACAAGTGGTACTACTGGTAAGCCTAAAGCTGTTCCTACTAGTAGTAGAAGTTATAATGTTAAAGTAAGAGATTATTATTATGATACTACTATGCCAATAGAAGCTGGAGATAGAATGCTAAGTATGCCACCATTTATTATGTATGGGGAGACATTTATGCATATGGCTTATTGTAGAGGTATACAAAATGTTGTTATTCCAGATATAACTGCATATAAATATGGAGATGTTGTTTTAAAGAAAAAGATAAACCATCTAGTTGGTGTTCCTTCTCAAATGTTATGTTTTGACGAAGATGAAAGATTAAATACACCACCTAAATATATTAAAAGTGTTTCAGTTGGTGGTACTAAGATGCTTTTAAGTCATGAAAGAAAGATTAACGCACATCTAGAGAAAATAGGTTTAAAGGTAACTCAAGGGTATTCATTAAGTGAATTGACCCCAGCTTCATATACCAATATGCCTGGTCATATAAAAGAACAAAGCGTTGGTATTGCAATTGGTGATACTAAAGGTCTTGTTGTTGATGATAAAACTTTTGAAATACTAGGGCCTAATCAAAAAGGATTATTATTTGTAAATAGTGAAACTCAGTTTGATGGCTATTATAAAAATGAAGAGGCAACTGAAGGCATGTTTAAATATTTTGATGGATTGAAATATGTTAATACTGGTGATTATGCTTATTATGATGAAGATGGTTATTACTTTATATTAGATAGAAAAAAAGAAATGATTATTAGACCTGATGGACATAATGTATTTCCATCTGAACTAGAAGAAATAATATCTTCACATTATGCAGTAAAGGATTGTGCTGTTACTGGTATTCCTTATCCTAATTATGAAGAACCACAAGGAGAGTATCCAAGAGCTCATGTTATATTAGAAGATGAATATAAAGATAGTAAGGACAGAATTGAAATCGAATTAAAAGAATTATGTAGTGCTAACCTTCCTGAAAGGGATGTTGCTTATGATTATAGATTTGATGATACTTTACCTTTAACACCTGTTCTAAAAGTAGATAAGGAAAAGTTAAAAGAAATAGATAGAGATGAGTTATCAGATTCAAAAAAATTTGTTAAAAAGTAGGCGACACCTACTTTTTTGTTTGCTACTATCTTATTAGAGTGGTATAATCTATATTGAAGATAGTAACGGAGGTATTGTAATAATGAGCATTGGTTTTACTTTTTCTGCTTGTAGTTTATTTTATAGTATTTTATTAACAACTGTATTCTTTTCTAAAAAAAGATTAGCTACTTTAGAGAACAAGATATATGGAGTAATGATTATAGCAAATTTAATAGGTATTATTTTGGCTTTGTCATCTTATTTCTTTATAGGTGTTAATGATACTTTGCCAATTACTAATGCTATAGTTTCGAAATCTTTAATAGTTTATTATTTAGTTTATATGGTTACCTTTACTGCTTATATTTATGTTATTTCTAATAAAGTTTCTTTTGATAATATTTCTAAAAAGGATATTACTATAGCTAAAATTTTTGGTGTTGTTAGTGTCATAATTTTATTTTTAATTTTAGTGTTACCTTTATATTATCATAACGAAAACAATGTTATTTTCTCTTATGGTCCAAGTGCAAATGTTATGTATGTTGTTTCAGGAATTGCTATTTTTTTATGGCTAATTATGATGATTAAAAATTATAAAGAAATTAAAAGTAAGAAATATTTACCAATCTTTTCTTTTATAAGTATAGGTACTGTAGTTATGATAATTCAAAAATTGAATCCAGGTGTGTTACTGATGACTTCTATGGAGACTTTTGTAACTTTCTTAATGTACTTTACAATAGAAAATCCTGATATAAAACTTATCGCTGAATTAAATCTTGCTAAAACACAAGCTGAAAAAGCTAATAATGCAAAGACTGATTTCTTATCTAATATGTCTCATGAAATTAGAACACCTCTTAATGCCATTACTGGTTTTGCAGAAGCTTTAAAAGATGAAAAAGATTTACCAGAAAGAGCAAGAGATGATGTTAATGATATTTTGATGGCAAGTGAGAGTTTACTTGAAATAGTAAATGGTGTTTTAGATATATCTAAAATCGAAGCGAATAAGTTAGAAATAATTAATAATAATTATAATCCATATAAGATGTTTAATGATTTAACTACTTTAACTAAAGTAAGAATAGGGGAGAAACCTATTGAATTAATTGTTAAAATAGATGAGA
>CALVSH010000031.1 GCA_944358945.1 uncultured Bacilli bacterium
ATACTTCCCCAGAGATTATCGTAAAATTAAGTGAGTATAATAAGGTTGCTAAAATGTTTAACAACAAAACATATAGTTTAGATGATGATGAGTATATGATTATTGGTGACTATGAGAGTATGACAGAGTTAAGAGATAAAGCTTTAAAAATAGGAACACCACTAACTATCTTTGGTAAAGAATTAACACCTAAATATAAAGAAGTAAAAGATGGTTTTATCGAGATGTCTAGTAACCATATTACTGATGGAATCATTATAGTACCAGATGAAGTAATTAATGTATCAAGTACTTCACCTAGATTAGAAGAAGAGTACATGGTAGCAAACTATAAAGCAAATGCTGAAAAGACAAAACAAGAAATAGAAGAAGTATTTATCAATCCAGAACTAAACAATTTATATCCAGATGTTACTCTAGAAGGTACTTCAAGAATTGCTATCTACGATGCAAGTGTTGGACTAGGTGCCATGATAACATTTATTGGATTATATTTAGGAATCATTTTCTTAATCTCCAGTGCAGCCTTACTTGCCTTAAAAGAATTATCAGAAAGTGCTGATAATATCACAAGATATACTATGCTAAGAAGAATAGGAGCAACAGATAAGCAATTAAATAAAGCTCTATTTAGACAAATAGCAATATTCTTTATATTCCCACTTATAATTGCAATCATTCATTCTATCTTTGGAATTAAATTCTGTACATTTATATTAGAAACCTTCGGTAAAGGAGAGATGTTAGCGAGTGTATCCATGACAATGCTATTCTTAATACTAATTTATGGAGGATACTTCTTAATTACTTATTACTGTAGTAAAAATATTATTAAGGAAAAAAGAATATGATATTAGAAATAAATTGGCAAGAAATAATAAATAATCCTATCGTAATGATATCTCCTTTAATCGGACTTGCTATACTATTTGTTATACTTGCCATAATCAAAGGAAGGAAGGGTTAGGGAAACTAATCCTTTTTCTATGACTTATATAATCGCTATCAAAACTGCAGTAATACTATTTCCTATACTAGCATTTCTATTCACAGGCCCCTACATTCTTTATCAATATCATCGTTTCGCATCAATCAATCCCATCAAGACCATCATCATCTATAGTTTTATCTTCTATCTACTATGTGCCTATTTCTTAGTAATTCTACCACTTCCTACCTTAGATAGTGTAAAAAATAACCCTCCCTGGATGATACAAATTATACCATTTCATTTTATAATAGACTTCATAAAAGAAACTCCACTGATAATTCATGCCCCATCTACGTACCTAAAAACAATATTTCATCCATCTTTCTATGTAGTAGCATTCAACATCTTACTATTCATACCACTTGGTGCCTTTCTAAGATATATCAAAGGCTACTCCTTAAAAAAGATAATAAAAGTATCCTTCTTAGTTAGTCTATTCTTTGAATTTACGCAAGTATCTAGACTATATGGAATCTATCCTAGACCATATCGATTATGTGATATTGATGATTTGATATTAAATACCATAGGAGGAGGAATTGGCTATCTTATCATGTTAGACTTAGAACAAAAAATACCAAGTAAAAAAGAACTAGAAGCAATCTCTCTAAAAAAAGGCGAACAAGTCTCTCCCTTAAGAAGGATTACTTTGTTTCATCTTGATTTAATATTATATTTAATCGCTATAACTTTTCTAAATAAAATTCATCCCATCCTAGTATTTATCCTATATTTTACAATTATTCCAATCGTCTATCACCAAAAAACACTAGGAAGCAGCTTCTTAAATATTAGGTTCAAAAAAACTACTTCATCCATTCTTTATTACATAAGACCTTATGCTATCTATTCTTATTACTTATTATTTCCATATTTTATATTTACTATTATAAATGCTATTAACTACTATTTCCCATCATCTAATATAAAAATACCTATTGCTTTACTAGGAATCATAACAATATTTTTATTCTATATCATTAACCTCCTAATACTATGTATCAAAAAATCCCACTATTATGATTCCTTCTTCAAAACACAATTAGAAAGTACCATAAAAGATAGAAATAGAAAAAGCAACTAGAATTTGACAGTGTTCAACCAAGTGATGGTAGATAAAACAATAAAAAAAGGTTATACTAATATAGAAAAAAAGAAAGAAGTATGTTTATGAAGAAGTTAAAAAAATACAAAACAGATTTATTAATAATATTAATATTTAGTATTATCTATATAGCTATGGCATTACTATTAACAAGAGGAGAATATGTATTTGCTGCTATCACAGATTTTCCTATGCAACATTACGTCTTTCCAGAATATTTTAGAAATTTGTTTTTAAAAACAAAAGACCTATTACCAGACTTTGCACTAAATATTGGTGGAGGACAAAATATTTATAACTTTGCTTACTATGGTCTCTTAAGTCCCCTTATTTTAGTATCTTATATTCTACCTCAAATACCAATGTTTTATTATTTAATAGGAATGAGTTTTTTAACAACCATATCATCAGCTTTTCTATTCTACAAATTTTTAATCCATAAAAAAATAGATAATAAAACCTCTTTAGTAGTATCTTTATTATTCTTATTCGCAACACCTATTATGTTTCATGCTAAAAGGCATATAATGTTTGTAAATTATTTTCCATTCTTAATGCTGGGCTTATTTGGAATAGATAGATATATAGAAAAGAAGAAAAGTACGCTACTAACAATTTCTACAGTCCTAATGATTTTAACAAGTTTTTATTATAGTGTCACAGGAATCATAGTCTTAATTATTTATGGAATTTATTGTTACAGTAAAGAAAAAAACACAATAAAGGATTGGTTAAAAAATTTATTAATTCTAAGTAAACCATTTATCTTCGCCGTATTAATAACCGCAATACTATGGTTACCAACTGCCTATACTTTACTAACTGGTAGGGGAGAGTCTATAAATGATATCGTCCTATGGCACTTACTAATTCCAAGTTTTAAATCATTCTATACTGCTTACTCTCCAGGTATTACTCTTTTAGAATTTATTTTAATTGGAATACTAATAATTGATAAAAAAATAGATAAAAACATAAGATTTCTAGCCTTAACTATCATCATCATCTTTCTTTTCCCAATATTTAACTATATATTAAATGGTACTTTATATGAAAATGCAAAATCCTTAATTCCATTTCTACCACTGGCATTATTCTTAGTCGCAATCAGTCTAACCAATCTTAACCGTCATAAGAAAAAAATACAAGCAATTTTATTAACTACTACTTGTATTATCTCTCTAGCCAGTAATTTAACGGATCCATTAATCACAAAAGAATCAATCAAAGAAAGTACAGAACAGGAGTATAAAGAATTAGTAGAAAGCATCACAGAAAAAGATCAAGGTATGTACCGAATCGATAACGCAACAACAGTTCCATCTGCCCTAAATAGAGTATATAGTATGGATGAGTATAAAGGATCTGTCTATTCTTCAACGCAAAACAAAGAGTATCAAGATTGGATAAAAAAAGATCAAAAAAGTAATCAGTTCTATCGAAATAACATGATGTTAACCCTATCAGGAAACATCTTAACAGAAGCTATGATGGCAGAAAAATATCAAATAACAACAGAAAAATTATCAGAAGGCTATAAATTAATAGATAAAAATAAAGACTTAAAACTATATGAAAATACCTTTGCCTTACCAATGATTTACGCTACTAAAAATCAAGTATCACAAAAAGACTATAACAAGTTACAATATCCTGAAAACGTTATTACATCTTATACCAATAAAATAGAAGACTGGGACTTTGAAACAACGGATTTTAAAATAACTGACCAAGAAAATATGGAAATTACCAAGGAAGATGACACCTATACTATTGATGCTTCCTCAAAAAACAGTCTAACATTAACACCAAGTACCAATCTAGAAGATAAAATAGTCTTTCTTAGTATAAAAAATACTTACAATAAAAGTTGTAAAAGGACAAAGACAGATCAATCAATTACGATAAATGGTATTAAAAACAAACTAACTTGTCGAGACTGGAAATATCATAATAGAAATTATGTATTTCACTATGTATTAGTATCTCCAGAAGAATTAAAAGTAACATTTACAGAAGGAAAATATAAGCTAACAGACATTTCTATTATTATGATAGATAAAGATGTATTATTAACAGCAAAAGATGACATAACGGCAGCAACTATCGATAAAACAAAAACATTAGGTGATCAAATAACCGCTACAATAACAGTACCAGATAAACAATACTTAACAGTTTCTATTCCTTATGATAAAGGATTTAAAATAACAGTAGATAATAAAGAGGTTACTTATCAAGAAAATATAAATAATCAAATATCATTCCCAGTAGAAAAAGGTACCCATCAAATTGTAATAACTTACAATGCACCATGGAAAAACATTGCCGTGATAATCAGTATAGTAGGTATTTTATTCTTGCTCATAAATATATGGATAGAAAATGTAAAATCTTGTAAACGTACCGTTGCACATATAACAAAAGATAGGTATAATAATAGGCATAATAAAAAGAAAGAGAGTAGATGATTTAAATGAATGAAAAACCAAATTTAAAAGAAATGTTATCCTTAAAAGAAGGGTTAAATAGCAAATTAGAACAACAACGTAATATATGGAATGGAGTTGTAAATCAACTAGAACAAAATGAAGAAAAAAGTGCATATGACTTACAAGAGATTGCCGCTATTAAAGAAATAATCAATAATGAAGAAATTACCAAAAAATATGCAGTACACAGAGTCCAACAACAAATTGATGATTTTATAATAAATAGTACAAACAATTATATTGTAAACCCTGATGAAAACTCTCGTGATTTGATTGTTTATCTAGCAGAGCGCTATGACCTAGATGGAATAGATTTAAACAATCTACCAACGGTAGGGGAAGTAAGAAGAGTTTTATACGAAACAGCAGGGCTAGAATACATCCCAACTAATCAAGTATTACAAAAAGCATCACAAATACATACGTCAGAGGACAAATTGGCATTTTATGACTTAGAACAAAGAGCTAATGTTACCTATGCAAATGGTGAACTTACTTATCAAGCACCATATAAAGATCCAATTCAACAAGTACAAGACTATAAAAATGCTAAGTCTCATGCTATAGATAATAACGAACTATCAGAAATGTTAAACGATAACAATCAGGCAAAAAACACTGTAAATAAAACAATGTAAAAAAACTAAAAACATCAGATACCTGGTGTTTTTTATTTTTTAATAGCCCATGCAACCCAATCTCTCTTAAAAGCAACCAATACTTGGTGGAAAGACAACAAAAAATCCATCACAATAGAAATATAACAAAACTGTAAGATTAAATAACCAAGTTCCCTGTTATACTGATATCAAGAAAGAAAAAAAAGGAGTGCGGAGTGCTGTTATGTCAACATTTAATGTAATAGGATTAAAACTTACTATTTTACTATTAATAATATTAGTACCATGTATTATAATAGGAGGTATGATTTCCTTGATTTCCTTTCTTATCGAAAAATTCAGTGAAATAAAGGACGGGATGCGGTATGCAAAAAACACTAGAAATAAAAAATTTAAAAAAGTATTATGGAACAAGAAATAATATTACTAAGGCAGTAAATGATTTATCTTTAGAAATAGAAGAAGGTGAATTCGTTGCTATCATGGGAGCGAGCGGCTCTGGTAAAACAACTTTACTAAATTGTATTTCTACAATCGATGAAGTAACAAGTGGTCATATTTATATCGATGGAAAAGATATTACAGAACTACAAGAAAAAGAACTAGCGAAGTTTAGAAGAGAAAACTTAGGCTTTATCTTCCAAGACTTCAATCTTCTAGATACATTAACGATTTCTGAAAACATCTCTCTTGCTTTAATTATCAACAAAGAAAATGTAAACCAAATAGATAAAAAAGTAAGAAGTATTGCTGAAAAACTAGGGATTAGTGAAATATTAAACAAATATCCTTATGAAGTAAGTGGTGGTCAAAAACAACGTTGTGCCTGTGCTAGAGCTCTCATTAATAATCCCAAAATAATTTTAGCAGATGAGCCAACGGGTGCCTTAGATTCAAAAAGTAGCAGAATGTTACTAGAGACTATGGATGAGATGAACGAAAAGTTACAAGCAACCATTCTTATGGTAACTCATGATTCTTTTAGTGCCAGTTTCTGTAAAAGAGTCTTATTCTTAAAAGATGGAAAGATATTTAATGAGATTAGAAGAGGAGAAAAAGACAGAAAAGAATTCTTTAACGAAATCTTAGATGTATTAACACTTCTAGGAGGAGATGTCGCAAGTGTTAAGTAAACTAGCTTTAAGAAACGTAAAAAGAAGTTTAAAAGACTACATTATTTATATAGTAACGGTAGTAATAGCTTTCTCTTTAATCTTTGCATTTAACTTTGTGTCTTTCTCTAAAGACATTACAGAATTATCTCAAATGATGAGTAGTTTAAAATATGCAATTATATTTGTTAGTTGTATCATTGTATTTGTAATAGCCTGGTTAATCAACTATACAATGAAATTTATGTTCTCTAAAAGAAGCAAGGAATTTGGAACCTATATGCTTCTAGGAATAGAGAAAAAAGATATTAATCGTATGTTTTTATTAGAAAACCTAGTATTAGGTCTAATTGCTTTCTTTATTTCCTTCTTCCTTGGCATCGTACTAGGAAATGTTATTTCCGCTATTGTTATGCAATTATTCGAAACGCCTTACCAAATCAACTTATCAATAACACCAGCCCCAGTACTACTATCAACAATATATTTTATATTAATCTATCTATTTACTTTATTCCGAAGTAGTAGACGTATGAAAAAATTAAAAATACATGACTTACTATATTTAGAAAAGAAAAATGAAGAAAAGATTTGGAAGAAAAAGAAACACAGAAATATTTTATTTGTTATTTTTACTATTTTAGGAATATTAGGACTATATTTATGTGATTATGCTTTTGTAATTTCAAATGATCCAAGTATGTTAGGATATTTAGGAGTATCTATATTATTATTAATTATTAGTATTTATGGTATCACTTTTACTTTAGGAGATTTTATTTTAACATTTATTAATAAAAGAAGAAAAATAAAATATACAAAAGATAATTTATTTGTCGCAAAAAACTTTGAAGCTAAGTCAAAGACCATAGGTTTTACACTAGGAACCTTATCTTTATTAATCACTTTAACACTAGTTTGTATGAATGTCTCATTTATTATGAAAGATGCCTTTGAAAACAATATCGAACAACAAGCACCTTATGATATTATGGTAGAAGGAATCTATAGTGATGTTGAAGAGAGTTGGACAGGAATATGGGATAATCGTCAAAAAGCCCAGGAATATATAGATTATATTCACAAAAACTATGAGATAGAAGATGAATTACAGTACCAATTATTAACAACAAAAGATCATCAAGTCTCAAAATACATAAAAGATATTGGCAACAATGGATTATATAACTATGATGTTTATCTAAAGGAATCAGATTACAACAAACTATTAAAAATGTTAGGAAAAGATCCTATCGATTTAAAAGAAGATGAGTATTTTGTAACAGGAGATAAAACCATAAAAAAATACTTAGAAGAAATCGAAAAGAAAAAGGAAGATATCACTATCAACAACCATAATCTTTCCTTAAATGGTACCACGATAAAAAATTTCCGCCTAGGTTGGGGAACAGGAGCAAGTTTTTTAATTATTATTCCAGATAGCGTAGTAAAAAATATGAGTGTAGTAACAGAAGTATATGCTTTTGATACCAAGAAAGAAACCACTGAAGAAGATAACACTAAACTAGAAGAACTTGGCTACTATGAAATACAAGATGGAGACTCTTATTACTCCTATTTTCCAGTAACAGTTAGGGGATACTATGAAACATCCAACAAGACAGCGATGACTATATTTTCTTTCTCTCTACTATATGTAAGTATTATCTTTATTACCGTGGTAGGTACAATTTTATCAATTCAAACACTAAGTGATTCCAATAAAAATAAATACCAATACCAACTATTAAAAAAATTAGGAGTAGAGGATAAAAATATTCATAAAACCATCAGAAAACAAATTACCTGTAATTTCCTATTTCCAGCCCTATATCCAATCATAATTTCTATTGTTACCTCATACTCCATCAATCGATTATTTTATGCGATAACCAGTCAATCTATGAACTATTTCACATCAATCATAATAGTAATAGGAATATTTGCAATCATCTATGGCATCTACTATATCGCAACCTACATGACATTTGAAAATAACATTGAAGAATAACTCCCCAGGAGTTTTTCTTTTACTATACGATGTATGATATAATAAAAAAAGAAAGAGGCATAGTATGAAAATATTAATAATAGAAGATGATTATAAAATAAGACAAGAACTAAAAACACTACTAGAAAATAACCATTATCAAATAGAGTTAATAGAAGACTTTCTAACAGAAAACATAATAGAAGAAATCAAAAAAATAGATAAAGATATAATACTTTTAGATATAAACTTACCAAATCAAAATGGCTTTGATATTTGTAAACAAGTAAAAGAACAAGAAAATGTCCCTATTATTTTTGTTACAAGTGCAACTAGGGAAGAAGATGAGTTAAAAAGTATCTTATCAGGAGGAGACGACTTTATTACCAAGCCATACAATAAAGATATTTTATTAGAGAAAATAAAAAGAATGATAAAAAAACAAGACCCCGTACAATACAAAGAAATAAAATTAAATGGTGTTACTCTAGATTTACATCTATCACTAGTAAAATATCAAAATAACACAGTAGAATTAACTAGAAACGAATTTAGAATTTTATATTATTTTTTCACAAACCCTAAAAAGATAATTACCAAGGAAGAATTATTGGATTATTTATGGAACGAAAAATACTACTTAGATGACAATATATTAACTGTAAATATCAACCGTCTTCGTAAAAAGCTAGAAGAAATAGGCCTAACAGATTTTATTAAAACAATACGTAAGAAAGGATACCAATTAGGATGATAGAATATATAGAAGAAAAAATATGGTTGATTTTATGGTACCTAACCTTTATTTTTATACAAATATTATTTATGTTCTTTTTAGATATGGATTCCTCTTTTTTGCTATTTTCTCTTATAATATACTTGGTATTATTAATCATTTATTTAATAGGTAGCTACTACTATACCAAGAGAAAAACAGAAAAAATTAAAAACTTAGTCGATGAACTAGATGAGAAATACTTAATCGCAGAATTAATAAAACAACCAAGGAATCTAGAAAATCAAGGATATTATTATGCCTTAAAGAAAGCGACCAAGGCTATGAATGATAAAATAACAGAATTAGAACATAAATATCAAGATTATGAAGATACATCGAAAGTTTCGTACATGAGATTAAAACTCCACTCGCAGCTTTATCCCTATATTGTGACAATAAAAAAGATAGTGACCTAAAACAAGAGGTTCAAAAGATGGATAACCTAGTAGAACAAGTACTATTTTATGCCAGAAGTCAAACAACTGAAAAAGACTATTTCGTAAAACAGATGAAACTATCAGAAATCATTCATCAAGTCATTATGCAAAATAAAGATTTTATACTGAAAAATAAAATTAAAATCGAAACTCAGAATCTAGATATTTTCATCGCCACAGATGAAAAATGGACCATCTTTATTATCAATCAAATTATCAATAACGCTATGAAATATATGAATAAGAAGGAAAAAATAATCTCCTTTTCTGGAATCAAAGAAAAAAATAAAACGATACTAACAATCAAAGACAATGGATGTGGTATCAAAGAAAGTGATCTTCCTAGAGTCTTTGAAAAAGGTTTTACCGGAAGTGATAGAAAAAAAGAACATTCTACAGGACTTGGCCTTTATCTATGTAAAAAGCTATGTCTAAAACTAAATTTAAATATCGAAATAGAAAGTAAAGAAAAATCATACACCATCGTAAAGCTTATTTTTCCTGCCTCATCCTTACATACTAGAAAATAGTTGAAAAAAACCAAAAGATAAAGTATCCTTAAATAGGAAAGGATTGAGAATATGAACGAAGAATATATCAATTTATCAGATGATGAAGGGATGCAACAAAAACATAGAAATATCCAAAAACTATGTCAAGAATATAGTCTGCTAGATCCTAATGACTTAGAACAAAGAAAAGCTTTAATACAAAAAATCGTAAAAAGAATAGGTCCAAACTTCCTGATAGAACAACCATTTCACTGTGACTATGGCTATTTTATCGAAATAGGAAACAACTTCTATGCTAACTATAATCTTACGATACTAGATACCGCAAGTGTAAAAATAGGAAACAATGTCTTCATTGGACCAAATGTGAATATCTATGCCGCAACTCATCCTCTAGATGTAGAAAAAAGAAACAAAAATCTAGAAAAAGGCCTTCCAGTAAAAATAGGAAACAACGTTTGGATAGGAGGAAATGTTACTATCTTACCAGGTGTTAGTATAGGGGATAACACAACGATCGGAGCTGGTAGTGTAGTAACAAAAGATATTAAGTCTAATGTAGTAGCGGCAGGAAACCCTTGTAAAGTGATAAAAGAACTATAAGCTCTTGCAATTTCTCTAAAAAAATGTATAATAGATAATTAAAAAGAGGTGGTCATATGAGAAATTATATTCGCTATATAGTAATATTAGTTTTAATTATTGCGGGAGGTTTATTAATCATCTCAATTGTTAATAAATTTACAGAACCAAGTACAACGAAAGTAGACAACAATACGCAAGCAGAAGAAAAAACAAATAAAGATAAAAAAGACGATGCCAGTCTAGATGTAAATACAGATGACTCTAAAGATAACAACTCTACAACAAAAGAATCAACACAATCAGAAGAGGAAAATAAAACATCTACTCAAGAAGAAACAACTGTCACAACACCAGATACCAATACGACAGTAGACGTACCAAATACCGCAACTGGAGATAAAACAGAAGGTTCAAACAAGAATATTCCAACATATTCTAAATATAAAGGAAATATTGTTATATCAGAAGAAGAGAAGTAAGATTAGAAATAATCTTATTTTTTTATACTATCTTTTTAACAAAATATTAAAAAGAGTATTGACAAAACAATCACTTATTAATATAATGTTAATAACAAACAAAAAGTTTGTGATTTTAATACCATATGATATTAATAAAAAGTTAAAAAGAAAAGGAGAATAAATATGAATAAAACATTAATGACAGATTTTTATGAGCTAACAATGGCTCAGACATATTTCAATGAAGGAAAGAAAGATGAACAGGTATATTTTGATATTTTCTTTCGTAAAAATCCTTTTGAAGGTGGATACACAATTAGTGGAGGGTTAGATGAAACTATAAATTATATTAAAAACTTTCACTTTGGTGAAGAAGAATTAGACTATCTAAGAAAATTAGGAAAATTCAGTGAAGAATTTTTAAACTATTTGAGTACATTAAAATTTAAAGGAGATATTTATGCTGTACCAGATGGAACAGTAGTATTTCCAAATGAACCAGTATTAACAGTAAAAGC
>CALVSH010000032.1 GCA_944358945.1 uncultured Bacilli bacterium
AACACCACCATCTCCGGCTACTGATGCATCCCAGGAATAAATAGCCGTACTTGGTACACTTGTATCAGACTTAGTTACGATACTCGTCACAGAATTTTTATCATAAGAACTAGCCCACCAATTACTACCTTTCATCATAGAAGCACTAGGAGCCTCCTCACCACCACCAGGAGTTTCTTCATCATCTGAGCTAACACCAGACCCAATGGACATCGCAATATCCATATTAATTGGGGAAACGATATCGATTGAGTATCTATTGCCAAGATCAGGATGAGTAAAAGTAATTCTTAAAGAAAATACTCGGTTGGCAGTAGAAATACTAACCTCATTGATACGAAGAGCATAAATTCTATGTGTTCCTGTATCTCCATCTGCATAATTTTGAATATCCTCATGTCCCAAATCAGGAAGAGGGTACTCTGTCATATCTTCGAGCGTACCATAACTAATAGAAAATTCATCACTTTGATCAAGATCAATTCCTCGTTGTGTACAAACTTCCTGTGCCTCTGATAAATCAATAGCATTACAACCAAATACTTGTTTTACTTCCAAATACTTTTGACTTCCATCTCTAAAAGTAAAAGTCACACGGTACCCCGTATTACCATCTAAGGCACCTGTTGATACACCAGAAAGACCAGTCTTTATCAAATCATCCTGAATATCTTTTGTAAGTAAATTTTTATATGTATTTAAACTAAGTTTATAAGACGAAACCGTTTCACGAGTTTTCAAATCAACAACACCATCATACATAGAAACAACAATAATTGCAATCAACACAAAGGTAACTAAGATTTCAATTGCAGTCATTCCTTTATTATTTAACTTATGAATCATTTGACCACCTCCATAGTAGTATAAATATAATAAACATCATCTTTCATACTATCATTCACCCGCTAAAATCAAACTATTGAAAACAACTACTATCCTGTGTAGGAGGACGACTAGCACCAGATTTTAATACCCATTGATAATTGCCCTTTTCATAATATTTATCTAAAACAGAAGCTGGATAAATATGATAATTTAAAATACTTAGTTGTGCCATTGAACTAACATTACCAGCATTATCAACAGCTCTATAATGATGAATTGTATAATCTCCCATATTACCACTATTTAAACAATTATGATCTTCATGAGAAACCCATTCTACTTCTTTAATTCCAGAAACATCACTAGCATTACTATCATCATCAGATACCGTCAATTCCACAAAGCCACAAGCATACTTTTTCGTATATAAACAACGAACTTCTTCTTTAGAGGCCCCATCAATATTACATTCCATCTTTGTATAACAAGCATCATTATTTTTTTGTAACTCCACACTATTATGATGTGAACCAATGGCCTCATTATAACAAGCAGTATCACAAGAACCATATACATTAACTTTAACAGAAACTCCATCTAACATCTTGGTAGTATCAGTCTCTAAATATGGAGTATATGGGGCTGTCTTATCTATTTTATAAACATTGCCAGTTTCACACATTTGACTATTACCAGCTGCATCAAATACTTCAACCGCAACTTTTCTTTCACCTTCTCCAGTAATGGTTTTAGTCAATACATCACTATTATTTTCACTTCTTAAAACATATTCTTCCCATTCACCATCAGTTTTAGTTGTTGTATACCAATTATATTTTACTGTATCATCTGAAAAACTAAAATTAAAGTCAATATCTTGATTTGTCCAAGTATCTGCTGAAACACTAGTATTTATACCTGGACATTCCGGAGGTGTTTCATCACGCTCTTGACTACCTGAACCACTTCCACCTTTTACTACCTCCATAGTAGCATAGGTATAATAGGTATCATCGTCTTCCATACTATCACCTGTTCTTTCAAATTCAACTAAAACTCGATAATCTGCAGCATTTAAAGAAGCAGTTGTATAACTTGGTAAATACTCTATATAAGATAAGAAAGACTCACCAAGATTAGTACCAAGAACAGTCTGATCTAAACTCTTTAAATTAGTAAGTTCATACTCTGTAAGAATAGCTTGCTTAATGTGTAATCGATCCCACATTGTTTCACAAAAACTTTTTTCATCACTATCTGTCAACTTACTACAAGAAAATTGAGAATAACCATTATTAGCAATATCCGTCTCAAACCCAGTCATATCATAACTGACACTCTGAGTAAACACTTTTATCCAATAAGCACCATACTTACTATCGACATCATCATAGAATTCTCGTCTTTTATACTCACCGATTAATGGATAAAAGTTAATATAGATAACAGAGAATACTGCCGCTACAAAAACAGTCACAACAAGTGTTTCAACTAATACAAACCCTTTATTATTTTTTTTCATGTTTTCCATCTACTTTCTTGCTATTATACTAGAATTATTATATAATAAAAAAAGATAAAATACCATAGTAAAAAAAGGGGTTGACACTATGATTAAATTTGATTTCAATAGAACGCCAATTACTCAAATTGCGGACTACATTATAATCTCATCTGCGAAATCTAATGCATCAGATATTCATTTTGATCCTAGAGAAGATGGTATGATGGTAAGAATTCGTGTAGACGGAGATTTACAAAACTTTACATTTATTCCAAAAGCTTATGAAAGAAATCTAACAACAAGATTAAAATTACTTGCCAATATGAACATTACAGAATCACGTCTACCACAGGATGGAGCAATTAAAGGTAACTTTGGTGGAACCTATTTAGACATGCGTGTATCTTGTCTTCCTTTAAATGAAGGAGAAAAAATTGTTATTCGTATCCTAGACTATACTCGAAGCTTGCAAGGATTAGATTCACTAGGATTCAACGAATCCAACCTACAACGTCTAAAACGTATGATACAAGTTCCTAATGGAATTATTTTAATTACAGGAGCAACTGGTTCTGGTAAATCAACAACTGTATACTCTGTGTTAGAGACTCTAAACAGAGAAGAAACAAATATTATTACAGTAGAAGACCCAATCGAAATGAATATCGAAGGTTTAAACCAAGTACAAGTAAACTCAGAAATCGGTATGACTTTCGCAGCTGCCCTACGTTCTATTTTACGTCAAGATCCAAATGTCATTCTAATCGGAGAAATTCGTGATAGTGAAACTGCCCAAATTGCCGTTCGTGCCGCAATCACTGGACACTTAGTTTTATCAACTATCCATACCAATAATACTCTATCAACAGTAGAACGTCTTCTAGATATGAATGTAGAACGTTACTTATTGTCAACTGCCCTAACTGGTATCATTTCTCAAAGACTTGCTAAAAAAATATGTACCAAGTGTCGTGTAGAAAGAGAAACAACAAAGTTTGAGAAAAAAGTATTTAAAAAATACATGCATAAAGATGTAGATAAAATTTGGGATGTAAACGAAAAAGGTTGTGACGCTTGTAGAAAAGGATACAAAGGTCGTGTAGCAATCCAAGAAGTCTTAGAGTTAGATGATGAAATTCGTAATGCCTTAAACAACGAAAATTTATCTAAAGAAGATTTATCAAATTTAGTATATAGTGACAAAGTCATCACCATGTTACAAGATGCCCTAGGTAAAGTTTTAGATGGAACAACTAGTTTTGAAGAAGTATTACGTGTTATTGAAATCGAAGATGCTGAAGATTTCTTTGAAAGTGATGTTGCTGAAAAAGTAAAAGAAGAAGAAATTGAAAAAGACAAAAAAAGAGAAGAAGAATTAGAAGCACAAGAGAAAAAACAAGAAGAAACAAAAGAAAAGGAAAAAGAGAAAGAGAAAGAAAAAGAAACTACTACTCCACCAACAAACAGCTTAGAAATAGTATCCTTAAATACAACACAGAAAAAAGAAACAGATTCTAAATCAACACCTAGAACTATTCCTACAACAATAACAGAAACAGCACCTCAAAAAACAACAAGTGTTAACAAACCAGTAAATACCCTAGAAAAAATAAATACCATTGAAGAAAAGAAACAACAACCAGAACAAAAAGTAGCACAACCGATTCCGTTACCAACACAACCAAGTAATGCTAACAAACAAGAAAATACAACAAATAAAGAAAAGGT
>CALVSH010000033.1 GCA_944358945.1 uncultured Bacilli bacterium
TGTTTTATGATGATAATAAAGAACCTGGTGACTATTTAATTATACTAATTATAATGATTATTTTAGCAATTATTGTAAACTTACTTCAATAAACAATAAATTAAGATAATTGCTGTGTTATAATAAAATAGAGAGGTTATTATGTACAAGATTGGTGAATTTTCAAAACTAACTAATCTATCAATTCGAACTCTTAGATACTATAATGATATAGGATTATTGATACCTGAAGAAGTTGATCTTTTTACGAATTATCGATTTTATGGTGAAAATAATCTAAGACAAGTTGAAATTATAGAACAGTTGAAATCCGTTGGTTTTACTCTCGAAGAGATAAGAGATAACTGGGATAATTTTACAGAAGAGTTGTTTCTTGATAGAAAAGAGAAATTATTAAAAGAAATTAATGAAAAACAAGCTGCTATTAAAAGAGTAGATGATTTAAGAAGTAAATTAAGTAAGGGAATGATTTCCGATTATCCTAAAGAGGAAATCAAAAAGAAATCTATTTTTAATTAGGGAGGATGAGATTTATGAAAAATACAAATTTATTAGTTGGAAAAGTAAGTAGCGGAAAAACAAAAGGTTATATGTTTCATAAGGTAGATGAACAAATTAATCGTGGTGAAAATTTACTAATTTTAGATAATAAGAGAGAATATTATACTAGATTTAAAGATAAGTTAGATGAAAATGGTTATCGTTGTTTTTTGTTTAATTTAGAGGATACTACAAAGAGTAATAGTTATAATCCCTTATTGTTACCATATCAGTATTATAAAAATGGTAATAAAGATAAAGCTATCACATTAATACAAGATTTGGGATTAGAAATATTTAAATCTGATAATAATAATGTTGATCCTTTCTGGGATGAGTCTGCTACTAATTATTTTATGGCACTTGTTTTGATACTTTTTAAAGAGGCTAGTTTAGAAGAGATTAATCTGGGTAGTGTTCAGGCTATGATTCGTTTTGGTGAAGAAAAAATTGGTGATAGCTATGTGATTAATAAATACTTTGAGCAGTTAGATATTCTTGATAGTATTTATATCAGTGGTTCTGCTATTGTATTTGCTCCTATGGAAACTAGAGGTAGTATTTTATCTGTTATGAAACAAAAATTAAATAATTATTGTGTAAGAGAACAATTGATGAATAATTTATGTGGTAATGAAAGCTCCTTTTCTAATATTCATTCTAAAACTGCTATATTTGTTATAGGGTCTAAAAGTCTAAATCGCTTGGCAAATATTTTTATTGATCAAGCAGTAGAATATTTTACTGATAATAATGTCAATTTTACTTATATTTTAGATAATTTTTCTGATATGCCTAAGTTGTTAGGATTGGATAAAATGTTGGATGAAAAATTGAAATTATACGTGGTTGTTAGGGATTTAGAACAATTTAAATCTGTATATGGTGAATATATGCCTACAAAGTTTGAACATATTATAGATGAATTTGTGGCTCGATATGATGATATGGTTATGAATAATGAAGTTTTATATCCAGAATCTGTTATTAACCATGCTAAGTATTTTAATTTAAAAGAATTTGTTATGAATCACTAAAAAAAAGACTGTCATAAAAATTATGACAGTTTATTTTTTTCCGAAGCTTTTATATAAGTTGTATGAAAAATTATTTAGTATAATGTCAAATTCTCCAATGTATTCTGTAACAATTGGATGGAAACCTAACTTCATTTCATTTAATCCACTAAATTTGTTATGTTTTTCAAATTCTCCAACGATAGCATTCATGTTAAAATATTTTAAATGTTGTTTATTGTAATCATCAATCATTCGCCATTTTAGTAAGTAACTTGGATTTAAGTTACTAAATCCTTTGTTAAAACCATCCATATATAAGAAGGCAGAGTTGTCATATTTTATTACGATAGCACCAGCAACAATGATACCATTAGGATGATCTTTTAGTAGATTGGTTGCTTGTACCATGCTGTTTTTATAGGTATTTAAAAGTTTATCTGATTCCATTTTTTTGTTTAATAGAGAATTTTTTTGTTGTGGTGTAATATCTATTTGTTGTATTTTTTCTGCAATTTGATCATTTTTTTCCATTTCATTCTCATATGCTTTTCTACTATTGATTACATATATTTCAGTATTTATTTTAGCATAGTATACTTCTGCATCATCACCATAATTACTAATTAATTCTCTGTAGAATTCAATTGGTTTAGGTGATTTTCTTTTAATAAAATTATATAATACGTTGATATTTTTACTAGGGTCTTTGTAACACTCTATTCCAGAGTTTGCAGCTTTTCTTATTTTATGTCTTGTTCTTTTGTCAAAGCTGTTAAAGATTTCTCTTATATCTTTGTTTAGTAAAACTAAAGATTCCCAACGAGGTTTTTCATTTTCAAAATATAGACTTCTTCCTTGATGTGTGAATCCTGCGTTTTTTAGGTTTGCCATAATTAAATTTACTTGGTTATTGAAGTTCATTATGTTTCCATCATGGTCTCTAACAGTAGAAGGAATATATGGATCGATTTTTAATAGTATAAAGCCTTGTTTGCCAAGAATCTTTTTTAGTTTTTCTGCTAGTTCTTGAACCTGGGTTGGGTTTTCATAATTAAATAACATTCCTCTTGGAGCGTAGGCAATTTTATGTCCCATGAAAACTTCTCGATAAATTAGTAAAGATGCACCTATTAATGTGTTGGAGTCGTCTGTAATACCTAAAAAATGGACATTAAAACCAAATTTACGCATTGTATTGCCATAGACAGATGTTTGATAATAATTGCGATATCTGTGTCTTTTTGCGTATCTATCGAATTGTTCTGGACTAATGGTTATAATTCTCATAGACGGCTCTCCTATTCTCAGTTCATTATATCATAAATAGTCTTATTCTTTCAATATATTAGGTGATTTTTCAGTAGTCAAAAAAACTTATTTATAGTATACTTATTATGGTGATGATATGTTTGAAAAACAAAAAATTTTAATATTAGGTTTCGCAAGAAGTGGATATGAAGCTGCGAAGATTTTAATTCAAAGAGGTAATGAAGTTATCTTGAATGATGGTAAGAAGGAAGAAGAGCATGATGCTAAGAAAATAGAAGAGTTACGTGAGATGGGTGTGAAGTTTGTACTTGGTTCTCATCCAGATGATTTGTTAGATTCTTCTTATAATTACTTAATTAAAAATCCTGGTGTTCCTATTCATCATAAATATGTATTACAGGCTAGAGAACTTGGAATTGAAGTTATTAATGAGGTAGAGATGGCTTATCGTTTATTTCCTGAGAATGTTAAGTTAATTTCGATTACTGGTACTAATGGTAAGACGACTACTACTTCTTTGACTTATGAAATATTAAAAGCTGCTTATGGTGAAAAAGTTCATTTAGCAGGAAATATTGGTTATCCGCTTTCTGGTATTTTAGGTAAGTTAAAAGAAGGGGATATGGTTGTGATGGAAGTATCTTGTCAACAATTAGAAAATTTATCTACTTTCCATCCTAATATAGCGGTACTTACTAATTTGAGTCCTGCTCATATAGACTTCTTTGGTAGTTATGAAATTTATAAGAAAGTAAAAGTAAAACTATTTAAAAATCAGACGGAAGAAGATGTTGCGATTCTAAATGTAGAAAACGGAGATGTGTTAGATGAGACTAAACATATTCATTCTACTAAGAAATTTTTCTCTAGTGAGAATTCTATTAATGGTTGTTATTTAGATGGAGAAGATATTTATTATTATGGAGAAAAGATTCTAAGTCGTGATGATATTTTAATTAAAGGACTTCATAATGTAGAGAATGTGATGGCAGCATTGATGGTTGCGAAAGAAGTTGGTGTTTTAGATTCTGTTATTGTTGATGTTGTTCGTCATTTTAGAGGTGTTCCTCATCGATTAGAATATGTGGATGAAGTAATGGGTCGAGAGTTTTATAATGATACAGAAGCTACTAATATAAAGTGTACACAAATTGCTTTATCTTCTTTTTCTAAACCTATTATTTTGATTTTAGGTGGATTGGAGAGGGGACAAGATTTCTTTTTACTTTCTTCTTACTTGGAACATGTTAAGTATATTGTAGCGATTGGGGAATGTAGAAATAGGGTTGTTCAATTTGCTAATACTATGGAAATACCTTGTTCTAGTTATGAATTTTTGAAAGATGGTTTCAAAAAGTGTATTGATGTATCAGAAATTGGTGATGTTATTTTGTTAAGCCCTGCCTCTGCTAGTTGGGATCAGTATAAGGAATGTGAAGTTCGAGGAGATGAGTTTAAAGATTTAGTTAAAGAGTTAAAAAATAGTGGAGCTTCTAATTAAATAATGGTATAATAGTATCTTGGAAAGGGAGGATATTATGAAAATTAAAGATATAAAAGCTAGAGAAATATTAGATTCTCGTGGAAATCCTACTGTAGAAGTAGATGTAATTTTAGAAAATGGAGTTAGAGGACGTGCCGCTGTACCAAGTGGAGCTTCTACTGGTGAAAGAGAAGCATTAGAAATGCGTGATGGTGGAAGTCGCTATAATGGTAAAGGTGTTTTAAATGCAGTTAAAAATGTTAATACTATTATTCGTGATAAAGTAATTGGTATGGATGCAGCTGATCAAAAAGCTCTTGATTACGCTATGATTGAATTAGATGGTACTGAAACTAAATCTAATCTTGGTGCTAATGCTATTTTAGGTGTTAGTATGGCTGCTTTAAAAGCAAGTGCTATTAATGAAGGAAAAGAATTATATGAATATGTTGGTGATGGTAAGACTTTACCTGTTCCTATGATGAATATTATTAATGGTGGAGCTCATGCTGATAACAACTTAGACTTCCAAGAGTTTATGATTATTCCCCAAAGAGATACGATTCATGAAAGAGTTCGTGTTGGAGCTGAAGTATTCCATGCTTTAAAGAGTGTTTTAAATAGCAAAGGATACTTTACTGGAGTTGGAGATGAAGGTGGATTTGCTCCTAATTTAGGTTCTAATAAAGAAGGTTTTGATTTAATTATTGAAGCTATTGAAAAAGCTGGATATGAGCCAAGGAAAGATGTTTGTATCGCAATTGATGTAGCAGCTAGTGAATTCTATAGTGATGGTGTTTATCATGTAGATGGAAAAGAATTAACTACTGATGAATTAATCAATTTCTATGAAGAATTAGTTAATACTTATCCAATTATTTCTATTGAAGATCCAGTAGATGAAAATGACTGGGATGGATTTACTAAAGTTACAGAACGTTTAGGTGATAGAGTTCAATTAGTTGGAGATGATTTGTTCGTTACTAATAAGAAATGTCTTCAAATGGGAATCGATCATAAAGCGGGTAATGCTATCCTTTTAAAGGTTAACCAAATTGGTACTATTACTGAGACATTAGAAACAATTGAACTTGCTAAGAATAATGGATACAAAACTATTATTTCTCATAGAAGTGGTGAAACTGAAGATACTACTATTGCTGATTTAGCAGTAGGACTTGATTTAGGACAAATTAAGACTGGTTCTATGTCTAGAACAGATCGTATTTGTAAATATAACCAATTAATGAGAATCGAAGAAGAACTAAATTAATAGTTCTTTTTTGTTGACAAATTTTTTAATTTATATTATTCTATTTTTATCTTTGAAAGCCATAGGAAAGGCCATAATATAGTTAGCTCTTATATCAGTGATTTGGGGATAGTGGGAACTCAATTATAATCTAATTATATTCCTACCTTTCTAGGTGAAGTTTTACTTCCGGTGTTCTTACATCGTTAAATAATTAAGTAAAAAAGGATGGTACCGTGCATAAGCACTCCTTTGGTATCATCTTTTTTATTGGGAGGAATTTTATGAAAAATGAAGCTATAACTAGTAGAGATGTAGATTTTGCAAAGTGGTATACAGATGTTGTAAAGGCTGCAAAGCTTTGTGATTATTCTAATGTAAAGGGATGTATGGTAATTGAGCCTAATGGCTATGCTTTATGGGAAAAGATGCAGAGTGTATTGGATCAGAAATTTAAAGAGACTGCTCATCAAAATGTTTATATGCCATTACTTATTCCTGAGAATTTATTAAAAAAAGAAGCGGAATTAATTGAGGGGTTTGCTCCTGAAGTAGCCTGGGTAACCCATGGTGGTTCTAAAGAGTTAGAAGAGAGACTTTGTGTTAGACCAACGAGTGAGACTTTGTTTAGTGATTATTATAGTGGTGTTGTAAAATCTTATAGAGATTTGCCTATGAAATATAATCAATGGTGTAGTGTTATGAGATGGGAGAAGACTACAAGACCATTTTTAAGAAGTAGGGAATTTTTATGGCAAGAGGGTCATACGGTTCATGCTACTCAGGAAGAAGCTGAAGCTGAAACTAGAGGAATATTAAATATCTATAAAAGTTTCTTTGAAGATTATTTAGCTATTCCTGTTATTACTGGTAAGAAAACAGATAAGGAAAAGTTTGCAGGTGCTGAGTATTCTTTAACAGTTGAAGCTTTAATGTATAATGGTGTGGCATTACAATCTGGTACCAGTCATTATTTTGGACAAAAGTTTGCGAAGGCTTATGATATTAGTTTTGCCAATAAAGAAAATCAATTAGAGTATGCTTATCAGACTTCCTGGGGTGTTACTACAAGAATGATTGGAGCTTTGATTATGGTACATAGTGATGACTTTGGATTAGTATTGCCACCAATGATTGCGCCAAGACAGGTTGTTATTGTACCAATTGGTAATGTAGAAGATAAAGTTCAAGAAGTTTATGAAGCGTTAAAAGATAGTGGTATTTCTGTTTCTATTGATGATTCTAAAAAATCTCCTGGATTTAAATTCAAGGAAGCGGAAGTTAATGGTATTCCTGTTAGAATTGAAATAGGGGAAAGAGACTTAAAGAAAAATGTATATACGGTAGCGAGACGTGATACACAAGAAAAGATGGAAGTGGAAGCTGATATTGATATCGTTTCTTATGTAGAAGAGTTGATGAAGGATATTCAGAATAATCTTTTTGAAAGGGCAAAAAAGAGACGTGATGAGATGACATATGAAGCTCATTCTGTAGAAGAAATGCGTCATATTATTGAAAGTCAACCTGGATTTATCCTTGCAGACTGGTGTGGTGATGTAGCTTGTGAGGAAGCTTTAAAAGAGATTGGTGGAATTAAATCTAGATGTATCTTAGAAGATGAAAGTCCTACTGATAAATGTGTGGTTTGTGGACGTGAAGCAAAACATAAAGTTGTCTGGGGGATTCAATATTAGCTTTGAAAAACTTGTAGCTCTTTTCTTAGGAGGGATATTATGAAATTAAGGGGAAATTATTTTTATACGCAAAAAGAAGAAGTAAAAGATGAAGATAGTCTTTCTAAATCTTATCAAGATATGTTTCATGCTTATCATAAGATTTTTAAGAGAATTGGGTTGGATTACGAAGTGGTTCGTGCAGATACTGGAGCTATGGGTGGAAGTTTGTCTGAAGAATTTCAAGCAATTTGTGATATTGGGGAAGATACTTTAGTTATTTGTGATAAATGTGGTCACGCAACAAATATTGAAGTTTGGGAATGTCCAACTAAGGATATTTTGAATGAAGAAGTAGAATTGAAAAAAGAATTGTTATATACTCCTAATGTTGGAACTATTCAAGATTTATATAATCAATATGAGATATCTCCAGATTCTACAGTTAAAACATTGATATATAAAGTTGATGATAAATTTTATGCGTTTTTAATTCGTGGAGATAGAGAACTAAACGAGACAAAAATTATGAAATTGTTTAAAGCTCAAGAAGTAGTTATAGCTACTCCTGAGGAAGATGAGAAAATTACTCATGCTAAAGTTGGTTTTGCTGGACCTATAGATTTGGATATTCCTATTATTATTGATTATGAAATATTATCTATGAAAAATTTTTTAGTGGGTGCTAATAAGACTGACTACCATTATATTCATGTTAACTTAAGAGATTTTAGCTATGATATGGTTGCTGATATTAGAAATATATGTAAAAGCGACTCTTGTCCTTATTGTGGTGGCAATCTTCATTTTAAAAAAGGAATAGAAGTGGGAAATACTTTTAAACTTGGTACTAAATATTCTGAGGCTTTAGGTTTATATTATGCTGATGAAAACAATCAATTAAGACCAGTTGTGATGGGGTGCTATGGTATTGGAGTTGCTAGAGTTTTAGCAGCTTATGTAGAGCAGCATCATGATGATAATGGAATAATCTTTACTAAAGAACTTTCTCCTTATGATGTTTCTATCGTTATTGCTAATATGAAAGATCAAAAACAAGTTTCTTTAGCAGAAAAAATCTATGAAGAATTGCATAGTAAGGGAATCTCTGTTTTACTAGATAATAGAGATTTACGGGCTGGTGTGAAATTTAAGGATATGGATTTAATAGGTATTCCTGTTAGAATTACAGTTGGTAGAAGAGCAAATGAGGGAATAGTAGAATATAAAGAACGAGAGAACAATGAAATTTTAGAAATACCAAATAGTAAAATTATAGATTATATTATTCATTCATAAAAAAGTCTCTATCAAATTGATAGAGATTTTTTACTATTCGCAAGTAAGTCCGCTGTCTTCTAATTCTGCTCTTACAGATTCATAAGTATTTTCTTCAGGATCAAATCCAAGATTTTCTTTTTCTTCATCTGTAAGCTCATCAAAATTTGCTCCTACAATGGCAGTTAATGTAGTACCTTCTGTTTGAATATCTACATCCATTCCATTTTCTTTGTAAGATGAGAATTCATCTTCAAAAGATTCTTTTGCTGTATCCATATAATCTGCATATTCTTCATCAAATTTCATGTCTGTTGTCATAGTAAATTCACTTGCTAGATTATCTTTGAATACTACTTCCATCTTCATATCCATTGTTGCCCCGTCTTCTTCTTGTGTTTGTGTACAAACAAGTGTTTCTGTTGATCCACATCCCGTTAATGACAATAGTAGAATTCCCGCTAGAGAACTCAATAATACTCTCTTTTTCATGTTACCTCCTTCATACTATTACTATATTATAATTCTTATTAAAAGGCAAGAAGAGTTTGCTAAATGATTTTACATTTGTTGAAGATTATGGTATACTATGCAAGCAATAAGGGGGAATCTTGATGAGTAAGTATATACCTGATAAAGAATTTTCAGTAACTATTAGTGGAACATCAGAAATTATTCCTAATATATATGAATTGGAAAAAATTGGAGCGGGTCATGATGGTTATATCTATCGTTTTCATGATTATGCTTTAAAAATATTAAAATATGATATTAAATTACGTAAAAAACGTGGTTTAATGACTTTTGAAAAGGCAACCTATTTTCGTAATCATTTAAATTTACAGCGTATTACACAACCTATAGATGTTTTACTTGATGAAGATGGTGTTTACACTGGTTATGTTATGCGTTATGTTGATGATTTGACATCAGTTAAGAAAAAGGGGACGCCACAATATCGTAATCCTGGAGATTATAGCTGTGGTGATTTAGTTTATTCATGGGAAGTTTTAGCTGATGACTTTCAACAATTATCTGATAATGGAATCCGTGTTAAAGATATTAATCGTGGAAGTTATTTATTTGCTTCTGATTTTATGTATCTATGTGATACTGATAAGTATACTCTTCATAGTTCATCAGAGGAAATAAACAAGTCTAAGTTAAATTTTGCTATAGCTAAGTTCTTGGTTTCAGAAATGAAAAAAACTGGTGATTATGATAAAGAACATAAACGTATTTTTGACTCCTGGGTAAAGAAATCTTCTAATTCTAAAACTTTTCGTGATGAAATTTTGTCAGATATTGGAAGTGATTATAATGTTCCTATTTCTAAATATGTTGATTATAAAGTAAAAACTTTACTACGCTAGGTTGCATAATGGTTTAAATTATGATATTATATTGATATTGTTAGCGTTAACGGAGGTGTGCTATGGAAACAGCGCTCTTAATTATATCAATTCTATTAATTGTGATTGTACTTTTACAGAGTGGAAAAGCAGAAGGTGCTGCTCAAATTATTTCTGGAAGTACTTCAGAGTTATTTACACATCGTAAAGAAAGAGGTTCAGAACTATTTATTAGTCGTCTTACGATGGTATTAGGTCTGGCTTTTTTTGGAATTTGTTTAGTTTCTATGTTTATGTAATTAGTAAGGCTCGTATTTGAGTCTTTTTTCTTTGAAAATAGCTAGTGATATGATATAAAATACGGTATAATAATAATAGAAGGTGATACTAATGAGAGATGATATAATTAATGTATTAAAAAATAGTAACAAAGCTCTTACTATTTATGAGTTACAAGATGCTTTAAATTTACAAGATGTTAAAGATGTAAAACAATTGAGTGAAGAGCTTAGGAAATTAGAAGAAGACGTTGTCATTTATTGGTCTAATAAAAGGCGTTATATGATGTTAGAAGATAGTCATCTACGAAAAGGAACTTTGAGAGCTAATAAGAAAGGTTTTGGTTTTGTAGAAGTTGAAAATATGGATGATGATATCTATATTGCGGCTGATAATATGAATGGGGCTATTCATGATGATATTGTCTTAGTAGAAATTACTAGTAAGATGAATTTGGACCGTTTAGAGGGAAGAATTTTGAAAGTTTTGAAAAGACAAGTAGAACGATATATTGGAGAGATTAATTTTGATAAAAAAGGAATAGGTCATATTACCTTGGATGATAGTAAAATAAAACTAAATATTCAGATTTCTAAGGAAGATTCTTTAAATGCTGTCGATGGACATAAAGTCGTTGTGGAACTTGTGAAGAAATTAAATAATAATTTGAAGTATTCTGGAAAAGTTGTCGAAATTATTGGTCATAAAAATGATCCTGGTGTAGATATTTTGTCTATTGTTTATAAGTATCATATCAATACTGAATTTCCTGATGATGTAAAGGAAGAAGTAAAAAATATTCCTATGGAAGTTAAAGATATCGATTTAGTAGGACGTAGGGATTTACGTGATGTTGAAATATTTACTATTGATGGTGATGATACTAAGGATATTGATGACGCGATTTCTATTGAAAGACTTAATAATGGTCACTATAAATTAGGTGTTCATATTGCTGATGTTAGTTATTATGTAAAAGAGGGAAGTTCGTTAGATAATGAAGCTATGGAAAGAGGTACTAGTGTTTATTTAGTTGATAGAGTTATTCCGATGCTTCCTCATGAACTTTCTAATGGGATTTGTTCTTTGAATCCCAATGTTGATCGTTTAGCTATTTCTTGTGTTATGGAGTTTGATCAACAAGGAAATCAATTAGATTATGAGATTTTTCCTAGTGTTATTCGATCTCGTATTCAGATGACATATAAGAAAGTAAATAGTATTTTAGAGGATAATGTTATACCAGATGGATATGAGGATTATACTGAATCATTAAAAACTATGGAAGAGTTGGCGCAAATTCTTAGAAAAATGAAAGAAAGACGTGGATATATTGATTTTGAAGTTGATGAAGCTAAAATATTGGTGGATAAAGATTGTAAGCCAGTTGATGTTGTTCTTAGGGAACGTGGTAAAGGTGAGAAATTGATAGAGGATTTCATGATTGCTGCTAATGAGTGTGTCGCAACGCATATTTATTTTATGTCTTTACCATTTATCTATCGTGTTCATGAAGTTCCTAAAGAAGAAAAACTTCGTAGTTATTTAAGTTTCGTTGGTACTTTAGGTTATCAAATACCTGGTGATTTGAAAGATAATAGTCCAAAAACAGTACAAAGAATCATTCAATATTTAGAGGATAAACCAGAGTTTAAGATTTTGTCTAGTTTACTTTTAAGAAGTATGCAAAAAGCAGTATATCGTCCAGAAAATTTAGGACATTATGGTCTTGCTAGTCAATGTTATACGCATTTTACTTCGCCAATTCGTAGATATCCAGATACAACAGTTCATCGTTTACTTAGAACTTATTTATTTGATAAACAGTTGGATATGAAGACGATAAGAAAGTGGGAAGAAAAATTAGTATATATTTCAGAACATTCTTCTGATCGTGAACGTGCAAGTGTCGATTGTGAAAGAGAAGTTGAAGATATGAAAATGGCTGAGTATATGGAAGGTCATATTGGTGAAGAGTTTGAAGGAATGATATCGTCAGTTACTAGTTTTGGGATGTTTATTGAATTAGATAATTTAATTGAGGGATTGGTTCCTCTTAGAGATATGTCAGACTATTTCCATTATGATGAAGAAAGAATGACTCTTACTGGTGAAAGAAGTCATGTAAAGTATACAATTGGCGAGAGAGTATTGGTTAAAGTTGCTCGAGCTTCTAAAGAAGAAAAGATTATTGATTTTGAGATTGTAAGGAAGTTGTAGTATGGCAAAGAAGAAAGTTAGAAGATTAAAATTGGGTGGCAAGATATTAGTGGGATTTATTATTATCTTGGGAGTTATTGCCTGGTTTTTCGTCTCTAACTTTTTATTTGCTGATAAAAAAGAAGAGAAGAGGGCTGTAAAAGAAGAAGTTGTAGTAGAGGAATATCCTAAGAAGTCACAGTTTCAGATGTTTATGGTAGGGGATGCTTTAATTCATAGTGCTATTTATGAAGATGCTCGTTCAGTAGCTGATGGTAGTTATGATTTTAAACCGATGCTTGAGTATATAAAGCCAATTTCTTCTAGTTATGATTTAGCTTATTATAACCAAGAGACAATTTTAGGAGGAGAAGATTTAGGTTATTCTAATTATCCAAGATTTAATTCACCGAATGAAGTAGGGGATGCATTTATTGATGCAGGTTTTAATCTTGTTTCCTTGGCTACTAATCATACGATGGATATGGGAGAAGATGGAGTTGTTCATTCTGTTAATTATTGGACAAGTCAGAAAGATGTAGTTTGGGATGGACAAAGAACTTCGCAGGAAGAAAGAGATAAAGAAAGAGTTTATGAGTGTAATGGTATTAAGTATGCATTTTTCTCATATACTACTTGGACAAATGGATTGGAGACACCAAGTGGTAAAGAGTATTTAAATAATGTTTATTCTCCGGAGAAAGCTAAGAGTGATATTGATAAGGTTAAAGATCAAGTAGATATTATTATTGTAGCGATGCACTGGGGAGATGAATATTCTATGGGAGTTTCTAGTGAACAAGAAGAGATTGCTAATTATTTATCATCTCTAGGTGTAAAATTAATTATCGGATCTCATCCTCATGTTGTTGAACCAGTTGAGTATATTAATGATGGTAGAACTTTTGTGATTTATTCTTTAGGTAATTTTATATCTGATCAGGTTGGTATTGAAAGGTTGACAGGTTTGATGATGGAAGTTACAATAAATAAAGTAGAAACCAAGGATGGTGTAGATGTTTCTGTAGATAGTCCTCGAGCAGAGCTTATTTATACAGATTCTAACTATGGTGGTAAAAGAAATTTTAAAATTTATCCTTATGGGATGCTTAATGATGAAATTTTACCAAATTATAAATCTTATTATGAAGAGTATAAGGCTGTAGTTAATTCACGTTATCCTGAGCTTACTTTTGGACTTAGTAGGAGTTGATAATATGGAGATTTTAAATAGAAAAGCAAAACATGATTACTTTATAGAAGAAATTTATGAAGCAGGTATTGTTTTAACTGGGACAGAAATTAAATCTATTCGTAATGGTAATTGTAATATTAAAGACTGTTATGGAATTATTCGTAATCATGAAGTATATCTTTTAAATATGTTTATTGCACCTTATAGAGAAGGTAATATCTTTAATCATGAAGAGAGTCGCAGTAGAAAGTTGTTGCTTCATAAAAAGGAAATAAAAAAACTTGAAGAAGCAGTTCAAGTTAAAGGACTTACCTTGGTACCAATTAAATTGTATTTTAAAAATAATATATTAAAAGTTTCTTTAGGTGTTTGTCGTGGTAAAAAAGATTATGATAAGAGAGAGTCTATTAAAGAAAGAGATATGAAGCGAGAGGCTTTACGTAATATAAAAAATTATGGATAAAAAAGGAAAAAGTTTTATTTACTTTTTCCTGTTTTTTTGATTTTTGCTTTCTTTTGATTATTTTTCTTAACAACTGTTGATTTTGTTTCTGCTTTTTTATTTTCCTTGGTTGTGTTTTCTTTTTTTTCGTTTTTCTTCTCTTTTTGTTTTTGATTTTTCTTTACTGTTTTCATTTTCTTTTCTTGTGTGATTGCTAGAATATAGATTCCTATTCCTAATACTACAGCAATACCATCAAAGTTGTTGCAGAAGTCTATTATTATTTGATTATAGATAAAGGAAATTAATCCAATAATTGCAAGTATAATAGATATGAATTTAATTTTTTTAATATTACCTTTTATACAAATAACACCAATATATATAGATATTATTGTTATGATATATGATAGTATAGTAAGTATTATTTTTTGTTGTTCATGACCTGGTAGAACACCACTTATTATTTTTATTAAACTTAATGTTCCCAGTATTGCATAAATTATTCCATATAATATGGAAATAGAACCTATTATTTTTAGAGCTGTATGTTCTTCTTTTTTCAAAATGGTCACCTCTTTAGACTCTAATATAGTATTATCATACCACAACTTTTTTTGTTCTTCAATTTATTTTATCAATTGGAGCAATTAAAATTTTACCAGTTCCTCGATAGACATTTACTAATCCTTCTCCTGAAGTTGCAGAACCAATTAATGTTTTGCCTGATCGTTCTACTGTAAAGTCTAAGCTACCACTCCATGCAATAGCCATATTTCCATCAATTTTTAATACATCTTTATCCAGTTCTATTTCAATTAGTTCTTCGGTTGGAACTGGAGATTCTAAGCATATTACTCCTTCTCCTTCGATTCCAAGATTAAATAGACCTTCATTTCCTGCGACTGCTGAGGAAATATTATTACGCATTACTGCTTTTTGTTTTAGGTTGGATTCACATGCTAGAAATAGTCCATCATCTAAAACAATAGATTTATTCCAATCTTTTAAGTCTAATAAGACAATATGTTTATATGTTGGTTCTAGTACAATTTCACCGGTACCTGTATATTCTGGTTTGATTGCTGATTCTCCTGTTACTTTTCCTCTTACTGCTTTGGAAAATAGATCTCCAACTCCTTTAATTCCCGTGGTTGCATTTGCATTTCCTACCATCCATTGCATAGCTCCAGATTGAATTGTAACAGACGATTTTGATAGATTACATATTACTTGGCGTTTCCTAACGTTCATTAGATTGCTGTAGTAACTTATTTGTGCAGTTGTTGGTGTTACACTTAAATCCCTAACATATTCTATTACTTTGAATGCTCCTTTTTCATCTAATACTTTGATATCGTCATTGTCAGTAAAATTTGATATTTTATACATATAATTCCTCACTTTTTTTTTAATTGCTTATTATTTATAAGCTTAACTTTATTATACCTTATTTTTTATTATTTGAATTTATATATTTTTTTCATAAGAATATATTTTAATGGGTGATATTATTTTATTATTAAAAGATATAAAACTATTTGACCAAAGTGAATTATAAATGGTAGTAGACTTTGTCTTATATTAACATATTTTCTTTTTAACATGTACTGATTCGCCCATTTGTTGGCAATAATATAAAAATTATTTTTTATTTTGTTATAAATATTAAATACTTTTATTTCACCCAGACCATTTAATGTTTGCGAAAGTTTATCTGTTAATTTATCTCTATATTTTTGTTGTCCTCTTAAATATTTGGTACTCATAACATTACAATAGTCATAAGATTTTAGATATATACTTTCTAGTAATAAAACTAGGATACCAATATAGATATTTGTCTTTAAAAATATAAATATCATTATGATTACTTTGATAAAGACTACCATTATTTCACAAACATTGTCAATCATTTCTGATAAATTAGCAGTGTCTGTGTTTACAGTATTTAAAATTGTTCCTTTAGATAGTTTATCCGAAAAGTCAGTGTCATATGTAAAAACTTTATCTATAATTTTTTCTCTTAAATTCCTATAACTGTATTTAAAATTATGTGAGTAAGAAATGTAGTTTAGAAACTAGAATAAATTGTAGGCTATATATGTGATAGCAAGTAAAGCAATGTTTATATATGTCGCTTCTATATTATGATTAGTTACTTGGTATACAATATTCGAAGTAAATACGGGTATTAGTAAACTGGATAGATGTGCCATTATTAATCCGAAAAACAAGAGAAATATTCATTTTTTACTTCCCTTTACTAGTTTAAAAAAGTCATGTATTATTTTTATATTATCCTTAATCATATTACCACATCCTATTTGATTATATTACATGTGAGTTAATATTTCAAAATATTATTTTTAGTATAATATCAAAAAAGTAATTTCTCTTTCTAAATTAAAATAGGTGTTTATTAAAGAATAATAAATATTTGTCAAGAATGATTATTTTTTATTAGTTAATTGTGGTAAATAATAATTAATTACTTTTTCTATACTTTCATATGAAACATCAAAATCATGAAAGTCATAACCATTATTAACTCTTACATCTAAAGATATTCCATTGATACCGATAAAGTTTAAATCTTCTTTGATTTCTTTTAAATTGCTCGAATACTTAGATAAGATATCTTGAATAATTAAATTTGTTTTCTTTGTTTCGTTCTCTTTTAAATTGGTATTTAAAATTTTAAAATTTTTTCCTTGTTTTCGGTAACATATATAGGGTACTTTCGAATTTGAACTAATGTGATCTAATATATGATCATCATAACTATAGGCCATTTCGATTGTATCGTTAGAATCATTATTTGAAAGATAAATTCTACATCTATAACATTTTATAATTGAACTTGAGACAATCCATATTTCATTGTCTTTGTCATATATGTTGTTAAGGTTTTTAATAAAATTATCTAAATCTTTTTCTGAGGTAATATTTATATGTTCAGAACGATAACCAGATTGTTTAATCTTTAGAGCAAGAACACTTTTGTTTTTATTAAATAGTGAAGATATATATATTTAATTAATTCTTGTTTTTCTTGTTTTGTAAATCTATATAAGCCATTTTTCTTAATATCTTGTTCAGTTCTAAAACCCATTGCAACTGTAACTAATGCTTTTTGATATCTTTGTGATATTTTTGAGTTCATGTAAATCACCTGCTTAAATATAAATATACATTAAAATATAATTAAATTCTAACATTTTGTATATAATAGGATATCTATTCCTTTGAAAATATTTTTTGATGTGTTCTTCAATAGTGCTATTGAAAATGTATCTTTAATTTTTCATAAAATATTATTATTTGACTTTATTTTCCTTTTTATTTAGTTTTTCAGTCACTATAGATTCAAATTCCGGATAGATAGTTAGTAAAGTATTTACTGCTCCTTTTATTCCATTTAATTCGAAATTAATGTATTTATCAATCAAATCACTATTATCTAGGGGAATATAATTTGGTCTGTTTGGATATTTATAAATTTTTATATTACCATTTTCTGCTTCTTTATTTAATGTTTTTAAGATATTATCATAATAAGTTTTTTTAATTGGTTTTATACTATGTTCAAAAGATATTACCTCTGGCTCCCATAAGTAATCATAATGATTAAAGGAGTTTCCATCTAATTCATATATATATCCAGAAGTATTATATATTTTTTCTAAGACACCTTGTCTTCTTTCTATTAATATAGGTAATCCATCATCATATTCTTTTATTGTATCTAAATCTCCCATACCTCTATTCATGAATAGCATTGCTATTATTTTGTTGTCAGTTGCATATATGCATTTCTTTTGATGAGTACCAAGTTGTGCTTTTATTATTTCTATATTTCCGTTAGGACTTCCGTGATATACAAGTTTACTCATAAAAATTCACCTCTTTAGAAAGTTTTTACTTTTTCTAATTTGTATATATTGTTATTAGGCATAGTTAAAATATCTTATAATTTATAATTTGATTTATCAATTGTAGGGGCGTAGGAGAATTAATAACTATTGTCAAATATTACTGTTGTATACTAAGTGAAAAAGTTGTCAAAAATATTTAGGTTTTTAATATTACCGCTTAGTCCAGAATATCTAGGACAATAATCTTTACTTAACTTTTGTAACTTTAATCCAATTTTATATTTTTTATATCAATTAAATCATTGTCATCATCAAACTCTAATTTAAAAGTCTCACAATAATTCCGTTTTCCATCAAAAAATTGTTTTCCATCAAATTTATAAATTCCTGTATAATCAATTTCACACCATTTACTAAATAAACTGGCTAATGCTGTTGCATGACCAATGATTAATATCTTTTTATTATGGTAATTATTTAGAATGTTTACTAATGAATTGTATTCTCTTTCAATTACTTCATTTATTGATTCACCATTAGGTAATTTATAATTAAAATCTTCAAATTGTTTTTTACCAAAATCTTTTGGTAGTTCTTCCCAATTATTTATACCAAATTTCCTTTCACCAAAGTTTTCATCTATAAATAATTTCTCTTTTGTAAAATATTTAGCGGTAGATATTGCTCTTACATAGTTAGAAGAAATTACCATGTCAAAATTAGTAAGTTCATTTAGTTGACTCTTTTTTTCGGCTAATTTTTCACCATTAACTGTTAGTCCCCATTTTTCATTTTGAATTTGTAGTGAGTCATTATTATTTATATTGACTACTTTTAATGGTTCGGAATGTCGCATAAAATATATTGTTTTCATTTTATAAACCACCTCTTATACATTATACTACTATATACATTTTTGTGGTGCTATAAAAAAACGAACTATTTCTAGTTCGAGTAGCTATCAATCTGGTGGAGCTGAGGAGAATCGAACTCCTGTCCGAAAATAAAGCTACATAAACTTCTACAAGTTTAGTTAACTAATTATATTCATATACTATCCAAGTAGTTAACGACCAAGATAATATACTATCCCATCAATTCTTTCTATTTTCTGGGAGGAAAATAGCTATAACCTATAAAAAATGAACCTTTAATTATTTCCTAGGTAAGAAATAAAGAAAAGCGCAGGCCTCTATCTTATTAGGCAAATGCTACTGCTTGATTTCCACCAAACATGTTAGCAACTGCATTTTTTAATTTGTTTGCGTTTATTTTTTTGTGTCCGTAACGTGGACAATCGACTTGCCATTTATGTTCTATTATTCCCGTCGAAACCATATCAGCCCCGTATGCGAAGATTATATCATATTATTATAGAAAAATCTAGTTGTAAAATTTGTAAAAAAAGTGCATTTGTATGCATGGAAATCATAGGTGTTGTGGTATAATATGTCTTGGGAAGGTGGTTAGATTAAATGAAACAATGGAAAGACTTTAATGAAGGTGCATGGTGTAATGAAATTAATGTTAGTGATTTCATTAAGAAAAACTATGTAGCTTATGATGGCGATGAATCATTTTTAAGTGGTCCTACTGAAAAAACAAAACGTGTTTTAAAAGTATATGAAGACATGTGTCGTGAAGAAGTAAAAAAACACGTTATTGATATTGATGTAGATCATCCAGCAGGAATTA
>CALVSH010000034.1 GCA_944358945.1 uncultured Bacilli bacterium
AAAAAAAAGATAAACGTTTCGTTTACCTTTTAAATAAAAGTACTAATCTATACCATTTACTGTTAATATTCCAAAGATTAAGCCGCATATGGCACCTGTTACATGGCCTAGGTGAGATATTCCATCTTTTTTTCTTGAAAATAGTTTTATTACTTCATCCACTAAGAAAAATAAAATAATTAAAGCAAGAGTTAGAGGTATTTTTCCATCTTCCATATTTACAAACGAACTTAATATAATCAACATATATGCAATGCCACTAGAACCTAATATACCGCCTTTTCCAAATATTTTATGAACAATTCCAATGATAATTGCGGTTAGTATTATGGCGATTAATAAATTGATAGAACCATACTTTTCTTCTATTAAAGGACCTACTAGTAAAATCTTAATAAAATTGTTATATAGGTGCTCCCAGTTGGAATGACCTAGTATGTGGGATACTAATTTAAAATATGTTAGAGGACTTAGCAGGGAATCATTTTTATAAGTTACAAATAAAGTGTTTGTTAATCTTTTTTTACATACTTTATCTATAATTAAAATTAACAAGGATATAAAGAAAAATGTTAGTATTACTGCTGAATTATATTGTACTTTCGATAAAATTTCCTGTGTCATAGCCCTACCTCTTTGTTTAGTTATTTAATATTATTTTGCAAATAATACTTTTTCTGATTTGTATTGTTTAATGATGTAATATAGAACAATACTGATATAAATTATTGTAGATAGAATCATTAAAGTGATATGTAGAAGATTGATATTTCCTGCTGTAATATCTGTAAATATGGTTGTGAAGTTTAAGAATGGTATTATTGCGATTAGTGGAGTTGTAGTGATTCCTATCATAAAAGCAATCATTCCTGGGAAAAGTGATATAAACGTTAATGGTGTTAAGGCACTCTGGGCTTCTTTAAATGTTTTTGATGTAGATGCAATGGCGATACATAGTCCACTGATAAAGAAGGAATATGTAATAATTACTATGATGGCATAGATAATACTACTTAATGAGTACATAGTATTTACTCCTTCATAAATAGTAAACATATCTTTTGATAAGAATAATGATATGATTGCTAGAGCTAGACTTAGTAGTCCTGTGATAATAGATGATACTGTTACTCCTAAAAACTTACCAAGGATAATGTCTTTACTTTTAATTGGAAAAGTCAGTAACGTCTCTAGGGTACCTCTTTCTCTTTCACCTGCTGTTGTATCAGTTGCTGGATAAGTTGCAGAAACTGTTATGGCCATTAAAATAAATAGAAATGCATAATTTTTAATATAGCTAGCAAAGAAATTATCTTCTTCTACGACTTCTTCTTTTACTGTAATAATATTTAATATTTGATTAGCATCTATATTATTTTCTTGTAGGGCTTGTTGTTGTAGAATTTCTTTATAAGTATTAAAGTATGTTTCGACTAAAGTAGATGCATAAGTACTCGCATCTGATCCATCACTATGAATTGTATATTGACTGTCTTTTTTTGTGATATATAAATCAATCTTTCCTTCTTCATACTTCTTTTTTAATTTTTTTGTTGTACTTTCTACTACCTCAATATCCATCTCTTTGGCAAGATTTTTTTCTGTTTCTGTTAAATCGTAAGCAAAACCTATATTATTGTATTCGCTTGTGTCTACATTCATTTGGGATTCAAATAATGCTGACATTCCTATTACTAATAATGGAATAAAAATAGGAATTACTAACATCATAGCTAATGACTTTTTATCACGAAATAGTTCTCTTAGTTCTTTCTTTAAAATGTTCCATAGATTATTCTTCATTATAGGCACCTCCTATCAAAGCAAAGAATGCATCACGTAGATTAGTTGTCTGGGTATCTTTTTTGATTTCATCAGGTGTTCCTGCTTTTATTACTTTCCCTTTATTAATCATGATAACTCTATCACAAATATTTTCAGCTTCTTCCATATAATGAGTGGAATACAGAATTGTTTTTTGTTTTTTTCTCTCACCTTTAATAAAATCTAGAATTATTTGACTTGAGATAATATCTAGACCTGTTGTTGCTTCATCTAGGATATAGTATTTTGGATTATGAACTAAACATCTAGCAATATTTACTTTTTGAGTTTGACCAGTTGAAAGATTTTCTATTTTGTTATGTAAGAATGATCCCATTTTTAATACTTTGGATACTTCTTCTATTCTTTTATCTTGGTCTTCTTTTTCTACATTATAAATATCACAACACATTTTTAATAATTCATAACAAGTTAGTGTATCATATAACTTTGTATTACCTGATAAATAAGCAATTTGTTTTTTTATGTCAATTTCTTGATTTTGATAAGTCATACCATCAAAAGTAATTTTTCCTTTCGTTGGTTCTAAGATTCCGGCAATCATTCGAAGCAACGTTGTTTTTCCGGCTCCATTAGGTCCTAATATCCCAATGATTTCACCATCTTTTGCTTGAAATGATATATCCTTATCTGCAAAAAATTCTTCTTTTTCTTTTTTATTTTTGTACCGTGTAAATTTTTTTGTTACATGTTCTACTACTATCATTATTTTCTCCTCCATTTTTTGTATTTCATGTACAAAATAATCATACTAGATATTTATTGGTTATACAACTTTTTTTATTTCTATATAAAGAAAAAATGAACTTTTATGCTCATTTTAACTATTACAATCAAAACACATATTAGATTTATCTAAGTAAGAATTTAATCTATCTTTTAAATCACTTACTTCTTCCTCTGTCCAATATTCTTTAGGATCATCATAACCATTTGTATCATATGAAGTTTCATCATCAAAACCTAGTATTCTTCCTTCACTCATAAATATAGCTGCAGGAACATAGATTCTAGGATTTCCTTCTTCATCTTCTTGTAAATATTTTTTTAATAAATTTACAATTGTTTGATAGTCTTTTGTATTATTTTTTCTATCTTGTCTAATATTATAATAATATATTTTTGAAACATTTCTGTCTTCTGCAACTTCATTTAGATAAACTACGTATTGTTGACACCATTTACATTCTGGAAAACCTAAGTAAACGATTCCTGTTCCTTTTTCTAAGATGTTTATTATTTCATCTATTTTGGCATAGACAAATCTATTATCTTTATCAACTAATGTGTATTCATTGGCAAATTTTGTTGCATCTGTTTTTACTGGTTCTTCTTTTTCTATATTATTATTTACTAGTAAAAAGATAATAATTCCAATTAATATGACAATGATTGTTCCCATTATTATGATTATTTTTTTATCTTTCAAATTACTTCACCTCATCTTGAATACTATCATAAAATAGTTTCAAATAAAATAAATTGCAACTAAACTTTGCGTTTACTTTCTAATTAGTGAAGTTATCTGATGGATTTTGTTTATGTTTTCTTTTCCAGTCTTTGATTTGTTCTAGTCGCCCTTTGAAACGTATTTCATTTCCCTGGGTTGTTGGATTATAATAAGTTGTTCCTTGAATAGATGGTGGTAGACAATCCATTGTTGTTAGTTTTTCTTTTGTGTCGTGGGCATATTGATAACCTTCTCCATAGTGTAGATTTTTCATTAATTTTGTAGGAGCGTTTCTAATAACTAGTGGAACTGGTTCTGCTAGCATTTTTTTAGCGTCACGACTTGCTTCTTGGTAAGCCATATAACAGGCATTGGACTTTGGTGCTAAGGACATATAAATTACTGCTTCTGTTAGATGAACATTACATTCTGGCATACCGATAAAGTGACAGGCATGATATACATTGATGGCTACATTTAGGGCATTCGTATCTGCTAGACCGATGTCTTCTGCTGCAAATCTTGTAATACGTCTTGCGATATAGATAGGGTCTTCACCTGATTCTAGCATTCTAGCAAGCCAATAAACAGCGGCATCTGGATCACTATTTCTCATTGATTTATGTAGAGCTGAAATAATATTATAATGTTCTTCTCCATTTTTATCATACAATAAAGTTTTCTTAGTTAAACAATCTTCTATGGTATCTTCTGTTACTTTCAGAGTATCATTTTTTTGTTCTTCGGCATTGGTAATAATCATGTCTAAGGTGGTTAAGGCACTTCTGGCGTCACCATTGGAGAAGTTCGCTATCATTTCTAGATATTTTTCTTTAATATCTATTTTTTCCTTGCCAAATCCTTTTTCAGAAGTGATGGCTCGTTTTAACAATGTTAAGATATCTTCACTTGATAATTCTTTTAAAACAAATACTCGACATCTTGAAAGAAGAGCGTTATTAATCTCAAACGACGGATTTTCTGTTGTTGCGCCAATTAAGACGATGGATCCTTTTTCGACAAATGGAAGGAAAGCATCTTGTTGCGCTTTGTTAAATCTATGAATTTCATCGACAAAAACAATGGTTCTTACCCCTAGTCTTTTATTACTTTCTGCTTCTTCCATTACTTTTTTTATTTCCTTAATCCCTGATGTTACAGCTGAAAAAGTAATAAATTCTGATTTCGTTTCATTGGCAATAATTCTGGCAAGGGTTGTTTTTCCTACTCCGGGAGGTCCCCAGAAAATCATAGATGAGATATTATCACTTTCTATCATTCTTCTTAATAATTTATTTTCACCAATTAAATGTGTTTGTCCTACTACTTCACTTAACTTTCTTGGTCTCATACGTGACGCTAATGGTTCATTCATTGGT
>CALVSH010000035.1 GCA_944358945.1 uncultured Bacilli bacterium
CTAAAATCCCTAGAAGAACAAGAAGACAATATCATGATAAAAGCCATTGCATTTAAAGATAATGGTGAATGTGCCTGGGAAGAAGATATTCAAGGAATAGATAACATCTACGACTTTTATAACATTAATAGACCTAGTAATAAAAAAAGATAAAGAAAAGAAGGGAAGAGTAGAATGGAAAATAACTATCAAAAAGACATTAAAACAGTGATAGAAACACTAAAAACAAATCCAAAAACAGGTCTTACTCAAAAAGAAGCAAAAAAACGCCGAGAACAATATGGACCAAATGAATTAAAAAGAAAAAAGAAAAAGACAATTCTAAAAATGATACTAGAACAATTAACAGATAAAATGATTATTATCTTATTAATCGCATCCATCCTATCGTTTCTATTAGGCGAAACACTAGAAGGAACTGTTATACTAGTTATCATTGGTATTAATATTGTAATCAGCGTGGTTCAAGAGAAAAAAGCAAGTGATGCTCTAGAAGCCTTAAGAAACATGAATGCTCCACATTCTATCGTATTAAGAGATGGAAAAAAAGAGCAAATCTTAGCAAAGGATTTAGTACCAGGTGACATTGTTTGTCTAGAAGCTGGAAATATTATTCCTGCAGATATCAGATGGATAGAAGAAAATGATATTCTAGTAGATGAGTCAGCTTTAACCGGAGAAAGTCTACCAGTGGAAAAAGATAAAGACTATCTTGGTAAAAAAGGAGAACCTATAGGAGATAGAAAGAATATGGGATATTCTTCCACCATCATTCAAAATGGTACAGGATTAGGAGTAGTAACCAGTACAGGAATGAAAACCGAAATTGGTACGATTGCGAAATTATTAGATGATGATGAAAACCTAGAGACACCATTAAAGAAAAAACTAAATAAAATTGGTAAAGTATTAAGTATCTTAGGAATAGCTGTCAGTATTTTGATATTTATCATTGGCCTACTTCATGGTAAAAACTTAATTGACATATTAATGATTTCAATCTCATTAGCCATCTCTGTTATACCAGAGGGACTACCTGCAACTGTTACAGTGGTAATGGCAATTGGTGTACAACGAATGGCAGAAAAGAAAGCCTTAGTAAAACAATTACCAGCAGTAGAAACCCTAGGTAGTGCAACAGTAATATGTACAGATAAAACAGGAACTCTAACAGAAAACAAAATGACAGTAACAGAATATTACTCAGCGGATAATTTAATATCAGGTTCTAAAAACAAAATAACAGAAGAACTAATTCATTGTGGAGTACTCTGTAATAATGCCAGTATAGTAGACGACACCATTCATGGTGATCCAACAGAAGGGGCACTATTATTGTTTGCGAAAGACAACAACTATGATTGTAAACAAATTATTAGTGACCATATAAAAATAAATGAAAAACCATTCGATTCTGATAGAAAATTAATGACTGTAGTCTGTAAAGACAAAGATAATAAACAAATAGCTTACGTTAAAGGAGCACCAGAAGAATTAATCAAAAAATGTAATTATGCTATCATCGGTGGTAAAAAGAAAAAAATAACAGAAAAAGATAGACGTAAAGTATTAGATAAGAGTGAACAACTAGCTAGTAAAGCTCTAAGAAGTCTAGGATTTGCCTATAAAACAGAAAAACTTAAATTAGATGAAGTAGAAGAAGATTTAATATTTATAGGTATTGTAGGAATGATTGATCCACCAAGAAAAGAAGTAATGGCTTCTGTTAAAAGTTGTCATGATGCAGGAATTCGTGTCATTATGATTACTGGAGACCATAAAGCAACAGCCGTGGCGATTGCTAAGCAATTAGGAATCTATAAAAGAAATGATTTAGCGGTAAACGTAGAAGAATTCCACAACATGACAAAACAACAATTACATCAAAATCTACCTAAAATTAGTGTGTTTTCAAGAGTAAGTCCAAAAGATAAATTGGATATTGTCAAAGCTCTACAAGAACAAAAAGAAATTGTCGGAATGACTGGTGATGGAGTAAATGATGCCCCTGCCTTAAACAAAGCAGATATCGGAATTGCCATGGGAAAAAATGGAACTGATGTTGCGAAAGATGCAGCTGATATGTTACTACTAGATGATAACTTTTCAACAATCGAAGTAGCTATTAAAGAAGGAAGAAGAATCTATCGTAATATTCAAAAGGTAATTCAATTTCTACTAACGGGAAATATCGCCGAAGTATTAACAATTCTTCTAGCTATGGTATTCAATTTACAAACTCCAATATTAGCTGTACACATCTTATTTGTAAACTTAATTACAGATACACTTCCAGCTCTAGCTTTAGGAGTAGACCCAGCCAATAAAAACACCATGAAACACCCACCAACCAAGAAGGGAACACTATTTGAAAAAAGTATGGTATATAATATTGCCTACTATGGAGCCTTACTAACATTATTATCATTTACAGCTTATTTCATAGGATTAAGAGAAAGTTATGAAACCGCTATAACTATGACCTTTATTACTTTATGTTTATCACAAATAGTACACGCTATGAATCAGCATTCTAACACAATGTCATTCTTTTCTAAAGAACAACCAAAGAACAAAATGTTATTTCTAGCAATGTTAGCATCTGTTTTAACATTAATGATAATCATCTTTGTTCCACCATTAAGTAAATTTTTCTCTATCGTGCCATTATCAATGATGCAATGGTTAACGGTAATAGGTCTATCTCTAGTACCATTATTAATATCAGAAATATTAAAATCATTTGCCCCTAAAGAAGAAAGATAAAAAAGAGGAGTAGTATATGAAAAAAATAGTAAAAACAGCCTTTATTTATGCCATAGTTGCCATGTTAAGTGGAATTTTCTATCGAGAAGGGTCTAGATTCTTAGAATTAACAGAACCCAATACTTGGAGTATTATTCATACCCATTTCTTCATGTTAGGAATGTTCTTCTTCCTAATCGTTTTACTACTAGAAAAATCATTTCATCTAACTAAGGACAAAAAATACAATGCTTTCTACTACATCTATAACATAGGTCTAGTAATTACTGGAATCATGTTATATTTAAGAGGTATTGCCGATGTTACAGAAGATTTTATGGTATATGATAAGATGATTAGTGGTATCAGTGGAATAGGGCACATATTATTAGGAGTAGGTATTATTCTTTTCTTCCTAATATTAAAAAATCAAACGAAACAAATAAAAGAATAAATATATTAAAAGTAAATATCCTAT
>CALVSH010000036.1 GCA_944358945.1 uncultured Bacilli bacterium
TATTTAGCAAATTTTTGCCCTTTTTTAGCCATAATAAATACACCTCCTTTCGGAAGTGTATTATATCATAACCATTAAATTAGGTTTTTTCTACTGTCTACTCTATAGGGTGCATTTCATAGTAATAGACTTTTTTTCTATAAGGAATTTATTTTTATGAAACAAAAACTTAGTAAAAAACAGTTGAAAACTTCTTGCTATCATTTTGTTTATCCTAATCATTATGATAGTTGTAATAAAAAAATGACACTCATTCGCTAGAATAAGTGTCGATGAATAAGTGCCATAAGGCAATTTATTAGGGAGGCATTCAACTTGAAGAAGCTGAATGTTCCCGTTTTTAATCTTCTTTTAACTCCACATATTCTATACTATCACATAAGATATAAACCAATGGCTCTTCTTTATCGCTTGCAAAACAAATAAACTCTTGATTTTTAACTTTAACATATTGTATATAAACTTCATTAATATAATTCCATGAAAACATTTCTTTAATATTACATTGTTCAACTCCATTGAGATTCATTTTCAATTTCACTTTATTTGTTTTATAAGTACCATCTTCATTTAACTGAAGTTTACCAGACCAATAAATATCAATTAAAAGTTCTATTTGAGAATTGGTAATATTATAATTAATGTTAGTGATATAACTATCATGAAGACTATGATAATATTCTAAAAATGCTGAGAAATTTGTTTTAGTTATCAAAGTCATATCTTTTCTCCTCTCCAACGATTTTATTGATAGGTCAATTATAAGTTTCACTGATAAAAATTTGATATAGTATATATGAACAGTGATTCAGCATATCTTACATCTAAACATAAATAAACTTCTTTTTAATGAATTTACAATATATAAAACAACAAAAAGTTGACTAGATAATCTCTTTATAATTTTCTATTCTACAAATAATTGCTACTTTCAAACTATCCCCTCAACTATATTTAATTAAAATAATTATATCATAGATTTATTATTACAGTATATGTTATAATTATGAGGGGAGGAGAAATGTTATGTCTATAAAACAATATAATTCTGGAAACCATATTATAACTTATGATGATGAAACACATTCAGTATTGTCTATGGAGCCTACAGACGATTATAAAAAAAGAAAAGAGAATGCAATTGCAGAAATACTAGCTAAAAAAGATGATTTTAAACAAAGAGGTGTAAATGTTGTTAAAGACAAATTCGTTGACGATTGGAAAATTCTTGTTAATCGTGCACTAGAAGATCAAAATCAAGTTTGGTATAAGGGTGCAATTATAGAAGCTTCACTTCAATGTATGGAAAGATTGAGTCAAGGACTTCCTGTTGAAGAAGCATATATTCCCATTGATGTTCAAAATCCTGATGTTCCTTGTGTACATTTAGATATGGAATTATCTGGATGGCAAAATTATTCTGTTACAAATGTAGTCTCAGTATATCACGAAAGAGGAACGGAATTCTGTAATTATAGAAACAGTTTTGTCAAAAATCAAGAAAAGACAAAACAAAAAACTTATATTGAAAGATGATTAGAAATCAAATTCGTAATCGTCTTTTTATTTGTTCACATAAAAACTAATTCATATAAACAAGAAATGAGTTCATATCATTCGATAGACTCAGTAATTACCAAATAAGACAAGTACTAAACATTATGATATTAAGTATTTTCTTTATTTTATTCAAGATTTTTGACACACTCATATAACAAAAAAAGAACTTGTTACAAGTCCTCTATATATAACCCATAAGTTCGAGTAATTATCAATCTGGTGCCTTTGAGAAGGGTTTCTACAGCTTTTCCATAAGAATTGATATAAGAATCAATCACTGTTTAAATTATAGCATACATTTTTAAAATTTTATCAAAAAGTTTCTTGTTCGATTGTTTTATTCTTTTAAATATTATATAATTTGAACAGGAACATTTGATGTGAGTGTCGTCCTCCAATCTTGAAAAAGAAGGGAGGTAGATAAAGATGAAAACTAAGACTTTTATTCTAAAAGTTCTAAAGTTCATTGCTATCATTTTGTTACTTTCTACCTTACTGGTGTTAGCAATAAAAATATGACACTCTCTCATCTCTGATTGAGTGTCAACCCTAATTTGTTAGAGGCGACATTCACTTGCAGAATCGAATGTTCCTCTTTTTATTTTATGCAAGTTCTCTTGCTCACATACTAATAATAACATAAAAAAGAACTTTTTACAAGTCCTCTATATATAACCCGTAAGTTCGAGTTTCCTATCAATCTGGTGCCGTTGAGAAAGTTATCTACAACTTTTACCAAAAGTAATTGATGTATAAATCAATCACTATATACATTATAATACTTTTATTGCTATTTGGGAATAGTTTTTATATAAGAAATAATAATATAATGTTATTAATAAATGTTAATTTTAAATACACAATTAACATATAAAGGTCAAAAATGTGATATTATGAAATTTTATGAATGGTATTCTAATTTAATCCATGAATGATAAATATTATTAAGCAAAAAATTGTTATTGAAGAAACATTAAAAAAAGTTAGAACTAATATATGAGTTTTCTAATACTACTCTAAAAATAATAAATGGTAGTATAAGAAAAATTGATAGAACTAACTTAACCTATATTGAACCTTTTTTGTATAAATATTCATCAGGTATAGTTGGATACCCACTAATATAAAAATTAAATATATCATTAAGTATTTGAATACAAATATTATATGTTTTATCATCTAATTTTTTATTTTTGTAATAATCATCTAGTTGATTTTTAGAATCTATGTATAATTTTTCATATTCAGATTTATCTTTATTTGAGATAGTATTTATATCGGATATAATACTATTCAGTGCTTTTATTTCCAATTCAATTTTAGAATCAACTAATTTTTCAATTTGCAAAACTTGTTCATACAAAGAAAGTGCTAAAAAATATTTTAAGCAATCAGTATTATATGTTTTTTCATATTGTTCTAAATATTGTTTTAATTCATCTATTGAATAATCTGTGATATTATTCTCATTTAATGATGTACAAAGTTCAGAATCTAATATATAACCTTTTAAAGATATTTTATTAAGTAATAAAGTCTTTTCAATTTGATAATCATCTTCTGATAGTTCTACAAGTTCATTTGCTTTTGTAATAAAGGCAAATAATTTATTATTTATGTTATCATATATTTTATCAATTTCAACATACGATTCTAATATTTTTACATTCAAATTTTCATTCATATTTTTTACCCTTTAATTAACATATACATAGCCATAAATAATGCACCACAAACGAAACTAACAATTAATGACAGTGTAATTGTATTTGTAAATCCTTTACTACTACTTGCTACACCATTATTAGGAGATGATTGAGTTAAAGTTTTTACTTTTGGCTTATTCATTTGTCTTTGTTGTGCTTTGTACTTTTTAATTGCTTGATTCTTCACTTTTATTTGATTATGAACTTGTATTTCAATTTGACTTCTTTGTGCAAATGATTCTCCTTTTTTTGGTTGCTCTTGAATTAATTGAGGTTGTTTGCTTTCAATATATTGATCTTGTTTTATTTCATTATTATTTTGTCGTTTAACATCACTTATATATGAAGATTTTTTTTCATATTGGTTTTTCATCATAGATATCTGTTTATCAAATTCTGGTGTAAAATTATTATCTATTTTCCCCTCCAACTTTTCTTTAAACATTAATGAAAATTCTTTTAATATTTCTATATTTATATCCTTACCTTTTCGCATTTCTTCCACTTGTTTTAACATCACAATTTGTTTATAACTAAGATATGAATGAATTTTTTTCTCCTCATCTACAAAATGAGTATACTTGCCGGTTTTATCCATCAAATAGGCTTTAGGATATATATCTTTAACCATTCTTGATATAGCACTTGCCCTTATATTAGCAGGATAACTATCATCATTAGCAATATTACAAAACATTTGTGATAAATGATAATAATAATTTTTCATATATTCTACAGGATAATCTAACTGAGCTTTTTCAATTAATTTTTTACCAGATTCACTATTAGCTACACCATTTACAGCTATCATCATTTCTAGAGTTTGATAACTTCGTTTTCCATTTTCTAATAAACTATCTTTATCAAGGTTATTACTACATTTTATAATATCAATTGGTATATTATAATAACTATTTTTAATTTCCATAAAAGGCTTATTATTATTATTATTATTATCTATTGAAATACAGTTAAAATCAACTAAATTTGCATGTATTAAAATATCATAATAATACTTTTCTCCGTTTTTCAATTTTATATATTTTTGTTTCGTAACGGAACCAATTTTATCCTTATCATAAAAATTCATTATAAGAGGTACATCAATAACATCAATAGCATCAGGTGGTATATCAATAAATTGTGCATCTATTGTATAATTTGATTTTAATAATTCTGAAACTATTTCAGTAATTTTTTTTTGAGATAAATCAATTTTATTAAAATTAATATTATTTCTATTTACTAATTTTTTTTGAACAAAAGCAATTGCTCCATAATTAGTATCATCATGTACTAATTGTTGCCAAAAATCACTAAATTTATCAATAATGAAATTTGTATCGTTTTCTGATATATTATATTGCTTACATAGTTTTAATAAATTATTTTTACATGCATCATAGTCTCTTCTGTAATATGCAGTTTTATCATATTCTAAGTCAGGCATGTTATTGCCAGATGCAACAAAATACGAAAACCATTCGGGATTATGGAAACTATAATGGTATGCCGTTGCCATACTATCTGTTATATAATAATAAGGGGCAAGTTTTGTTTCATTTAATTTAGAATAGAAAATTTTATCAAGACCATGAGCTTCAAATATTCTATCAATTTTTTCTAAGTCCAATACATTTCTCCTTGAAAACTTTGTTGATAATCCATTTTTAATGGTACTATCTTTGTATATTCCATTCAATCCCTGAAAACAATAACCTCTTTCTATATAATTTTGATAAATAAAACCAGATATTTTTTGTTTTGCTTCTAATGAATTTACATCTTCTATAGAGAATCTTTTTACTAAACTGGATATAAGCAATTTATTATAAAATTGTTGAAGTTCTTCATCCGACATTTCACATATATCTGCATCTTTAATATGTTGATATAAATCAGATAAATCAAATGCTTCTCTGTGAACAATTAAATATTTTGAAATAAAATCTATAACACTATTATTTCTAAGAATATTGTGCCCAAAAAGTATTCCTGTAGGAATATGATTATTATGTTCGCCAATTGTCGATGGGTTTGATAATATATCTTTTAATAGTTTTTGTGTCTCTTCACTATTTAAAACTTTTTCTATTAAATGAGGTGTATCATGATCAATATCAAAATCTATTTTTCGTTTTGATTTGAATTCTGATATAACTAAATTTGTTATATCTTCAGAATTATCATTCTTTATCAAATCATAATTACTCATCATTAGTTTTATAATTTCAGCTTCAGTTATATTTCCAATGCTATCGGCAATTTTTTTTACAAAAACATATTGTTTATAACATTCACTTTTTATATTATAAGCTAATACTTGTTGTAAAATGTCATTTATTTTAGGAATTATTTCAGTTTCTAAATCATCAGATGAATCTTTAAACATGGTTAACGCACGAGAAATTTTATCTTCATCAATTAACTCTTTACTATATTGTGAATTAACTTTTGAAGAAACTTTTCTTATATAATCTTCAATATATTTGTTTTTTTCATCCATAGTCATAGAACCTCACCACCTTATACTAAATATCTATCTTATATTATAATAGTATATCATACGGCAAACTCGTTCGCAACTGCATCACCTTAAAACAAAAAAAGCAAACCTCCTTAAAATAGTTTACCAAAACAGTATAATAACTGTTACGTGTTTTTAAGCACACTCCAATATATAAGTGTTTTATGTCACAATGTAGTCTATGCTACTAAATATTAAAACCTCAAGATTACCTCTTTGTTCCATATTTACAAAGACATAACTATATATTTTGACAAGATATCAAAATATATAAATAAAATGTAGAACCATTTAATTCTACATCTTAAAATATATAATAAAGCTCAAAAGTTCGAGTAATTATTAAAATGGTACCTGTGGTCGGACTCGAACCGACACGTTATCGCTAACACTGGATTTTGAGTCCAGCGCATCTACCAATTCCGCCACACAGGTATTACATATTTGATTATATCATACTTTTAATTATTTTCTAGTATTTTTTATAAAAATTAAAATCAAGTAGGGAGATTATAAAAAAACTAGACACTAAGAATTACAAAGTAATCCAGTAACGTCTAGTTAAAAAGCTTTCAGCATTATCAGTATTAAAAACTTTATTTTCTAGTATACCACCATTTTTTTCAATAATTTTATAAGAGGCAACATTATTATCATCACAAGTAATTAATACTTTACGAAGTCCCATTTCACGTGCTTTGTCAAGAGCAAGTTTTAAAGAAACATTACCATAACCTTGATTCCAATATTTAGGATGAATAGCATAACTAATATTTCCACCATATTGTAACAAATGAGAAGTAAGTTCCTTCCTAATAGACACAACGCCAATAAATTTATCATCATCAACTAAGAAATAATCATAGGCTATCACATAACCTGGTTTTAGCTTAGTAACATCTTTATGATCTTTCATATTTTGAATAATATCAACTTCATCTAGATTATCAAACATCAAATCATGAGAAGACATACAACCATTCTTTATTTTTTCGAGTGACATAGTATAAGCTTCTCTATATTCATCTAAAAATCTACTATCACTATCACCATCAACCAAGAAAACCATAACATCACCATCCAACACTATTTATAATACAACCATTTAATGCAATTTAATTCCTACTTTTATTTTAATTTTAAAGAATCTGTGAGAATTGTAAGTTAACTTTCATTAGAGCCTGACTAGTATCATCAACACCAACACTAGTATCCGCTTGATTATCCATTTGTCCATTTTCATCATCCCAGACTAAATATATCTTAAAAGTAACAATCCCTGAATTCCTGGCAAATTCATAAACAATACCAGTATCACTAGAATAAGTTAATCTATTTTCTGTATCTGTAGGGTTAATTTCATAAGAAAGTGTCTTTAAATCAGAAATATTAGACTCATCAGCAACCTCAGACTTTATCGTACAAAGAAAATTAACATCAACATCACTTGCATCAACAGTAACTGTATAATACCCTTCAACCCCAGGAGCGATAACACCTTCCTTTGTATTTTCGCTCTCTAAAAAAGTAGGTACAATCGTTGTCGTAAGCGTTTTCTTATTCATAATATCTTCGCCATTGACTTTAATATGCCAACTTGCAATCTCAGCTTCCACATCACCCGTAATACCACGACGATATTTAGCATAAGAAGATTGAAACAAATAAGCTAGACAAAATACTACGATTGCTGCAAAAATAAGAATATAATATAAATCTTTTTTGTTCTTCATATCAACCATCTACCTTTATCTAAATTTTATCATAAATTACAAAATACGGAAAGTGTAACGCAAATATTTACGAATAAAAACAATCTATGATATAGTTATAATAGGAGAGTGACCAAGATGAAAAAAGAAATAAAAGTAATCATACTAGCTAGTCTAATTATTTTATTAACAGGCTGTGATGGAAATGTCACAAGAGATATAAGACATGCTGGATTTTCTGTATCCAATAACGAATTTACCTGTTCAGATCTTTTGTCAGAAACAGAAAACCAAGCACCAAGTAAAACAATTTTATATACCAATACGGCATACGCCATAACAGACGATGGCTTGCTTTATGAACTATCTCTAACACAACCATTCAGTAATAATGAAAATTGTAAAGAAATAGACTTTGCTACTAAAATAATTGCCTATATGGACGATACTATATTAAAAGGAGAAGACAATAAATTCTACTATTCACCAAGTACTACGAACACCACTCCATTAACAGAAGTAACAGCAAACGACAGCAATTATCAATTATATAGCTTATTACTAGGACAACAGACAACTAAGAAAGTAGTAACAGTAGACTCTAATGCTGGAATATATTATGTACTAGAAACAGACGGTACTGTCTATCAATACACAATTACTAGAGCAGACTACTCATCACCATACACGATAAGTGAAAAGAAACCTGTCTATGACCAAGCTGAATATGGTACCATAATCGACTTTAACTACGCTGGAGAAAGTTCTAAAACTTATATCAAAACAGAAACAGAAATTCATCGTATGCAAATGACCAATGAAGAAGAATGTACAAAATATGCAGACATTACTTGTAACTATAAAATGAAAAAAGATGAAACTTTGACTAAGTACAACAACAACAAAATTCTATACTATGGACCAGATATTCTAATTACAACCTATAAAAAAGAGTTTACGCCAACATCGTAAGCTTTTTTTTGACTAAAAACTCATACTATGCTAGAATAAGAAACTAATTTAGGGGGAAAATCAATATGGAATCAAAAAAGGGTAAGAAAACAAAAATTAAGTTTCACAATCTATTTATCAGTAACTTAAATGAAAAAGATGTCGATCACTTTACAACTAACACAGGACTATATCTAAGGAAAAAACTAGATACACCGTATAAACGAATAGCGCACAAAGTAACCGGTGTAAATATTATTAACCAAGCATCAGATACTAATCAAACAGATGAAGAATACTTTACCAATCTAGATATCGACAAAATACCACTATCAACTTATAATCTAGACAAGAAAAAACACAATATCATAGTAGAAAGATATCCCAAATTAGAGCCAGGTGAACCATATATCTTTATCTGCAATCATACCTGTCCCGAAGATATAGAGACAGTACTAAATATTCTAGACCGCAATGCTTATCTAGTACTAGGATCAGTAAAAACCTTAAGAGAAGAATTGGATGGTTATTTAGTATGGTTAAATGGAACTATCCCTTTTGATATCTCTAATCCAAAAGAAAAAAAGACCGTAATTCCTAAAGCTTCTCGTGTCTTAAAAACCAATAGTATTTTAATATTCCCAGAAGCATCTCATAATCTTCATCCTAATAAATTACTAAATAATTTCTATGATGGAGCCGTTAATATTGCATTAAATACCAATAGAAAGATTGTCCCCATTAGCCTAATTCGCGATTCTAAGAATAATGTCTCTTATGTAGATGTTTCAAATCCTATCGACATAAACAAATTAAATAACGACTTAGACGAGAAATTTTCATACAATAAAGAAAATCTACCACAGTATGACTATAATAAGAAAAAAATTAAAACAATGACTGGAACTTTAAGAGATAAAATGGCAACATCTATCATGCACATTCTCCTAAGACACGATGAAGGACTAGAAAGAAAAAGATATAACAATATAGAATCTTATCTAAGAACCATAAAAATATATGACTCTATAGAAAAACTTCACTGGAATGAATACGATGACTTTAAAGGAGAATTTAAAACCAAGAAAACAAAAGAAGAACAAGCCCAAGAAACTATTATTCGTGACATGGCACGACTAGCATCCACTGGTAAAAATATAGGATTTAATCAATCAAACTGGATCAATCTTGCCAGTGACCAAGAAAACAAAAATATTCCAAGAGTGGTAAAAGAATATACTAAGGAATATAAAAAAATAAGATAACCGTTGAAAAAACAATATAAGTCTATTAATATTATAATAAGAGGTGACTTGTTATGATAGAATTTGAAATACCATTTGTCTGTTTAATTTTTACATCCTTAATATCCATCATTTTCTTTACTAAGAAAAAAATCGACTTAGAAGAAAACTACTACTATAAAAATATTTTAATCTTTACACTACTAGTAAACACTACTAACTTTATTTCTCATTACATGGCAAGTATTTATGCAAAAGGAAGTATTCCAACCTGGTTTGCCACAATATTTTCTAATATTAATAAATTAGGTTCTTTATTCATGGTAGTTATTTCTATCAATATCTTATCCTATATTCTATATATTAGCTTTGAAAAATATAGAAAAAACTTTTTAAGAAACAAAATAATTAACTACCTAGCTTACTTAATAGTTGGTATTATAATATTTCTTCTTAGATTTGATGTCTATCAAGTAGGAGGAGTAACCAGTGGAAAAGGTCCAGCAGTTATCTTAACCTTTACGATTGTTTTTATAAATTTAACATCATCTTTCATAATAGCCTTACTAAATATTAAAAGATATGACAAAAGATATTATGCTGTATATTTTATTATTCCTTTAATATTTTTACTTGGTATATTTGTCTTATATCATCCTCAGTTTAATATTTATGATTTAATAGTTAGTCTATTGTGTTACTTAATGTATTTTACTATTGAAAATCCAGATGCCAAGATGATTACAGAACTGAATATGGCAAAAGAACAAGCAGAACGTGCCAACAGAGCAAAATCTGACTTTCTATCTAGTATGTCCCACGAAATCAGAACACCACTAAATGCTATTATAGGTTTATCAGAAGATGTAAGAGATAATAGTACTTGTCCAGATAACCTAAAAGAAGACTTAGATGATATTATATCTGCTTCCAAAACATTGCTAGAAATCGTTGGTAATATTATGGATATCAATAAAATAGAAAACAATAAAGTAAAAATTACAGAGACATCTTATAATCCAAGAGAAGAAATAGAGACAATAGCGAGAGTAGAAAAGTCAAGAATAAAAAACAACCCCATCGATTATCGAATTCACATAGCAGAAGATATTCCTTATCATTTAATAGGTGACAAAATTCATATAAAGCAAATTGTCACCAATTTATTATCTAACGCCATTAAGTACACAGACAAAGGCTTTGTAGAATTAAGCATGAGATGTATCAATAAAGATGACATCTGCTTACTAATTATCAGTGTAAGAGATAGTGGAAGAGGAATAAAAAAAGAAGATATTAACAAATTATTTACCAAATTTGAACGTCTTGATGTAGAAAAAAGTACAACTGCCGAAGGAACAGGCCTAGGTCTTGCTATTACCAAGAAACTAGTAGAATTAATGAATGGTACCATTAATGTAGAGAGTAGATACAAAGAAGGTTCTATCTTTCTAGTGCAAATACCCCAAAAAATAGATAAAATGACAAAACCAAGTACAATAGATACCATCGAAGTACTAACAGAAAAACCAAGCTTAAAAGGAAAAAGAGTCTTATTAGTAGACGACAACAAATTAAATATAAAAGTTGCAAAAAGAGCTTTAGAACCATGGAAAGTAATATTAGATGAATGTTATAATGGAGAAGAATGTCTACAAAAAGTAAAAGAAAATGACTACGATGTTATCTTAATGGATATTATGATGCCAGTAATGAGTGGAGAAACAGCCCTAAAAAGACTCCAACAACAAGAAAACTTCAATACTCCAGTAATCGCTGTAACAGCAGACGCAATCGCTGGTGCCGAAGAAAAATATAAGAAAGAAGGATTTACTGACTATATATCAAAACCATATACAAAAGAACAAATAAAAGAAAAATTAGATAAAGTAATAATCAAAAAAAATAATAAAAATATAATAGAGGTGAACAAATGAAAGTTGCAAATACATGGAAAGATTATGAATTAATAGCGTCATCAAACGGTCAAAAATTAGAACGTTGGAAAGATATTTACTTACTACGACCAGATCCACAAGCTATCTGGGATCAAGGAGATTTATTTGAAAAGTATCGCTCATTAATTCATGCTGTCTATTATAGAAGTAATAAAGGGGGAGGACACTGGGAAAATCTAAAAAAAGTACCAGGTGAGTGGCAAATCAATTATCGTAACCTAACCTTCAATATTAAACAAATGGGATTTAAACATACTGGACTATTTCCAGAACAAGCAATAAATTGGGATTTTATGATGGATAAAATAAAAAAAGAAAAAAGAAAAATCAAAGTCCTAAACCTATTCGCTTACACAGGTGGAGCAACCGTAGCTTGTCTTTCTGCTGGAGCTTCAGTAACACACGTAGACTCATCTCGTGGAATGGTAGAATGGTGTAAAGAAAATGTAAAGGCAAGTGGTTATGAAAAAGCAGAAGTAAGATATTTAGTAGATGATGTAGTAAAATTTGTAAAAAGAGAAATTAGACGAGGAAATCACTATGATGCCATCATCATGGATCCACCTAGTTATGGAAGAGGAACAAACAAAGAAGTATGGAATATTGAAAAAGACTTAAATAATCTAGTAAATTTATGTACTGAAATTCTATCTGATGAACCATTATTCTTTCTTATCAATTCCTATACAACCGGACTATCTTCAACTGTATTAGAAAATATATTAACGCTTACAGTAAATAAAAAGAAACAAGGAAAAATTACTTGTGGAGAAATAGGTCTAAAAGGAACAAAAGATAATTTAACTCTACCATGTGGAATTTACGGTAGATGGGAGAGCATAGATGAAGTTTAATATTTTATATGAAGATAACCATATTTTAGTAGTAGAAAAGAAAATAAACATCTTAAGTCAAGGGGATAATACTAAGGATAAAGACTTATTAACGATGGTAAAAGAATATATTAAAGAAAAATACAACAAGCCAGGTAATGTTTATGTAGGACTTGTTCACAGACTAGATAGACCAGTAGGAGGAATTATGGTCTTTGCTAAAACCTCAAAAGCTGCATCCCGTCTATCTAAACAAGTACAAACGCATAAACTAAAAAAATATTACTTAGCTATAGTAAGAGGAATTATAAAAGAAGATAAGGGTACTTATCAAGATAAAATAAAAAAACTATCAAACGGCAATAGTATTGTCAGTAAAGAAGGAAAAGAAGCTATACTAGATTATGAAGTATTAGAAAGAAATAAAAAAACAAATAAAACATTAGTAAAAATAAAATTAAAGACAGGAAGACATCACCAAATAAGGGTACAGTTTGCTAGTAATGGACATCCACTATGTGGAGATCAACGTTATGGAGTAGAAGATAGAAGTCAAATTGCTTTATACGCTTATCGATTAGAGTTTACGCATCCTACAACTAAACAAGAACTTTCTTTTCAATTATTACCACCTAAAATTGATCATTGGACAGAATTTACAGTGTCAAGATATGTACAATAGATAAAATGTTTGCAATTGCAAATTTTTTTTGTTATCATAATATTAGAATAAAAGTAGAGGGAGTCGATATTATGGAATTTAGTTTAGATTGGTTTACATCTATACCAGGATTATTAATTACAGGAGGAGTTTTATTATTACTTATAGCCTTAATTATATTAATCGCAACATCAGGTAAGAAAAAGAAAGCAAAGAAAGAGGAAAGTCAAGCTGCACAGGTAGATCCTAATGCTACCATGATGGCAAATACCCAGGCTGCTCCTGTTCCAGGAACAAACCCAGGAACAGTACCAGAGATGAATTCTCCAGCATTATCTGCAGGAACAGTTATGGATATTCCGGCTCCTGTACAACAACAACCAATGGATATGGGACAAGCAAATCCAACGATGGCACCAAATATGGATATGTCTAATCCAATGATGACGCCACCTGTAGATCCAATGGCACAACCAATGGTTCAAGAAACACCAATGCCAGTAATGGAACAGGCACCAAGTATGGATATGAATGCGCCAATCGTAAATCAGAATCCACAAGTACAAGAAATGCCAACTGTAAATGAACCAGTACAAGAGATGCCGAATATTACTCCAACAATAGAGCCAGCACCTGTTGTACAAGAAATGCCAACTGTTGCCCCAGTGGTAGAACAACCTGCAGTACCAGAGATGCCTACAGTGGCACCTAGCATTGAGCCAGCACCAGTAGTGCAAGAAATGCCAACTGTTGCCCCAGTGGTGGAACAACCTGCAGTACCAGAGATGCCTACAGTTACACCTAGTATAGAACCAGTACAACATATGACACCAGAGATGCCTACTGTTACTCCAAGTGCACCTGCTGTACAAGAAATACCAAGTGTTGCACCAGTCGAAGAACAACCACAAACACAACAACAAGGACCTGTAATTTATGGAGGAGCCAATCCAATTGTACCTGAAATTAACATCCAACAACCACAACATCAAATATATGGAGGAGCTAATCCATTAGAAAATACACAATCTATTCCAATTTCAAACTTAGTAGGACCTGGACAACAAAATGTAGTGCAAACACCACAACCAGAACCAACTATTGTAACACAACAACCAGGACAACCAATCAATCCAGGACAATAAAAGGATATAAAAAGCTTCAAGCTTTTTTTCTTTAATAAATATGTTTAAAAATATTGTATTAACAATCTACGTAATAATCATTGGAATAGCAATCGGTGTTGCAATACTATCAAATCATATGACAGAAGCAGGAATCATTGAGTTTGGAAATACTGCCCTAGTAGAAATAGAAAGCGATATCTTAAAACCAGAGACAGTAACAGGAGACTTAGCCATCATCGACACCTCAGATACTAAAGTAAAAAAAGATGATATCATCTCCTATGTCACTTTAGAACAAGGAAATGCAGTTATAAGAACAAATAGAATAGAAGCAATTGTGCAAGACGAAAACGATGAAAACATCTATTCATTAAAAAAAGAAGATGGCACTATCGAAAATATTGATGATTCTTGTATTTTAGGAACTCATAAAATGACCATTCCCTATGCCGGAGTAGTCCTAGGTTATATTATGACTCAACAAGGTTTCTACTCAGTAACATTATTTCCCGCGGTCATATTATTCCTAATATCCATCATAAGTTTTGCTTTCAGTTTATTAAAAAAGAAAGATAAACCAAGATATCATTATTAAGCACCATGTAAATGGTGTTTTTATGTACTTGTAAAATTAGTAAAAGTAATGTACAATTAAAACTAAGAAGGTAGTATTGAGAATAATTAAATAAATGAGAGTAACATTTTCTTGTGAGTAATGTTGTATGGGTGAAATATGAAAAATTATATTAGAAGAAATAAAAAAAAGACAATAATATTAGGAGGGAGTATCCTAATAGTTGTCTTTATTTTGTTTTTAGCAACCTCTTTCTCCTTGCCAATACCGACAAAAAGTATCATAATCACCTCAGAAAATAGCAGTTATGAAGATAAAGAAGCAGGTAGTTGGCAAGTAACAAAATCAGCTGAATGGACCGCCAAGGGAGAAGCAACCGTTACTTTTAATGTCGACACTATCTTAAAAAATAATGAAAACTATACAGATATTATTTTTGTTTTAGACACATCATACTCTATGCTAAATCAAAAATTAGATACTGTAAAACAAGAGGCTATAGAATTAATTGATACTATACTAACTAATTCAAACAATAGAATAGCTTTGATTTCATTTGATAGAACAGCTACTATTCTATCAGAATTAACAAACAACAAAGAATTGTTAAAAACTCTAATAAACGGATTAGAACCCCGGGGAAGTACTAGCCATTATCAAGCTCTTATTGGTGTAGATAATATTTTAAAAAATTATAAAAAAGAAGAAAATAGAGAAATGACAGTCTTATTTTTAACCGCAGGATATGCAAATGTAGATACTCCCAATCAATTTACCCAATATAAATATCTAAAGAGTGAATATCCATATATAACTATAAATGCTATTCAATATGAAATGAGTGATCAAGCCTTAGAATATATTAAAAGAATCAGCGACAATCAATATATGGCTAAGAAGGAAACATTAGGTGATGTATTATTTGATGCCAGTATTGACTCAGTCAGATATAAAAATTATCAAATAACAGATTTAATAAATAATGATTATTTTACTTTAGAAAGTATAGATCATATTAAATCTACATCAGGCGAAGTAAAATTAGAAGAAGAAAGTGGTACCCAGAAAGTCACCTGGAACATACCTGATTTAAAATCTGGAAGAAAAGAAACACTTACAATAAAATTAAAACTAAAAGATGATTTTATTGATAAAAGTGGTATATATCCAACTAACAAGAGTGCACAAATAATATCGGAAATAAATACACAAAAAGAAAATGTAAATACTACAGATACACCTGTATTAGCTAACAACTATGAAGTAATATACGATGCTAATTCCCCAGATGGTTGTAGTGTTTCTAATATTCCCGAAAGGAAAAACTATTCAGTACATGATACAGTACCAATTAGCAAGGATCCTCCGACCTGTCCTGGTTATAGATTCAGTGATTGGGAGATAGTAACAGATAACGTAGAAAAAATTAATGATGATTACTTTATCATGCCAGAATCCAATGTAACACTACGAGCAAAATGGTCAAAAGTGACCTTAGAAAAAAGAATGGACGGAGAAATATACAGTTTACCGTACTTATATGACTTAATAAAAGAACAGGCAGTCATGGATAATGTAGCTAGCACCTATGTTTCATCAAATTCAGGAATTAATTTTGATAAAATATCGTCAACTACGAATGGCAAAGGAGTCTACACAAGAGCAGGAACCGAAAATGATAAAAATCCAGTTTACTATTACCGAGGGGATGTGAATAACAACAATGTAAAATTTGCAAACTATTGTTGGAAAATTGTAAGAACAACATCAGCAGGTGGGATTAAAATGATTTATAATGGTCTACCTGATGAGAATGGATATTGTGATAATACAGGAGATGATACAACCATCGGAATGAGTCAATTCAATAACTATACTCATATATTGGGAGTCCAATATATGCGTGGAAAAGATTACTACATGGACTCAATAGATATGAATTATAACACAACAGGAAGTTGGTCACTAGCAAAAGATATTGGTTATCAAGAAGCATTAGGACAATACTCATTAATTGAAATTACAGCGGCAAGCCTGGCAAACTGGAGTAGTAATGGTCAATATATCGCAAAACAAGGAAGTAGATATACATGCTTCAGTTACAATTCTTTATGTAGCCCCGTATATTATATAACATATGTCGATGGTGGAGTTGTAAATTATATAGCCCTTTTTGATGGAGAAACAGTAGATATAGCTTTTGATAACTTAACATCAAAAAGCACTAATATATCGAATTCAGATATAAAAACTCAAATAGATACTTGGTATCAAAATAATATGTTAGATTACCAAGACTACCTAGAAGACACCCCTTGGTGTAATGATAGAAGTGTTTATGATAAAGGATACTGGGATAGAAGTTTTACAGGTGATGGAATGGGCTTCGTATTATTCACATCAATGTACAACTATTACTATGCAGACAAAGCTGAACCAAGAATAGAATGTCCACAATTTGATGACGGGTTTACAATAAGTCCCAATAAAGGAAATGGTGCATTAACTTATCCAGTAGGATTATTAACAGTAGATGAAATTAACCTAGCAGGAGGAAGTACTCAGAGTAATTCATCATATTATTTATATACAGGAAAAGGCTATTGGACCATGTCCCCAGAATCTGTTGATTCAGCTACTGCAAGAGTGTATAGCGTTGAAACAGATGGTCGTTTTTCAGGAACAGCCGCAACAACAACGAATGGAATAAGACCATCTATATCACTTACAGGTAATGAATTAGTCATAGCAGGAAACGGAACCAGTCAAGAACCATACGAAGTAACAATCAGCTAAAAAGAAAGACCAATCATAGGTCTTTTCTTTTCTTTACAACAAATTAATGATATAATGAGGCTAATAAGGAAGAAAAAAGGAGTGGGGGAACACATGAAAAAAATCGCAATATTATCTTTACATCTAGGATACGGTGGTATCGAAAAATCGATTGCTGCCTTAGCCAATATTTTATGTGAAAAGTACCAAGTAGAAATAATCTGTATTTACAAACTATATGATGAACCTGCTTTTGAAATAGATCCACGAGTAAAAATAACCTACTTAATAGAAAGCAACTTACCAGTAAGAGTCGCAAGTTACAAAGTATTACTATTCGATGGACATTTCATTAAACTACTAAAAAAACTACATCAAGACTACTTCAAAAAACTAAAATTTCTATCTTTCTTTAAAGACGGATTGAATGGTATCTTCATATACAAAAAACGACATAAAGTAATGAAACAAGCAATAAAAAATAGTGATGCAAGAACCATAATATCAACAAGAACCTTCCTAAATGAATGGTTATCTTTATATGGAGATAGTAATGTTATAAAGATAGGTTGGGAACATAACCATCACCATAATAACGAAAAATACGCAATCGATGTTGTAAGAAGCAGTAAAAACCTAGATTACTTTGTCTTAGTATCCAAAGACTTAACAAAGTACTACAAAAAAAGATTAAAAAAATATAAATGCCAATGTGTCTATATTCCCAACATGTTAGATAATATTCCAAAGAGACTATCTCCACTAAAAGAAGAAAGACTAATATCCGTTGGTAGATTATCAAGAGAAAAAGGGTATATTGACCTATTAAAAATGATGAAAAAACTAGTCAGAAAACATCCAACTTGGCATTTAGATATTATTGGAGATGGTCCAGAAAAAGATTATCTAACAGACTATATTGCTGAAAACAATTTACAAAAAAATGTCACCCTACATGGCTTTAGATCCAAGGACTACATTGATAAAATGTTACATAAATCATCACTATTTATTATGACATCCCACACAGAATCCTTTGGAATCGTTCTCCTAGAAGCTATGTCCCATGGTATTCCATGTTTAGCCTTCCAATCAGCAGAAGGTGCAAGAGAAATTATCAGTAGTGGAAAAAACGGCTATATCATCAAAAATAGAAACAAAGACGCTATGATAAAAAAGATAGAAGACCTAATGAAAAAAGAAGAAATAAGAAAAAAAATGGGGAAAGAAGCTAGAAAAACAATCAAACAATACACCAAGGAACAAATACAAGAAGAATGGTATAATTTATTAGAAAAGAAGGTAAAAAGATGAAAAGAAACGTATTATTTATCTCATCAACAGGAGGACATTTAGACGAATTAATGCAACTACGTCCAATGTTTAAAAAGTATGATTATCACATCATCACAGAAAAAACAAAATCTAACCTTAAACTAAAAAATGAATATAAAGATAGAATTGGATTCTTAGTATATGGAACAAAAAGAAATATGTTAACTTATCCATTTAAACTACTTTATAATTGCTTTAAAAGTCTATACTTCTATATAAAATTTCACCCAGATTACATCATCACAACAGGAACTCATACTGCAGGACCCATGTGTTGTATTGGAAAAATACTAGGTAGTAAAATTATCTATATAGAAACATTCGCCAATATCACCACAAAAACATCAACAGGAAAGCTAATATATCGCTTTGCTGATCACTTTATTGTTCAATGGTCTTCTATGAAAAAACTATATCCAAAGGCAATAGATGGGGGATGGATTTACTAATGATATTTGTAACAATAGGAACACAAGATAAAAAGTTTCCACGATTATTGGAAGCAATCGATAAAGCTATCGAAAGAGGAGAAATCAAAGACAAAGTAGTAGTTCAAGCAGGACAAACAAAGTACGAATCTAAAAACATGGAAATATTTGACTTTATAAGTCCTCAGGAATTTTCCAAACTAATTGATGAATGCGACTTACTAATTACTCACGGAGGAACAGGTTCTATCCTAACCGGAATAAAAAAAGGTAAAAAAGTAATTGCCGCAGCCAGACTAAAAAAATATAAAGAACATGTAAATGATCATCAAAAACAAATTATCAAAGAATTTGAAAAAGAAGGTTACCTAATCGAACTAAGAGACTTTGATAGAATAGGTAAAGTTCTAGAAAAAGCTAAGAAGTTTAAACAAAAGAAATTTAAATCTAATACAGAAAACATGATAAACTTAATAGACAATCTAATTGAAGAAGACAACAACACTTCATGGTACAACAAAATAAAAGAAATTCTATGGTATGGTTTCTTCGGAGTACTGACAACACTAGTAAATATTATAAGTTTCTATTTATTAGATAAAACGGGTATGAATGTCTATCTAAATAATTTTATAGCTTGGACCCTATCCGTACTATTTGCTTTTATTACCAATAAATTATTTGTATTTGGCTCTAAGTCTCTTGATAAAAAGGTAGTAAGAAAAGAAATTCTATCCTTCTTCTTCTTTAGAATATTATCCTTAGGAATTGATATGGCTGGAATGTATATCTGTATTAGTCTAATACATATAACCAAGCTAATATCAAAGATAATCATGAATGTAATCGTAATTATCGCAAACTACTTATTTAGTAAATTATTTATATTTACCAAGGAGGAATAAACCTCTTTTTTCTTGACTAAAAACTGTAAACAACAAGACAATCTCCTATACAAAAAAACAAAAAAATGGTACGATATAAAAAGATAAGGTAGGCGGTAATATGACAAGACAAGTAAAAATACTTTTTTGTTTAGGAACAATATTATTAATAACAGGTATCATCACAAACTTCACTACCAGTATCAAACTTGATAAAGCAGAAGTATCCAAAAGAATGGTTACAGTAGAAGATACTTATGAAAGCTATAAACAACAAGTAATAAATCTAAATACTACAAGAGATGCTATTTATGAAGAAGTATTTTCTAACTTATACTTTGAAACACTAAATCTAACAATTAATGACTGCTTTAAAAGACTACAAGATTATGAACAACAATTAGATAATATAAAAACACTAGTAGATACTCTCCAAGCAAATTGTGAAAATGTCTACTTCCCAGAAAAAGAAGTAAATAACAAATGTCAAACATTTCAGTCTTCTTATGAAGAAACCGTAAATTACTTTATAAATGATATTAAACAAGTAAATAATTATATAGAAGAATACAACGTTTATAATCAAGAAAATCAAACTGGAATAGCGCCAATTCAAAAATATAATACTACCAAGGATTATATTGATTTTAACAATGACAAAGAATATGTAGGAAAGGAAGATTTTTAGTATATGGAAACCAATCAACGAAATAATCAAACACCATTATCTAATATTCCTTCAAAACAAAAGAAAAAGTGGAGCAAAAAGAAAAAAATAATAGTATTATTAGCTTCACTTTTTACAGTATTTCTATCTGTATTTTTATTTTTGTTTTATGGACCATGGTCAGGTTTTAGAAACTTTTGGATTACATCAGCAATGACAACCATGTCGCATCAATATCTCGCAACTTGGTTTTACAGTGATGAAACAATTCAAGAAGTTCTAGAAGCTAATCAATTAATAGAAGTAGGAGAGGTAACAGACCCAGACTTAATTACCTTTAGAAAATACAACGGAAATATGATGATTTATAAAAATAAGTATGAAAAAGAAATTCTTACAAAAGACCCAGGAAATGATTTATATAAAGTAATAGAAGTAAGTGGTACAGGTTTTGAAGGATTCTTAGTTGCTATTTATGACCCCTCTAAAATATCACTTGCTACTTCTAAGTATTTAGGTACAAGAGGAGAATCCATTACTACTGTTGCCCAAAGAGAAGAGGCAGTAATTGCTATGAACGCCGGAGGATTTTATGATCCAGACTGGAATTCCAACGGTGCCCTTCCTCATGGAACAGTGATTAAAGATGGCAAAATAGTAAGTGATTTTGAAGACGCTAACATGGGTGGAGGATTCATTGGATTCACAGAAGACGATAAACTTGTCTTAGGAAAAATGACAAAAGAAGAAGCACTAGAAATGGGCTATAGAGATGCGATAGAATTTGGTCCTTTTCTAATTGTAAACGGAAAAAGTTCCTTCATCAAAGGAAATGGAGGTTGGGGAATCGCACCACGTACCGCAATAGGTCAAAGAAAAGATGGAATTGTTCTATTCCTAGTAATCAACGGTAGAATCCCTAATAGTATTGGAGCTGATATGGTAGATTTAACCGAAATCATGGAAAACTATGGAGCTTATAATGCTGCCAATCTAGATGGAGGTTCCTCAACAGAACTAGTAATTGAAAACAAAATAATAAACACGCCAGTAGCCGGAGGAGAAAACGGACTAAGAGATATGTCCACATTTTGGATAGTAAAAGAGTAAAATATGGTATAATAAAAAAAGAGGGATAATATGGAATTTTATGCACGACCAGTAACAATATTTGATGAAGAAATAGTAAATGATTTTGCTAGAGAACATTACTCACTAAATGAAACCATAGAAGCCGGAGATTGTTCTTTAATATTAGGAAAATCATACTCTGACTACGATAACTTTTATGACTGGTATAAAGAAGTAGAAAGACTAAATCAAGAAGAAAAACTAAAAAAAGACCAAGTCGGTTGTACCACTTATCTAGTACTGACAAAAGAAGATGAATATTTAATGGCATTACTAGATATTAGACATTCTCTAAACTATCCCCATGGAACGTCTTATGGACACATAGGAATCGATATTAGACCAACCCAGAGAAATAAAGGTCACTATAAAGAAATATTAAAGTTATCTATAAATATCGCAAAAGAATATGAAATAGAAAAACTTGTAATTGCTTGTGAATACACAAATATTCCATCAAAAAAAGGAATAGAATCAGTATTCGGAAATAAGTATCAAATGGTACCAGTAGAAGGAACTTATTACTTAGTGTATGAAAAAGAGTTAAAGGAGGACTAATATGTATATTTTATATGAAAGAGTTAGTCAAGATATTATAAATTCCTGTGGTAGTATAGGAATAGCAAACATCTTAAGTATTACTAAGACAATTCTAAATTTAATTCAATTAGTAGGTCCTATCATCGCAATAGTATCATTAGCCATTTGTTTTACTAAATTAATGGTAAATCCCGATGAAAAAAAATACAAAGCAGGATTAAAAAATAGTATTATAGCTCTAGTGGTATTATTCTTGGTACCATTTGTAGTAAATCTAGCTATGAATCTAGCCGATGAATCTTTCGATATAGCGAAATGTTGGAATAATGCAGAAGCCATACTCCAACAAGCATCAGAGGAACAAAATAACTATGTAGACATCAATGATGATGAAAAAAAATCAGTAATTGTACAACCAGGGGAATATAAAACGGAAGAGACCGAAGGTTAATTATATAGAAATTTAGACAGTTTTTTTATAACAAAAAAAGTTACAATGAAAGGTAAGGGAGAAAAATATGAAGAAAATAATGGATGGAAATGAAGCTTGTGCTCACGTATCATATAATTTTACAGATGTGGCAGGAATTTATCCAATTACGCCAGCATCACCTATGGCAGAATTGACAGATCAATGGTCTAATGAAGGAAAATTGAACTATTTCAATATGCCTGTAAAAGTAGTGGAAATGGAGTCAGAAGCCGGAGCAGCAGGAATGGTACATGGTTCCTTACAAGCAGGATGTCTAACAACAACTTATACAGCAAGTCAAGGATTACTATTAATGATACCTAATATGTATAAAATAGCGGGAGAACTTCTACCATGCGTTATCAATGTCGCAGCGAGATCCCTAGCTACACATGCATTATCTATTTTTGGAGATCATCAAGATATCTATGCCGTAAGAGCAACCGGTTTTGCCATGCTTGCCTCATCTTCTGTACAACAAGTTATGGACTTAACAGGAGTAGCCCATCTTTCAGCAATCAAAGGAAGAGTACCATTTGTAAATTTCTTTGATGGCTTTAGAACAAGTCACGAATTACAAAAAGTAGAAGTAATTGACACAGATAAATTAAAAGACTTAATTGACCAAAAAGCTCTACAAGAATTCAGAGATAGAGCCCTAAACCCTAAAACACCAGTAACTAGGGGAACTTCTCAAAACGAAGATATCTATTTCCAAGCAACAGAAGCTAGAAACTCTTACTATGATAAAATTCCAGATATCGTAAATGATTACATGCAAGAAATCAATAAAATAACTGGAGAAAACTACGCTCCATTTAACTACTACGGAAGTGAAACTGCCAATAAAGTAATCGTAGCCATGGGAAGTGTCTGTGAAACAATCAAAGAAACAATTGATTACCTAGGAAAGAAAAGAAATGACTTAGGACTACTAGAAGTTCATCTTTACCGACCATTCAGTGCCAAATACTTTTTAAAAGCTCTACCAAAGTCAGTAAAGAAAATAGTAGTTTTAGACAGAACAAAAGAACCAGGTGCCGCTGGAGAACCACTATATTTAGATGTTGTGAAAACGATTAAAGAAGTAGAAGGAAAAGTAAAAATATTAGGCGGAAGATACGGTTTATCTAGTAAAAATACAACACCAGCCATGATTAAAGGAATCTTTGAATACATGGATAAAAAAGATGCTCATACCAACTTCACAGTAGGAATTGAAGACGATGTTACAAACCTATCAATTGATTATGACAAAGACTTCCGTATGCCATCCAACAACGTAGAATTTTTAGTCTATGGATATGGTAGTGACGGTATGGTAAGTGCTTGTAAAGACATTATGAAAATAACCGGTACTTACACCAGGGCCTATGTCCAAGGATATTTCCAATATGACTCTAAAAAGTCTGGCGGAATTACCATGTCTCACTTAAGAATGGGTAAAAAACCAATTCGTTCTACTTATTATGTAGAAAATCCTAGTATGGTAGTATGTACAAAAGAATCTTACTTACACAAGATGAAAATGTTAGACAAAATTAAAAAGAACGGAATTTTCCTACTAAATACAAATAAAAATAAAGATGAAATATTAAAGGAAATGACTTCTCATGATAAAAAAATACTACAATCTAGAAATATAAAATTCTATATTGTAGATGCTGGCAGAATTGCAGCTGACAATGGTTTATCTGGAAAAATAAGTGCTATTATGGAAACGTTAATCTTCAAACTAGGTAAAATTATGGACTTTGACTTTACTGTCCAAAAAATAAAAGAGTCACTTGCTGTTAAATTCTCTAATAAAAGTGGTAACATAGTAGAAAAAAATATAAAAGCAATGGACTGTAGTATTAATAGTTTAGTCCAAGTAAAATTACCAGTAGTAGACTATGTAGAAGAATTCCCACCTAAAAAAGATATGTTTGAACTAATCAGTAGTATGGAAGGGGACTCGCTTCCAGTAAGTAGTTTTATTAAAAATCCAGATGGTACCTTTGAAGCAGGCACAACCAAAAGAGAAAAAAGAAGTATTTCTGATATCGTACCATGTTTCGATAGTAAAAACTGTATCTCATGTAATCTATGCTCTCTAGTTTGTCCTCATGCCGTAATTAGACCATTCTTATTAGATGAAAAAGAAGTTATGGACGCTCCAGACAGTCTAAGAGAAAAACTAATACCAGCTAATATTAAAGATCAAAACCTAATGTATACAATAGGAATCAGTATACCAGATTGTACAGGTTGTGGACTTTGTGAAAATATTTGTCCTGGTAAAAAAGGTGCTAAAGCTCTAATTATGAAAATAAAAGAAGAGTTAAAAGAAGACCAAGCCAAGGAAGAGTATGAGTATTTATTTAATGAAGTAACAGAAAAAGACGTAATGCCAGCGACAACTGTAAAAGGTAGTCAATTTAAAACACCAAGGTTTGAATTTTCTGGAGCTTGTGCTGGTTGTGGAGAAACCCCTTATCTAAAACTTTTAACACAATTATTTGGTGACAGAATGATTATCGCAAATGCAACAGGATGTTCATCTATCTATGGTGCCTCAACGCCATCTATGCCTTATTCTGTACCCTGGGCCAACTCATTATTTGAAGATAATGCAGAATATGGATATGGTATGAAGATTGCTGATGAAGCAATAAAAGCAAGAATTAAGAAGTTAATTACAGAAAATATAAAAGACGTAAAAAAATCTCAACAAGAAACATATAAAAATTATGTAAAAAATACTAACATGGAAAACGCAAAAGAACTATTAAAAGTAATAGATGAAACAAAAATAAAAGAACTATTACCATTAAAGAATTTTATTAAACCTAAATCAGTATGGATGATAGGTGGAGATGGCTGGGCTTATGATATTGGATATAATGGAATAGACCATGTCTTAGCCAATCGTGAAAATGTAAATATCTTAGTATTAGATACGGAAGTATATTCCAATACTGGTGGACAAGCTTCTAAATCGACAAGAGCAGGAGCAGTCGCAAAATTTGCATCTCATGGAAAAGAAACGGCAAAAAAAGATTTAGCTAAGATTGCTTTAACATATCCACATGTTTATGTCGCAACAGTATCTTTAGGAGCAAATCCTCAACAAACAGTAAAAGTATTACAAGAAGCCGAAAGTTATAATGGACCATCTATTATTATTGCTTATGCACCATGTATCGCTCAAGGAATTATTAAAGGTATGAAAAACTCTATCGTAGAAGAAAAAGAAGCAACACACGCAGGTTACTTCCCAATCTTCCATTACAATCCAGAAACTAAAGAATTTAAAATGGATAGTAAAGGAGATTTCACAAGATACGAAGAATTCATATTAGGAGAAGATAGATATCGTTCTCTAGAAAAATTATCCAAAAATCACAAAAAATTACTAGCCAAGAATAAAGAAGATGCAGAAGAAAGCTATAAATACTATGAACAACTAGCAAATAAATCAAAAGATCAAGCAAATTAATACTTGATCTTTTTTTTGACATCTTTCTATTCGTTTTCATTCATAATAAACTTCATAAAGTACGATACTCTATGATTGCGTTTTTTAGGTATTCTTCTATCTTTTCTATAGTAAATATACTATATTTTTACTTTTTTTACAATAAAATAACTGGCTTTCTCATTCAAAATATGAGAAGTATTATAGAAATTCACCTTTTAATTAGTCAAATTCTTAGTCAACTTTTACTGATAGATCCTACAAAAAATGTAGAACTTTGTATTTATATTTTTAGTCAAAATTTTGGTCAAAACACCTAACAAATAAATATATCAATACAACATCATAGAGTATCGTACTTTATGATTTTAGATGTCTTATTTGGTAAGGAGTTTTGTTAATGAAAAAGTATCAAAAGGAGATAGTTGCAGGAGTTTTATTAATGGCTATGATTTTTGTATGTTCTATGTCATATGCCTATGCCATGTCTGCCCCAGTTTCTAGTATCATTATCACATCAGAAAATACAAATTTTGCAGAAAAAGCACCAGGTTCATGGCAAATAGAGAAAAGTGCAAAATGGATTAGTAAAGGCAAGGCTAGAATAACATTTGATGTAGATACTACTTTAATGGCAAAAGAAGAAGCTAGTGATATTATTTTTATTGTAGATACTTCAAGTTCTATGGAAGGGGATAAACTTAATCAAGTAAGGATAGATTCTACTAGCCT
>CALVSH010000037.1 GCA_944358945.1 uncultured Bacilli bacterium
AAACTACAGAATTGGTAACTTATCATCATGGTAGAGTTACTGATACTAAGAATCTTACTATTGGTGTTGCGGAAATGTTGAATCAGTTTTCTAAAGTGAATGATTCTATTAGTGGTAATAGTGTTGAGGAAATGGAAGCTTTTGTTTTAGATAAACTTTCTACTGTTTCTTTTGATGATGATTATGATTGTGCTATTTTTACTGGAGGAGAAGAGAGATTTGAGCTTTTAACAAAGTTTCCTTTGGTTAAAAATACTTTGTTCGATGATGGAATTCACTCTTATATGATTTCGTTAGATGATTATGTTATGGCTACTAAACGTGTGTTTTTTGAATATACGATGGAGGATTTATATAAATTGATGTCAAGTAATCCTAAATGGATGGATGGAGCTAGAAGTGGTGCAGTTTTACCGCTTGCTATATTTAGGAAAGCTAATATTTCTTGGATTGTTCCATCGGATTTGAATTTAATTCATGGTGTAATTCGTGATGAGAGAAGTTAATTCTCTTTTTTGTTTAAAAAAAGTTTTTTGGTACAGACTATACCTGGGAGGAATTTTATGAATAATATACAATATATGGAAGTACCTGGTAATATTCTTACCGGAAAAGATTTAGATTATCTATCTGATATGTTTCAATGGAACTATGGAGCATATAAAAAGATGAAAAATTCAGTAGGACAGGTTACTGATCAGGAAATTGTAGCGATTATGGATAAAGCGGCAAATGTTTTTGATCAAAATCTAAATACTATGTTATCTATTTTAGGAGGTGGTTCTTTTGAATAATCAAATTAGTAATCCTAAAGTAGAGGTTCCTACTGGAATTAGTTGTAATGATAAAGATTATATTAACTCATTACTTTCTTGTTTAAAAGAAATGTCTAAAAATTATGTTATGGCTATGACGGAAGCTAGTAATGAGAGTTTATATGAGAAGCATAAACAAGCTTTTTTAACTTTGATTGCATTACAAAGAGAGGCTTATGAATTGATGTTTCGTAAAGGATGGTATGTGATAGAAAAGGCGGAAGGGCAGAAAATAGGTCAAAAATCTCAGATGTTAAAACAAGAATACCAAGATTTAAATTCATAATTTAGGAGGTTTTAATACCTCTTTTTTGGCTTTTTGTATAAATTTTTATAATTTGGTTATCTTATAAATGGGTGATGAATTTTGACAAAGATTGCCAGTTATGTTATAATATACTCTATCTCAGGGGGAGATTATGTATGAAAACAGAAAATTTACCGTCGAAAAACAAGTTATTGACTGTTACAATGTTCTTATTTGCAAGTTTAATGATTTGTTATTTCTATGAATATCATAAGGTATATAACAGTATTGATATTGTTGTTACTGATTCTGCTACTATAGAATATGGTAGTCCCAATTATGATATTCGTGAGGTTGTAGATTCTATAGATGGAGAGATAGTTTCTATTAAGAAAGATATTGATACTACTAAGGTTGGTCCACAGGAGATTGTTGTGGAAGTTGAAAAAAATCAAATTGTAAAAGAAGTTCCAATCGTGGTTGAAGTTAAGGATACTATTGCTCCAGAAATTCAATTAAAAGAAGAAGTTATTTCATTAACAGAGGGAGATTCTTTTGATGCTCTTAGTAACTTATCCTCTGTTTCTGATAAAGTAGATGGTGAGTTAGAGTATTTACAAAAAGATTCTGTTGATGTTTTAGAGGATACTAATTATTATACAATTGAAAGTAATGTGGATAATAATGTACCTGGAACGTATGAAGTGGTCGTAAAAGCTGTTGATCAATATGGTAATACTTCTTCTGTTACTTTTTCTGTTGAAGTAGAAGAAAAAGTTGAAGAGGTAGAAGAAGTTCCTGTTACCCCAGCGATAGATATTACTACACCAAGTTCAAATTATCAAAATGATTATGTAGCAACAGGTGATGTATCTAGTATGATTCAACTTGCTTATTCACTTATCGGAAGTCCTTATGTTTCTGGAGGTAATACTCCAGCGGGATTTGATTGTAGTGGATTTGTTCAGTATTTATATAGTCAAATAGGTATATCTATTAGTAGAAGTACTTCTACTCAAATTCATGATGGTGTGGCTGTTAGCTATGAGAGTGCACAACCAGGTGATATCTTATTATGGGGATATGTTGATGGTGTTCCAACACATTCTGCTTTATATGTTGGTAATGGTCAAATGATTCATGCTACTAATCCAGTACAAGGTGTTATTGCTAGTGATGTGGCAGCATGGACTAGGGGATCAGGTACACATGTAATTGCAGTTCGAAGAATCTAGTACAGATTCTTTTTCTTTAAAATTTATGTATAATTTCTTCTATCTCGGTCATTCTATAGATAGGAGGGATAATATGGAAACAGTACAAAAGATACTATTAGTTATCACAATTATTGGAGCTATTAACTGGGGATTAATCGGAATATTAGACTTCAATTTAGTAGATACTATTTTTGGGGCAGGTTCCTTATTCAGCAGAATTATTTATAGCTTAGTCGGAATTGCAGGTTTAATCAATATAGGTATTTTGTTTAATCATATTGAAGCTAAGTAAATTTATAAAAATAGTTTTCAATTATTAAGAAAAGTGATACAATAATTTTGTATCTTTTTTTATGCCGATTTAGCTCAGTTGGTAGAGCAGCGCATTCGTAATGCGGAGGTCGAAGGTTCAAGTCCTTTAATCGGCACCATAGGGAATTTGGTTTGGGTATGCAAACTTTATATATAGAATCAATCTGAAAACTGATTGATTTTTGTTGTTTTTTACTTTAAAAAATGATACTATTATTAGTAAGAATAGGGGTGGTATATTGGATGTAATCGTTTGGTTTTTTCGCGATTTTTTATCAGGTCCTTTATATATTGTAGTTGCGATTATAGCGGTTATTGGTATTGCTTTTTGTGTCTATTATTTAGTTCAGGCAACTATCAAACAAAAGGAAGAAATAAAAAAGATTTCAGAATCATATGGACAAGTTCATTTGTTACCAACGGATAGTTCTAGTGCGTCAACGATTGCTTCTAATGTCGAAACTTCAATATCTTCTGCTCAACTAAATCATGTTGGAGATGTGGCTACTACTAACTTGGCTCAGTCTGCTGTTCCTATTAGTAGTGATATGGTCGCTGCGGTTACGGGACATTCTAATGAACAGACTAATCATCAGGTGGATACTAATGAAGATATTGAAATTATTGATACTGATGATTTTGATAAAAGTAAGGATTCTAAACAATCTGATATAAAACGCTAACTTTACTATTCTTGTTTATTTTTGTATACTATTATATAGAGCATGGAGGGATTAGATGACGATAACAGTTACTGATGTTATATCGATACTGAGAAAACTTGGAGATATCTGTCTTGTCTGGGTTATTTTTTACTTTATTTTAAAGAATATTAAAAATAATATTAAGTTATCTTTAATTTTTAAAGGTGTTGTATTTATTATTATTTTAAGTTTGGTAAGTGATTGGCTTGGATTTACAACGATAGCTGTATTACTTGATTATGTTATTCAATGGGGACCAATTGCATTGATTGTTATTTTTCAACCTGAAATTAGAACTATTTTGGAACAACTTGGTAGAAGTCAATTACTAGGTCGACATAAAACGTTAACGGTTGATGAAAGAGAACATTTAGTGTATGAGATTGTTAATGCTGTTGACTATATGAGAAAAGAACGTATTGGTGCTTTGATTGTTTTAGAGCGTGATATTAGTTTAGGAAATTATATTGAAAAGGCTAAAAAGATTTATGCAGACTTATCTAGTGATTTATTGATAGCTATTTTCTATGAAGGAAATCCACTTCATGATGGTGGAGTTATTATTCAAGGAGATAGAATTACTTGTGCTGGAGCAGTTTTTCCTACCAGTAGTAGTCCAAAACTAAATCGTAGACTTGGAACTAGACATAGAGCTGCTTTAGGATTATCTGAAGAGACTGATGCGATTTGTATTGTTGTTTCTGAGGAAACTGGTAGAATGTCTATAGCATTAAAGGGAGAAATGTTATATAACTTGACTTTGGATGATGTTCGTATGATGTTGATTGATGAACTTAGACCAAAGCAAGATTTTGATTTAGATGAAGATGAAATAGATGAGGAAGAGATATATGAAGAGAATAAGTAAAAGTATAAAATCATTCTTTCGTCATATTGTATCATTCTTTGATAAATGGTTAATTACTCCCATAACCAAGATAATGTTGAAGATTGCAGGTTTCTTTAAAGATAATATGAAGAGCCTTGACCGTATTGCTGGAAAGAAATCAACTTTGATTATTATTAGTTTATTGTTGGCATTTGGTGTTTTTGTTATTGTTGATCAAGAATCCAATGTTATGATAGATCAATATGCGGAAGTGTTATATGATGAACCTGTTAGTGCAATTTATAATGAAGAGTTATATGTAGTTGAAGGGTTACCTGAAACTGTTGATATTACATTAATTGGTCAAAGAAGACATATCTTCTTGGCTAAACAAGCTCCTTCTAAAGGTGTTTCTGTTGATTTAACTGGATTAAAACCTGGTAATCATAAAGTTACTCTTAATTATTCACAAAGATTAAAATCTTTAGATTATCGATTAGATCCATCTGAGGTTACTGTTACTATCTATGAAAAAGTTAGTCAGACTAAGAGTTTAACTTATGATATATTACATCAAGATAATTTGGATAGTAAATTGTATATTGATAATGTAGAGTTAGATCGTTCAGAAGTTATTGTTAAAGGTGCTGAGTATAAGTTAGATCAAGTTGCGACTGTACGTGCCTTGGTTGATGTAGATGAAATTGGTAATCCTGAAGCTGGAGAAGTTACATTAAAAGATGTTCCACTAGTTGCATATGATGCAGAAGGAAAGAGAGTAGATGTGGAAATTGTTCCTTCTACTGTGGATGCTAAACTTACTATAACTTCACCAAGTAAGGAAATTCCAGTTACAGTTGTTCCTAAGGGTGATTTAGCATTTGGTAAGTCTATTGAATCTATAGATACTAATGTTACTACTGTTACTGTTTATGGACAACAAGATGCGATTGATGAAATCGAAGAATTAGAAGTTGAAGTAGATGTTAAAGGATTAGAAAATAATAAAGAATTTACTGTAACTCTTAAGAAACCTAAAGGTATTACTGAGATTAGTGAGAAGACAATTACTGTTAATGTTAAGATTGTTAATTCAATTACAAAAGAATTTGAAGTTAATACTATCGAGTTTAGAAACTTAGCGGATGGATTATCTGTTCAAGCATTGTCGGCTCAAGATACTACGGTTACTGTTTCTGTCAGTGGTAGTGAATCATTAGTAAATAATTTAGATGCTTCATCAATTGTTGCTTACGTTGATTTGGATGGTTACGGTGTTGGAGAACATGAAGTTGAAGTTCATGTACAACAAGATGACTTAAGACTTACTTATACACCAAAGACAAAACGAGTTAAAGTTAGAATTCAAGAATAGTATTTAGGGATAGATAATAATTCTATCCCTTTTTTTGCATAAAAAATTCATTCTTTCATAAAGTTTATTAGAAACATGATGAGAGGTGGATTATGAAAAAAGTATTATTGCTTTTCTTCTTAAGTATATTTTTATTATCTGGTTGTGGAAAATATGGAGAAGAGGATGTTGTTAAAGACTTTGGTGATAAAGTTAAGGATGCTAAAGCTTATTATGTAGAAGGTAGTTTAGAATTAGTTAATAATGATGATGTTTATAATTATAATGTAGAAGTTGCCTATAAAGAAGATAATTATTATAGAGTATCTCTTACTAATACAGCTAATAATCATACTCAGGTAATACTAAAAAATAATGATGGTGTATATGTTGTTACTCCTTCTTTGAATAAAAGTTTTAAATTTCAGAGTGATTGGCCATATAGTAATTCACAAATTTATTTATTAGAGGCTATTGTTCAAGATATAGAGGATGATGAAAATAGAACTTTTAAAGAGACGGATAAAGGATATACATTTATGACTAGTGTTAATTATCCTAATAATCGCAATTTAGTGAAACAGAAGATAACACTTTCTAAAAAGTTAAAGTTAAAAACTGTTGAAGTATATAATAGTGACTCTGTTATTTGTATGACTATGAAATATAATGATATTGATTATTCTCCTACTTTTAAGAAAAATTATTTTTCATTAGATACCGTAATGGAAACTTATGCAATAGAAGATGAAACAGAGCAGACTAGTGCTTTAGAGGAGAGTATTTATCCATTGATGATACCAAGTGGTACAAAGCTTACTAATGAGGAGAAAATTGATAAAGATAATGGTGAAAGAATTATTATGACTTTTGATGGAGAAAAGCCTTTCCTATTAGTAGAAGAAACTGCTAATATTGAGGATGAGTTTACTATTATACCTACCTATGGAGAACCATATCAGTTGATGGATACTTTAGGGGTTATGACTACAAATTCGTTAAATTGGACGACAAATGGAATAGAATATTACTTGGTTAGTGATGTTATGAATCAGGAAGAGTTAGTAGAGGTGGCTCAATCAATTGGAGTTGTTCAAACAATGAAATAGAGCTTTACCTCTTTTTTTTCTTATGTTATAATCTTACTGGGTGGTAATATGGCAAATAATAGACAATATAGAAGAAAAATGCATCAAAAAGTTGATGATATGCCAACCTCTTTTTCAGGGATGTTTGGTAATGTTGTTAAAATATTAATTGGAATAGTTGTAATTTTAGTGTTATTCTATTTTTTAACTGTATATTTATTAGAGAGAGATACAACCTCTAGTACGATTGATACTACTCCAGCTGAAGCTGATATTCAATATCAAGAAATTCTAGCAGGAAATAGTTTTTCTAAGAGTGATTCTCATTATTATGTTTTGTATTATGATATGTCAGATGAGGACTTAAAGTCTTTATATACTAATATTATTAGTACTTATGAAGAGGATGATACCAAGGATCCTATTTATACAGTTGATATGAGTAGTACTTTTAATCAAAAATATTCTTCTGATAAATCTAATCCTAGTGTAGAAAGTTTGGATGATTTGAAGATTTCTACAGCTACATTGATTGAATTTAGAGATGGAAATGTTGTGGATTATGTTGAAGGTGAAGATGCTATTCGTGATACTTTAAATTAATATAGTTTAGAAGTAATAAATGAGGGGTAATCCCTTGTTTTTTATATAACAAAATGTGATAAAATTATTATGAAGTTATATTTGTGTGAATATTATTATAGAGGTGATATTTATGTTTAGACATAAAAAGAATCCTATTTTAAAAGCTAATTTTAAGAAGATTTCTGTTATGAAAAAAGAAGAAGATATAGACGATTTAGAAAATATTAGAGAAATAGTTGTAGAGGATAAGAGTGGTTTTAATACAGTTGAAGTTATCATAATAATTATTGTATCTATTGCTTTTGGATTTGTTATTGGAAGTGGAGTATCTTTTTTCAGAGATGAATATCAGGGTATAGAAATTTCTGCTTCTTTGCAAGAATTTATTTCGGTTTATCATAATATTATTGATACTTATTATGAGGATTTGGATGAACAGAAATTAGTAGATGCGGCAATCAATGGTATGTTATCTTCTTTAGATGACCCTTACTCTACTTATATGGATGAGGAGAATTCTGATGCTTTTTCGGAGTCTGTAGATGGTAGTTATACTGGTATTGGTATTACTTTATTGTTGAATGATGATGGTGAGTTTGTAGTGTTAGATGTTCTTGAGGATTCTCCTGCAGAGAAGGAGGATATACAGGTAGGAGATATCGTGGTTGAGATAGATGGAGAATCGTTAGAAGGTCTTAGTATGGGAGAAGTTACTTCAAAAATTAAGGATAATTCTAATTCTATTCGTTTAACTTTAAGAAGAGGGGAAGAAGAACTTAATAAAAAGATTACTCCTGATACTGTTGATTTGGTATCTGTTACTTCGGATGTTTATGCCTTAAATAACGGTAATGCTGGTTATATTGCGATTAATAACTTTGCTGCAAATACATATAAACAATTTAAAAAAGAACTTAAAAAGATAGAAAAGAAAAATATTAAATCTTTAATTATTGATGTAAGATCAAACCCTGGTGGTCATGTTCAACAAACAAGGGATATTTTAGAGTTGTTTATAGAAAAAGGTAAGGTTTTATATCAGGTTCAGTTTAAAGATGATATTACGAAAATAAAAGATGAAACAAAGTCTTCTAGAAATTATCTTATTGTTGTTTTAGTTAATTCTTCTAGTGCCTCTGCTGCAGAAATATTAGCTGCTGGTTTTCAGGATTCTTATAAGAATACTACTATTGTAGGAGAAGTTACTTATGGAAAAGGTACTGTTCAAACGGCATATACTTTATCAGATGGAACGAGTATTAAATATACAATAGAAAAGTGGTTAACACCTAAAGGAAAATGGATAGATGGAGAGGGTATTACTCCTGATAAAAATGTATCTCTTACAAGTGATTTTTGGAATAATCCTACTCCAGAGAATGATTTACAATTACAGAAAGCATTGGATATATTAGAGAATGAAAAGAATACTAGTGATTAGTTTTAAATCACTAGTATTTTCTTTTTTTGGTAAAATTAAAACTGTTGAAAGATTTATTTTCAACAATCTCTTTTTTCGAGTTTTTTCCACCTTTTTCTTGTTTATAATTATTTTCATAAAGGTAGATACTCTATGATTTTACTCATTCTAGCTTTGTTTTATCTACTTTTCTTAAACTTTGACTACTTTTTTGACTAATTAATGTGTCGATAACTTCTCTAAATAAACACTTTTTAAAGAATTTGTCGGATGGACATATAACGATAATGTTACTTTAACATCTGAGTGTCCTAATATCTCACTTAACGTCTTTGGATCCATTCCTATTTCTATACATCTTGTTGCGAATGTATGTCTCAAAGAATGAAATCCATATCTTTTAATTCCTATATCCTTTAATATCTTTTGATACTGATTATAATAGGTTCTAGGCTCTATATACTCTTTTGTTCCTGTAAGAAAGTGTGTATTTCTGTTTTTAGGTTTTATCTTTACTAAAACATCATACAATAACTGATTAATTGGAATCTCTCTCTTAGAGTGTTCTGTCTTTGGTTCCTCTATGATAACCTTTGTCTTATCTTCTTTTTCTAAATCCATAATTCTAAGCATAGTATGTTCTATTTTTATTACTCTCTTATTTAAATCAATATCCTTCCAAGTAAGGGCACACACTTCACCAATTCTAACTCCTGTATATAAACTTAGTAAGATACCATAAGCGGCATAACTCTTTCTTTTCATAATCTCTTTTTCTAACAAATGTATTTCATTCTTTGAAAGTATTTTTATCTCTTTTTTCTGTAACTTTGGAAGTCTAAACTTAATAGAAATATTGGCATAAGATAGAATCTGTTTTAAGACAACTATCATATCCTGAATACTCTTTGTACTTAAACCTTCCTCAAACTTTTGATTCATAAATTTTTCAATTGTTTTAGGTTTAATAACCTTAATTTCCACCTCTCCTAAATAAGGTCTAATATGTTTATTGACAATCGTATAATAATGAGCATAAGTAGAAGTCTTAACTAAGAAACGAATACTCATTAACCAATTATCGATATAATAATTCAAAGTATTCTTACCTCTTAGTTTTTCTTCTTTCATCTTTTCAAGATTAAGTAAAATCTCATTTCTTTTTAATTTAACTTCCATATAGCTTTTACCATAAACATAACCATAACGATACTTACCTTTTTTTAATTCATCTTTAACGTATCTAGCTTCCCATCTGCCATCTTTTCTATAAAAAATATTTTCGCCTTTTCTTCCCATAAATCTCCTTTCTAAATTTGACTAAAAAATTGACTAATTATTTTTAAGATTTCTCATAAAAACAAGCCGAAAATACCCCTGAGCAAGTAAAAAAGATAAAAATGTAGTATATTTAGTGTAGAAAAGAATAGAAAAAATGCATAAAAATGCATCATAGAGTATCTACCTTTATGATTGTAGACGCACGATAAAATAAGGAGATAAGTATGGTCGATAAAGTAAAAAAGAAGGTATTGCGCTATAAAAAAGAAATTATGGCTATTTTTTTATTTGTCATTATGGTCATAGTATGTTCTATGTCTTATGCTTATGCGATGTCTTCCCCGATCCCTAGTATTATTATAACATCAGAAAATGCAAGTTACGAAGAAAAAGTACCAGGTTCGTGGCAAGTAGAAGAGAGTGCAAAGTGGATAAGTAAGAGTAGGGCTAGAGTAACATTTGATGTAGATACTACTTTAATGGCAAAAGAAGAAGCTAGTGATATTATTTTTATTGTAGATACTTCAAGTTCTATGGAAGGGGATAAACTTAATCAAGTAAGGATAGATTCTACTAGCCT
>CALVSH010000038.1 GCA_944358945.1 uncultured Bacilli bacterium
ATGAAAATCAGATTCAGGAAAATAAAGGTATTATTATGTTGGATTTACCTTTAGATGATTTGGTAGATTTATCTAAAGATGATAGGATGGTGAAGAAGTATATGAAGGAAGTAAAAAGGGTGAATGAGGATCCAGATTTTCATGAGTACATGAGCGCAGAACAAGATAATCAGATGATAGAAAATTCTTTATTAAGAGAAGCAACGGAAGATGGAATCAAACAAGGCGTTGAACGAGAACGAGCAGAAATCATTTTAAATATGACTCAAAAAGGGTTAACGCTAAGTGAGATATCAAATTTTACTAATATCGATATAGATTATATTAATAAGTGTTTAAAAAGTAAAAACTAACCATAGAGGATATTCCTTTATAGTTATTTTTTTTATATATTAACTATAATTTTTGTGATTGCAGATTTTTGTAGAGAAGTATGGTTGTCTGATTTATGAAGTAAAAATACTAGTAATAACATTTAATATAAACTAAGTTCGTTTAATTTTTTTGACCTATGGAAAAATAGTAAGATGTTTGATATAATTAAGTGGACTGAATGGAGGTAAGTGGATGAGACAGAAAAATATTAGAAATTTTTGTATTATTGCACATATTGATCATGGTAAGAGTACACTTGCTGACCGTATTTTGGAGATGACTGGTTCTATTTCTAAACGTGAGTTGAAGAGTCAGATGTTAGATTCTATGGATATAGAAAGAGAACGTGGAATTACTATTAAGTTAAATGCTGTTCAATTAACTTATCAATATGAAGGAGAAGAGTATTATTTTCATTTGATTGATACACCAGGTCATGTTGATTTTTCTTATGAAGTGTCTAGAAGTTTGGCCGCTTGTGAAGGAGCTTTACTGGTTGTTGATGCAGCACAAGGAGTAGAAGCTCAGACCTTAGCTAATTTATATTTGGCACTTGATAATAACTTAGAAGTTATTCCAGTTGTTAATAAGATTGATTTACCTAATGCTGATTTAGATAAAGTTAGTGAAGAATTAGAAAACATTGGTTTTAATAGGGAAAATATTATATTTACTAGTGCTAAAACAGGTCAGGGAATTGATACTTTATTGGAGGCTATTATCAAAAAGATTCCAGCTCCTAAGGGAGGGGTAGATGAACCTTTAAAAGCATTAATTTTTGATAGTTTGTTTGATGCTTATCGAGGAGTTATTGTTAGTATTCGAGTTGTCAGTGGAAAAGTTAAGGTAGGAGATATTATTCGAATGATGGAGACTGGGGCTAGTTACGAAGTTGTTGGTCTTTCTATCAACACTCCTAAAGAAGAAAAAGTACAATCTTTAAAAGCCGGTGAAGTTGGATATTTGTATGCTTCTATTAAAAGTATTTCTGATGTCTTGGTGGGAGATACTATTACTTTAGATAATCGTCCTGCAGATAAGGCGTTACCTGGATATAAGCCAATGAAACCGATGGTTTATTCAGGACTTTATCCAATTGAGTCTAGTAAGTTTGAAGATTTAAGAGAAGGACTTGATAAATTAAAGTTAAATGATGCTTCATTGACTGCGGAGCCAGAGACTTCTAAAGCATTGGGATTTGGTTTTCGATGTGGTTTTTTAGGTCTTTTACATATGGAAGTTATTGAAGAGAGAATAGAAAGAGAATTTGGAATTGATTTAATCGCAACTTCTCCTTCTGTTGTATATGAAGTGGTTCTTACGGATGGGTCTAAGATTATGGTAGATTCTCCTACTAAGATGCCTAAGAGAGAGTTAATATCTAAAACATTGGAACCTTATGTTAAGACAAGTATTTTTACGCCAAGTGATTATATTGGTCCTATTATGGAATTATGTCAGGATAAACGTGGTAACTTTGTTAATATGGAGTATTTAGATCAATCTAGAGTTATGATCCATTATGAATTACCTTTATCGGAGATTGTTTATGACTTTTTTGATAAGTTAAAATCTTATACCAAGGGATATGCCTCTTTTGATTATGAATTGATAGGATATCGTGAGAGTAATTTAGTTAAGATGGATATTTTATTAAATGGTGATATTGTAGATGCATTGAGTGTTATCGTTCATAAGGATTTTGCTTATAAAAGAGGTAAGATTGTCGTAGAAAAGTTAAAAGAGATTATTCCAAGACAGATGTTTGAAGTTCCAATACAAGCTGCAATTGGTACGCATGTGATTGCCCGTACTGATATTAAGGCATTACGTAAAAATGTCTTGGCTAAATGTTATGGTGGAGATGTTACACGTAAGAAGAAGTTGTTGGAGAAACAAAAAGAAGGAAAGAAAAGAATGAAACAAATTGGTAGTGTTGAAGTACCACAGGAAGCATTTTTGTCTATTTTATCAACAACTGAAAAATAAATTATGTTTAGTTTAGATATTGATAGAAATGTAGTTCATCATTAAGTTACCTTTTGTTTTTCTTAATTTTTTGTAAAGTGGGGAAGTAGAATGAATTTTAAGATAATGCCAGCTAGTCGTGATGATATTTCTGAAATTATTGCGATAGATAAAAAGACTTTTATGGAAATGGTTGATACAGATTGGTATTCTAATGATTGTGTGAATCCAAAATTTTTAAACTTTTTAATGGATGGTAATGGTTTCGTTGTAAAAGTTGTGATGAATAATCAAATAGTAGGATTTGGTATGGCAGAAGTTAAAATTGATCCTAAAAATAGTCCTATTTCTTTCCTTCATTTAAATGATGATATTACTGTGTGTGGTGAGATTGATAATGTTTTAGTGTCATCTAGTGTTAGAGGGTATTCTTTACAAAACAAGATTATGAGTTATTTAGAAGAGATGTTTCTTTCTGATGCTTCTATACAAATTCTTTATACTACTGTACATCCTGATAATAGTTATAGTTTAAATAATTGTCTTCAATTAGGATATCAAAAGGTAATGGAGGCTTTTTTATATGGTGGTAAGAGAAGAGTGGTTTTGGAGAAGAGGATTCGAGTATGAGTGTAAAGAGTTTTTATGTTCATATACCATTCTGTAAGAAGATTTGTAGTTATTGTGATTTTTGCAAGTTATTTTATAGTACTGGGTATGTTTTAGATTATTTAAATTGTTTAGAAGATGAAATCTTAAATTGTTATCAGGGTGAAGAGTTAGATACCATTTATATTGGAGGAGGTACTCCTAGTTGTTTATCTGATAGTGAATTAGAAAAGTTATTTTCTATTTTGTCTTGTTTAAAAAAAAGTCATGATTGTGAGGTTACAATAGAAGCTAACTTTGATAGTCTTACTAAGAGTAAACTAGATATATGTAAGAAGTTTGGTGTTAATAGAATTAGTTTTGGATTAGAAACTACGCATCCTTGGATTTTAAAAAAAATGAATAGGGATTTAGATTTAGATTATGTTAAAGAGATAATTTCTTATTGTAAAAGTATTGGTATTTTTAATATTAATGTGGATTTGATGTATGCTTTTGTTGGAGAGAGTGTTAAAGAAGTAGAAGAAGATATTGATTTTATCTTATCTTTAGATGTTAATCATGTTTCTTGTTATTCTTTGATATTGGAAGAGAATACAAAACTTTATATTGATAATGAAAAAGAAATAAGTGAAGATGTTGATTTTTCTATGTACGAAGTTATTAAGAAAAAATTGGCTGATTCTGGTTTTTGTCATTATGAGATTAGTAATTTTGGTAAGGATGGGTATTTTTCTAAACATAATTTATGTTATTGGAAAAATGATTGTTATTATGGTGTTGGACTTGGTGCTAGTGGATATTTAGGAGATGTTCGTTATCAAAATACGAGAAGTATTCAACATTATTTACAAAAAAAATATCGATTAGAGGAAGAAAAATTAGATCTTTATGATAAAATGGAGTATGAGGTTATTTTAAATCTTAGAACTAAGTATGGAATTAGTAAGAAAAAGTTTAAGAAGCGATATGGTAAAAATTTTGAAGAGGTTTATTCATATCACGATTTAGTTCGTGATGGATACTTAGTTGATGATGGAGAATACGTAGTGATACCAGATGGTTTTTGGTATCTTAGTAATGAAATTTTAGTAAAATTGTTAGAAGGTGTAATAAATGGATAAAAGTCGTCAGTTTGAAATTGAATTAGGATATATTAAAGATGAAATGATTAGAGATGATTGTCGTATGTTGATAGAGGAATTGCCTGATTATTTCTTTTTAGTTCCTGCTTCTTCTACTGGAAAGTATCATCCTAGTTATTCGTTAGGAGAAGGAGGTCTTTTACGTCATACAAAGGCAGCTGTTAGAATAGGATATGAATTACTTTGTGATCCTTCCATTGGTGATAAATATACACAAACGGAAAAAGATATTATGTTGATGGGACTTTTACTTCATGATGGAGTAAAGCATGGTATCCCTAAAGAGAAATATGTTAGATTTGATCATCCTATTTTAATGGCAAATTTTGTCTTGGATCATAAGGATGAATTACTTATGAGTGATAGTGAAATAGAACTTCTATGTTCTGTTATTCGTACTCATATGGGACCTTGGACAACTGATTATAATGGTGAAGAAGTTTTAGAGGCTCCTAAGACTAAGTATCAAAATTTTGTGCATATGTGTGATTATCTAGCAAGTCGTAAGTGTTTACTTGTTCCATTTGATGATAACAATTGCATTAGTGTTTAAAGAAGAATCGAGGTTTTCGGTTCTTTTTCTGTATCAAGGTGGTATTCTTGTTTTATCTTGATAGTTTTAGAAAATTTTGTTATGATAGAGAAGAATAAGAGAAAAGAGGGATAGAATGCGAGGACAAATCATTGTGATTGAAGGAACGGATTGTTCTGGAAAACAAACACAGTCCACGTTATTAGAAAAGCAATTAAAAGAAGCGGGAAAAAAGTGTGTTCGGTTTGAGTTTCCAATGTATGATACACCGACTGGTAGAATTGTTGGTGGTCCTTATTTGGGAAACACAGATATTTGTCGAGGGTATTTTCCAGAGGGAGCAGATAATGTGGATCCTCATATTGCTTGTTTGTATTATGCGGCAGATAGAAAATATAATATGAGTCGTATTCTTCCTTATTTAGATGATGGTTATTATGTTATCTTAGATCGTTATACTACTTCTAATCTAGCTCATCAAGGTAGTAAAATTTTGGATAAAGAAGAACGTTTTTTAATGTATCAGTGGATAGATAAATTGGAATATTGGTTACTTAGACTTCCAAAACCTGATAAGACTATTTTTTTACATATGCCTTATCAATATTCTTTGGAGCTTAGAAAAAATAGAGAAGTAATTGATGAACATGAGCGTTCAGAAGAACATCTAAAGAATGCAGAAGATGCTTATATTGAACTTTCAGAACTTTATAATTGGAAGAGAATTGAATGTGTTAGAGACGGTGTAATTCGTGATGTTTTAGATATTAATCAAGAAATATTAGATTATTTAGAAATAGAGTAGTAGGTAGTGTATATCTTATTTATAGGGGTAGTAAGTAAGATGTAGTGAGTGGTGAGAGAGTATGAAAAAAGTAAAGCCTAGAAAAGATGGGAACAAGAAGTTTAGCAAATTAAAACTTCTGATTTTTGTTTTGTTAGGAATTTGTCTTGTACTGGGAACTAGTATAGGAGTATTTTTCTTTTTAAAGAGTAGGGATCCTTTCTTTCATGTTCCAAGTGAAGTGTTAAATGTTGGTGTATTCGAAGATGGTAGTTATTATATTAGGAATGCTAGTAGTGATATTCGTTTTATGGTTCAAAGTAATAAGAAGGATAGTTATCAATTGACTGATCAAGATGGTAAGAAGGTTCCTAGTAAAATTGTAACGGAGCATGGTAAGAATTATATTGTCAGTGATAAAGAGTATGAAAAGGGAGCTATTTATTATTTAGAGTTAGTCGATACGAAGTTTAGCGATGATGTTTTAAAAGATGCTAGTAAGTTAGTTTTTCAAATCGAGGAAGAAGAACATGCGGATTATCAATATCAAGATAATGTGGAATTAGTTGATTCTAGTAAAGTTGATGTTGTTAGTGATGATCGTATTAAGGTTCGTAAGGGTAATTATTCTAAAAGAGATATTTTGTTATTAGAAAATGATAATGAAATCTTTGAAGCTTATAAAGTAGAGAAAGTAGATGGAGATAATTTGGAGGTTAGTATACCTAGTGGAAATGAGATTTTTGATGAGTTAGATTTTTATGTAGAAGAATATATTAATTTTGAGGATATGACGGTTAATCCTGAATTAAAGGAAGAGATTCAAGAGGTTGCGATGGCATCTCCTATTTATCAATACTTAGCACGTGATGTTTATGCAGAGGAAGTTGTTCCTGGTGTTTCTTATCATAGTGATGATGATACCTTTTATTTAGATATTTCTATTACTTTAAAAGCTGATGGTAAAGAAAAGATGGGGATTCCTGCTTTAATGAATCACGATTTAACTATTGAGTTTTCTTATGAAGTTTCTACTAAGGCAACTGGTGATGTTAGCTTAGGAGATAATGTAAGTGTAGATTTGGCTATCATTACTAAGTCTAATTTTCATGTTGAATTGTCTAGTAGTAATGAATATTTAGAAAAGATTAGTGCTATTAGCGAGGAAGAGTATAGTAAGTCGATAGAAGAAATTGTTCAAAAGTTACAAAGTGAAGTTTCTGATGTATCAGAAAATACGGTTAGTCTTGGTAATGTTTATATTCCTACTTCTATTCCTACTGTTAATATTTATGCTAATGCCTATTTTAATTGTCAGATATCGGTTTTAGTAAATGCTGATGCAGATTTTACAACGGAGTCTGTTCAACATGTGGGATTTATTATGAATGAAGATGGTCTAAATCTTTATCGTAATGTCTCAGAAGATAATTCGTCTTTATCTTTTTCGGTTACTGGTAAAGAGGAGATTCGTGTTGGTGTTGGTATTGATGTAGGAGTTTGTATTGTTAATATGGATTTAGCTAATGCTTCTATTAGTGCCGAAGTAGGAGTTTATCAGGAAGCATTTTCTACTTTTAAGGCTAAGTATGAGTCTAGTAATCATTCTATTAATGCCGCTTTATTGGCTAAGTTGGAAGAAGGTATTTATTTAGATGTTAATGTAAATGCTAATATTGATATATGGTTGGTAGAAGCCTCTTATAGTGGTAACTTGGCTATGGAAAAATTTCCAATCTTCACCTATGGTAGTGATGAATTAGTTACTAGTATTGAAGCTAGTAGTAGTTACTTGGTATTAGATAGTCATAATCGCGTTAAGATACCTAATATTTATCAAAATATATATAATTTTAGTAGTAATATTACTAAGCAAGAACTATGTAATTCTTCTAAGGTTACCTTTTTAGATAGTGAAGGAAAAGAAATTAAAAAAAGCGGTGGATACTTAGAACTTGGTAAAAATGAAGATACTAAGATTTATGCTACTTATACGATAGATAATAAAAAATATAGATGTGAAATATCGATACTAAAGCAGGGAAGTAGTATTAGTAGTACATCTGGTAATAATCGAGTGCAAAATGGTGTTGTTGGTAGTTTATCTATTGATGAGGATAGTAGTAGTATTAAAGCTTATAAACAGTATATTATTGATAAGAAGTATATCAATGATTATCAGAATTATTTTACAGATGCAGGAGTAGAAGTTAGTCGTTTACGTAATGTAGGTTATAGTATTGTTGATATTAATCAAGATGGTATTTATGAGTTGATTTTAATTGCTTATACAGAGGAAGATATGGGATGGCCAACTAATGTTATTTATACTTATCAGAATGGTAGCGTTTCTTTAGTAGATGTCATATATAATTATGGTGGTATTCGATATGACTCTGGAACGAATGAGGTTGTTTACTCTTCTGTTAGACCCACTATGGTAACTGGTGGATATGGATTTTATCAATTGGTTGGTAATCGATTACGTCTTGTTAAAAGTGTTGGTCATGATAGAGGCTATTTTGATGTTTATACTGGAGAGTATCAGTATGATAAACATTTTTATTATAGTAATGGAGTAGAAACTGAGATAACAGAAGAGGAAGAAAATAGTTATTTTGATAATGTAGTAGGTTTTTCTTATCAAGATATTACAATGGTGAGATAGAAAGAAGGAGAGTGTTGATTTATGTTTTGTACTCATTGTGGTAAGCCATTAAAAGATGGTGATAAGGTTTGTAAAAATTGCGGGGAGAAGGTAAGAAGTGGAAAAATTAGTAATATGATTCCGGATGATGTTGTTGATAAGACGAAAGATGCTTTAAATAAGGCAAAAGATTTAGGTAATAAGATGGTTGATCAGGTACCAGATTCTGTTAAGAATAAAACTTTGGAGGTTGAAAAAAAGGTTTCTAGTAAATTACCTGATAAGTTAAAGAAGAATAAGAAACAGACGTATACAATTTTTGGAGTAGTAGTTCTTGTTGTGTTTATTTTTGTGATATGGTTATTTACTCATGGATATTCTGATGATATTGAGTATGTTCGTAATCTACAAAATGTTATTATGGAGTCAAACAATGTTACATTTGGTGAGGTTATGGATTATGCTTTAAAAGGAGAAAAATGGAGAGATGTAACTTATGAAGGAAAGAATGCAGTTAAGTTAACTGGTACTTATGCAGATGATGGTAAAGAGATGGAAGCTATTATTTATGTAGAAGATGATAGTGATATTGCTTATTACAGAGTAGAAGACAGTGAGTTGGATGGCTTGTATTTGATGGCTCATGCTAGTGAGTATGCTGGTGATGCGGCAGAATATTATGGAAGATAAAGAAAGGTAGGAGTGGTTTGTGAAAAGCAAGAAGTATATTTTTCTTATTGTTGTAGTGGTATTGTTAGTTTTACTAGGTGGAGTTCTTGGTTTTCGATTGTATTATGGAAATCGTAGTACTGGTAGTAGTTGGGGAGATATTTATTATAAATATATAAAAGACTCTCGTGATAATAATGAGGATTATCAGATAAGGGATGGTTCTACCGTAGAGTTTATACAAGTTTCTAGTGATATGGATCCGGTGATGGTTGTTTCTTATGATGAAGACAAGGAAAAGGGTACTAATCTTTATTATATTCAAGATGGTACCGTAGATAATGTTATTGTTTTACCTGGTAGTGAGATAGAATTTTTATATAATATAGAAAAAGAAGAGTATGCTTGGTATTCTCATACAGAAGATGATGATCTTCATAGTTATGTTAGAGTATTTGATGTTATTCATTCCGAGGATGCTAGCAGTGGCGATAATTATAGTTTTTCTGATTCCGTGAATAGTTTTAATGGTAATCCTGTAATGTCTAGTGATTCTTTCAATTCTGTTTTTGTGGCAGTTGATGTTACAGTAGAAGGTGTTAGTTATGATAAAGATTTTAGTGATAGTAAATTAAGAGATGCGATTGCTTCTAGTGTTGAGCATTATCAACCTAATGATAAATATGTAACAGATGAAGTAGAGGCTTTTGTAGATGAGAAGGTCTTGGAAATTGGAAGTTCTTCTTCGTTAGATGATGGTGTTTTGTCTAGTTTAGTAGTAGGAGATTATCATTTGGAATTTGGAACTTATAAAAATGGTGTAGAAGAATTTGTCTTACGAGAAGATGGCAGTTGTCAGTATGGAACTATTTATGATGAAGTAGTTGCTTGTACTTATACTACTATTAATTCTTCGAGTCGAGATATTCCTAGCGGAGAGATTAGTAATTATTATGAAGTGGTCCTTAGTTTAACAGATGAAGATGTTCGCTTTGTGGTCTGTGGAGATAATTGTTTAAAAGATCAAATGGGTACTTTAGAGTATCAAGGATAAGAGAGGAGTGTATTTATGAAATGCCCTAATTGTGGAGCGAGTAATAGAAAAGATAATAAATTTTGTAAGAAATGTGGTGAAGAGTTAAATCCTACTTTAGAAGAGAATGTGTCTGATGTAGTGGAAGAGAAAGAAGATAGTAAAAAATCTTCTAAGAAAAAGAAGGAAGAAAAGAAAAAAGAGGTTGTTGAAGAAAAAAAAGAAGAAAATAAAGAAGAAGTAGAAGATAAAGAGGAAGATAAATCGGATACTTCTGAAGAAGTGGTCAAGGAGAAAAAAGAAAAGAAGAAGATGAGTCGTAAGAAGATGATTATGGTTATTTCCATTGTCATTGGTGTTATTCTTCTTGTTTGTATTGGTGGATTTATTGGATGGCAAGTCTATCGTATGAATCGTAGTACTGGTAGTAGTTGGGGAGATACTTATTATGAATATATAAAAGAATCTCGTGAAAAAGATAGTAAAAAGGAAAAAATCCCTAATGATTCTGTGATTGAGTTTGTTCAAGTTGATGATATCAATGATCCTGTTATGTTAGTTGAATATGAAGATAGTGATGAAGTTTATCATGATATTTATTATATTAATGAGGATAAGGTAGAAAACGTTATTGCTTTAGAACCTAGTGATGTTATGTTGCTTTATCATTTAGAAGATAAGAAATATACTTGGTATAGTCATAGTAGAGAAGAAGATAGTGATACTTATACACCTTTAAAAGATGTTATTGATAGTGATGCAGCTAAGGATGAGGATAGCTATTCTTTTAAGGATGGCGAAGATATTACAGTAGAGACTGTTGATGGTGAAGTTTTATCTATGCCAGAATTTGATAGTGTCTTTGTAGATACGGAAGTGAAGTTAGATGGTGTTGATTATTCTGAGGATATATCTTTAGGTGATTTAAAAGAAGTTATGATTGATGGTGTTAATGATTATAAGCCTAATAAAGAAATTACTACGGATAAAGTGAAAGAAGAAGTAGAGAAAAAGGCAGATGAAGCGACTAAGAAAAAAGAAGAGATAGAACAGGCTAAGGCAGAAGTAGAAAAGAAAAAACAAGAAGAAGAGGCTATGAAAATAACGGATAGTAATATCCAACAAAAAATTGGTACACATTTAAAATGGTTTGAAGGTGCTTACTTTGGTGTTATTTATGGTTGGCCTAAGGTGTTTAATTATAAAGAGGTAACAGATAGTATTACCATACCTACAGCTGAATGTAATGGGGCTATGATTTATGAGGTTGAAGGATTACATAGTATTGCTAGTTTAAAGAGTCAACTTTCTAATTATGTGTCATCTAGTATTTTTTCTAAATTTGATTCTTATAATTTTGTTGATATGTTTACAGAATATAATAATCAAGTTTATTGGTGTAATATGGGAGTTGGTGGTGGAATGAGTATGGATACAGAACATGCCAAGGTTTTAAGTAGTGAGAATGGTGTATCTAAGATTAAAATAAATGTTTATCATGAGCTTGGTAATTTTATTAGTGAAAATATTACTTTAACAGTTACTTATAATAAGGATAATGGTAGTTATTTAATTACTGATTTTACAGTTCAAAATTTATACTAAAATAAAAACTCTAGTGAATTTCCACTAGAGTTTTATTGTGTTGGTAAAACTGTGATAGTATTTGTAATTGGTTGCTGCTGGGTGGTACTTGGTGGTGTTTGTTGTTTTTGTATTACAGTAATTACTGGTTGAACAGTTGTGTTATTATTTAAATTTTGACTTTGTTGTGGCCTTGGTTTATTTACTTGATTGTTTATGATGGGAATTACTGGTTTTGGATTTGTTGTTTGTCTTGGTGCAGGTTGAGGAGAAGTTACTGATGTTACTGATTTAGTTGTTGGTACGGGATTTATCTGTGTAACTTCTTTTTGTTGTTTCTTTTCTTCAATGGTGTTTATCTTTTCTATGGTATTTATTGGAGTATTGGCGCTATTTGCTTTGATAGGAATTGGTTGTTGTTTCTTTTCATCGATTGCATTAATTTTTTCTAGTGTGTTTACTGGTTTGTTAGCACTATCTGCTTTTTGTCTAGGTAGAATAGGTTCTATTGCTGGAGTATTAGGTTGTACCTTTTCTTTATTTGTTGTATTTTCTTGTTTGTTAGCATTACTTGGTTGTGTTGGTAACGGAATCGGTTGTGCTACTTTTTGTTC
>CALVSH010000039.1 GCA_944358945.1 uncultured Bacilli bacterium
GAATAAATCATATCATAGACTTAGATTATCTTCCGCCGTTAGTAAAAACTACCCTAGGTTATTTTTTCCCTAGGCACGAACACTACAATCATCACAGACTGTGCGAGCATGGACTTTCCTCTAATATTAAAAATATCAGCGTTTGTCTATATATTAATTGTTATTATTCTTGTTACTACCGTATACCATTTTTTCAAGCTGAGAAAGACGTCTTAAAATATCGACATTAGTAACTTCGGGAACTTCTACATTACTACGAGCAACTTCCATACTCATTTTAGAATTACGAAGTTCTTGTTTTAGATTCATTATCTCACCTAACAAATCCGCTTTCTCCTTCTCTAAATTATTAATGATATTCAAGAACTGTTCATAGTCCCCAATAATAATATCTAGAAACTGGTCCACTTCTTTTAAACGGTATCCACGAGTATCAATTTTAAACTCTTTTTCCAAAATATCCTGTGGCATAAGCGTAATCTTATTTTGATACATTGTTATCACCAATCCCTTACAGTAATATTATGTCATTTATTACCCTATTTGTCAATTATCTAAGTACCGTTTTAAAGAATGAAAAGAAACTTCTAATTTTGCCTGTCTCATCTTATCAGAAAGTGTATTCAAAATGCAAATCACTAAAAAGTTATTCATATCAATCACCAACTACATCATACAAAAAACAAAACAAAATATCATTCCTTTCGACAAAAGATGTCAAAAAAAGTAAAAATCAAAAAAATTAGAATTTTATTTTTAACATGAAAAATATAGAAAAAAAGTAAAACATATAGTATAATACAAAATAGGTGATGAGATGAACTATCCAAACGGAATTAAAAAGCAACATAATACATCCCCTATAACATATAAAAACAGAGGAATGTCATTAGAAAGCGATATTAATGAAACCAATGAATATTATAGAGAAATAGACAAAGCATATATCTACAAGAAACCAACACCAGTAAAGATTGTAAAAGTACATTATCCATCTCGTGATAAAGCAGTTATTAAAGAAGCATACTATACAGTCCCATCAACAACAGATTATAACGGTTTATATAAAGGAAAATATATTGACTTTGAAGCAAAGGAGACAAAAAACAAAACTTCTTTTCCTCTAGCAAATATTCACTCACACCAAATCAAGCATATAAAAAATATATATAACCATCAAGGAATTGTTTTTTTAATTGTAAGATTTATTCATTACAATGAAACATATTTATTATTAGGAAAAGACTTTCTAGATTTTATCGAAAGAGAAGAAAGGAAATCGATTCCTTATTCTTTTTTTCAAGAAAAAGGATACCTAATAAAAGATGGCTATAGACCAAGAATCGACTATTTAAAGATAGTAGATACAATTATTGGAGGTATATAAAATGCAGAAAAAAGTAATAAAAAGGAAAAGTGCTCCTAAAAAAAGTAGTGGTAGCACAAAAGAATACAGCATCAAGAAAAAACCTCAAACAACAGCCAAGTCAAAAGCAAAAAAGGAAAATAAAAATGTCTTAATTGTCTGTTGGATTCTTTTTGTAGCATTATTGTTATTGTGTTACATAAAATTAGGTTTAATCTTTACACTGGTAACTGCTGTAGGAATTGGAATTATCGTAGGAGTTGCTCATTTACTACGAAAAGCAAAGAAAGATAAAAAGAAGAAAAAAATAATTAATATAATCCTAATTATTATATTAGCCTTGGGAATCTTATGTTTAGCTTTATTTGCCGCTTTCCTAGTCTATATCACAGTAACAGCTCCAGAGTTTGATGCTGAAAAACTAGACACCAAGGAAATGAGTATTTTCTATGATGGAAGTGGAAAAAAGTTTGCCGAAACAGGAGAAGAAAGAAGAGAAAAGATAACTTATGATGATCTTCCACAAGTATTTATAGACGCTTTAGTTGCTACAGAAGACTCAAGATTCTTTGAACATAATGGATTTGATGCTCCAAGATTCTTAAAAGCAAGCATTGGTCAAGTACTAGGAAATTCTGATGCTGGTGGAGCTTCAACAATTTCCATGCAAGTTATTAAAAACTCAATGACATCAACAGAAGATAGTGGTATTCAAGGTATTATTCGTAAATTTACCGATATCTATCTAGCTGTATTTAAACTAGAAAAGAATTATACAAAAGAACAAATTATTGAATTTTATGTAAATAACCACGGATTAGGTGGTATGGTTTATGGAGTAGAAGAAGCTGCTCAAACATATTTTGGAAAAAGTGCTAGTGAACTAAATTTAAGTGAAGCTGCAATATTAGCCGGAATGTTCCAAGCACCTACTTACTATAAACCTGATGTTAATCCAGAAAATGCAGAAAAAAGACGTTCTACTGTATTATATTTAATGGTAAGACATGGATATATAACACAAGAACAAGCAGATATTGCTAATAGTATTCCTGTAGAAGATTTAGTAGTAGAACAAGCTGCTTCATCTGATCCATATCAAGGATATTTAGATACAGTAACAAAAGAATTAGAAGAAGAATATAACATTGATCCAAACGAAACACCAGTAGAAGTATATACAAACTTAGATACAGCAAAACAAGATGCAGTAAATTCTGTTATGAATGGTGAAAGTTATACATGGATTAATGACAAAGTACAAGCAGGTGTTACCGTTTTAGATTCAGAAACTGGAAAAGTTTTAGCAATCGGTGCTGGTAGAAACCGTGGAGCTGGAGGATGGAACTACGCTGTAGATAATAAACGTCAGCCAGGATCAACAGCAAAACCATTATTCGATTATGGTCCAGGAATTGAATACAACAACTGGTCAACATATACACTATTTGATGATTCACCATATAGCTATTCAAATGGTCAATCAATCAAAAACTGGGATAATGGATATTTTGGAACAATTACTTTAAGAAGAGCATTATCAACATCAAGAAACATTCCTGCATTAAAAGCCTTCCAACAAGTAGATAACAAAAAAATAATAGAATTTGTAGAAAATTTAGGAATTACGCCAGAAGTAGAAAATGGTAAAATTCATGAAGCTCACTCAATCGGAGCATTCTCTCCAGGTGTTTCTTCTCTAGAAATGGCCGGAGCTTACGCAGCATTCTCAAATGGAGGATATTATAACAAACCACATACAATAGAAAAAATTGTTATTCGTGATACCGGAGAAGTAATAGAATTCGAAGGAGAAGCTACTAAAGTAATGTCTGATGCTACTGCATTCATGATATCTGATGTATTACAAGATGTTGCATTAACTGGTGGAACTCCAACAAACGTAGCTGCTAAGACAGGTACTACAAACTTTGATGATGAAACAATGGAAAGATACAACTTACCAAATGATGCTATCAGAGATTCCTGGGTAGTAGGATACTCAACAAAAACAGTTATTGCTTTATGGTATGGATACGATACAATCGATTCAACATATGTATTACACAATGTACCAGCAACCATCCAAAAAGATAGAATCTTCAATGCATTAGTAAATGCTGGAGCTATGGAATCTAATAGAGAAGCATTCGTTCAACCAGATAGTGTTGTAAGACTTGGTATTATCTCAGGATCTAATCCACCAGTTGTAGCCGGAAGTGGATACACTGGAAACGTTGTTTATGAATACTTCAAGAAAGGTTATGAACCAGAGGAAACAGATACATCAAGTGTTTCCCTAGCTAAACCAGGTAACTTTAGAGTAACCTATAACGAATCAAGTAACTCAGTTACAATGTCTTGGTCAGCAGTAAATCCTGGTAATAATGAAAGTTTAGGAACATTTGGATATAATGTATATCTTGGATCAACTCTACTTGGATTTACAGAAGGTACAAGTTTCACATATAACTTAGGATCAACATCACCATATGGAACTTATCGTGTAGTTGCAACCTATAAAGGATATAGTGGTATTCAAAGTGATGCTGCAACCTACACTTTAAAAGAACCTGAAGTAGAAGAACCTGAAGAACCTGAAACACCAACTGATCCTTATGAAGAACAAAAAGCCGAATGTGCTGCAAGCGGTGGAACATGGGATAGCAATACTAACACATGTACTCCTGCAACAGACCCTGGTGATGATAATGATGAAACAATTATAACCCCATAACAAAAGAAGAATCAATCAAGATTCTTCTTTTTTTCACGACAATATTCCTTCAAAGGACAGTCCTTACATAACGGTTTTACCGCTTTACAATAATACCTTCCAAAAAGTACCATCTGCAAATGAAACTTAGCCCAGGACTCCCTTGGTATTTTTTTCATCAACTTACACTCAACATCCAAAACAGAATCATTAAGATAAGCAAGTTTTAACCTCTTAGAGACACGTTCTACATGAGTATCAACCGCAATTGCAGGATAGTGATAAAACTCTGCTAGAAATACATTTACCGTCTTTCTACCAACACCAGGAAAACTCTCTAATACCTCTCTATCAACAGGAACAACCCCATTAAACTCATCAACCAATCTTCTAGCAATCTCCTTAATAAATCTTGCTTTCTTTCGAAAAGACCCCACGGGTCTGATAATATCTTCCAAATCTTCAACAGATGCATTTGCTAAATCTTCTAAACTAGGATATTTAGAAAAAATAACAGGAGTAACTGAATTCACTCTCTTATCCGTTGACTGAGCACTTAATACAACCGCCATCAACAACTGATAATCCGTAGCATAAAGAAGTTCACACTTAGGATCAGGAAACAAAGTATCTAAATATTCTAACAACTTACTCGTCATCATCATCAAACCAATCCCAATCTACAATATCCAAATCAATACTACTATCTGCTTCCTCTTCCCTACGTTGTACTCTTTTCTTACGCTGATTTTCTACATCCTTAACCGTTTTAATACCAACTTTCCCCCATTCATACAAAATCTTATCAATATATCTTAAATTAGACACTCCATTAAAGGTAGCCTCTTTAATAGCTTCACGAATCAACTCTTCACTAATATCATTATCAAGCCAAGCTTTAATAATCTCATACTCAATAGGACTTAATGTCCTACCAAACTCCTTCTCTACAATCTCAAAAATATTAGATTGATAACTAGCACTCTTCTCATTAGTATCTTCTACCATCAATAAAGATAATCTCCTAAAAAATCCATCCAACAAGACAACTTCTTCCATCAAATCTTTATCATTTTTTAATACTTCTACTTGAATAAGTTTCTTATCCGTTAAATTACCAATAAACTCCATAACTTTAGTAGAATCTATATTTAAATCCTTAGCATACTTAGAAGGATTAAATAAACTCTTATCACCCAGTTGATATAGATACATCAAAAACATAAACTCTTCCATCGATATCTTCAACTTTTTATATTGTTGAAGAAAATACATAGGTATAACTAAATGACCTTGTTTAAATATATCTACAATCTGACTACTCTTCATGTTATCATCTCCCTAAAATATTACTACTATAATATCAAAAACAATCTATGAAGTAAACGAAAAGAAAAAACTTCTATCAAATAGAAGTAAATTTCTCTTTTATATAGGCAAGCAATATCTCTTTTTGATTAGCCAATCTATGATATAAAACTTCTCTTTCTATATCCTCATATACCTCACTTAAATATTCACCAGGCTCTCTATGCAAACACTCCATAATCTCTTCACTAGAAACTGCCAAATCTCCTCTACTATGAATAACAAGATTATTATAAGCTTCCGTTATCTTTTTCTTATCTAAACCCTTCATTTCTCCAGCCACACTATTTACATACAAATCATATTTATATAAAGCAACAGGATCATAATTATTCAACTTCATCGCAACCCGGATATCTTTCATTAACTCTTTCTCATTATTAGAAAATGGATATTTGTCCTCAACATTTAATATACTCCAAATACCAATCAAACTATTAGTATATTCTACTTCATTTAACTTATCTAACTCTAAATACTTATCCATATGATATTCCAACAACATACGAATACCCTCTTCAGCATGACCACTGACAAACATCTTATCAAGCTCTATTTTTTTACGCTGATATGATAATTCCCTAAGTAAAGGTCTATGTTTCAAAATAGCTTCCACTACCTCTTCATCTAACTGAAAATCAAGTACAGTCGCAAAACGGATTGCTCTAAGAATTCGTAAAGCATCTTGATTAAACTTCTCATCAGCATCCCCAACACTACGAATTATCTTTCTCTCTAAATCATCACGACCACCTAAAAAATCAATAACCTCTCCTTCTTCATCAATACAAATTGTATTAATTGTAAAATCTCTTCTAAGTAAATCTTGATACAAATCATCAATATATTGTATTTCAACAGGCTTACGATGATCTTGATAAGTAAATTCTTTACGAAAAGTAGTAATTTCAAATCTTATACCATATTTATTAACAATAACAGAACCATAATCTTCTGTCGGCAAAAATCCCTCTGGAAACACTTCCTTAATCTCTCTAGGAGTTGCATTAGTACAAACATCAATATCTAAGGATTCAATACCAAGTAAGTAATCTCTAACAAACCCTCCTACAATATAAGCTTTATAATTATGTTCTGTTAATTCTTTAATTAATTTTAACGCTTTATCAAGCATGAGCATCACCATATATATTTTACCAAAATTCCCTAAAAAAGTCTTAAAAAACCACCAAAATAACTATAGTAAATAGTATAATTTACATTTAAAACAGAAAAAAAGAGATGAAACCATCTCTTATATACAATACATATTAATCTTAGTTTACAGCATCTTTTAATGCAGAACCAGCTTTGAATGTAACAGCGTTTCTAGCAGCAATCTTAACAACTTCACCAGTTCTAGGATTACGTCCTTCACGAGCTGCTCTTTCAGAAACTGCAAATGTACCGAATCCAACAAGTGGTACTTTATCTCCATTTGCTAAAGCATTTGTGATAACTTTAAAAGTAGCATCAATTGCTCTTGTAGCATCTGCTTTAGTTAATCCTGTCTCTTCAGCAACAGCCTCTACTAATTCACTTTTTTTCATTAATATATACCTCCCTAATAATATAAATTAAGCACTTTATGCTTACATATAGAATTTACCATGTTTCCATATAAATTGCAAGAAATATCAACAAATTTTACTTATCTTTACGCAAGGCTTTTTCAATAGATGTTAATAAAGAAATAATATGACCTAAAGCAAAAAAGAAAAGACATACTAGAAAAGAGATAAACCAAAAAAACACCATCAAACTAAAATTAAATTCTGTAGAAGTACAAGTATCAAAAAAATTAGAACTAGACCCACAGGCAGGAAATAAATTACCTAGGATAATACCAAACACAAAACAAATCACAAACACTACAATCGCTATCTTTTGATATCCATTATAAGTGTAATGACTCATCTGCTTCTTAATGTTTTGAACCTTAGGCAAGTCTCGTTTTTCACGTTCAATTTCTTCAAACATATTCATAATTACTTATCTCCTCTTTTCTTACTATATTTTTCCTTTGCTATTTTTTTATTACTACCCTTCTTAACTTTCTTTCTATCTTCAGAATCTAACTTATTAGAAACAGTCTTTCCAAGAGATTTAGTAACATCCTCTACGCTATCAGCAATATCTTCTACTACTTCATCTAACTTATCTTTAACCTCTTCCACTTTTTCCTTAATATCATCAATATTAGCTGTCTTTATTTTTTTACTTTTATTCTCCAAAAAACAACCATACAAATAAATATATCTAGCAAAAAGCATCATAAAAAAGGCATCTAAACATGCAAGAATAGTTCCATCTTTAGTAGTAGTAGAAATTAATTCAATTGCCCATAATACAACAGTAAAGGTAATCATTGCATAAAAATAAGAATCATTACTTATCTCATTAAAAGGTGACTTATTTAAATGAAATTCTCTCCATATCTTACTTCTACGAAATAAAGTATGAAATAAATATACAAACAAAGTTAAATGTAGACAACAATCAATCAATGTCTCTAAAGAAAATGATTGAAAAACTGTAAGAATTGATGTAATTCCCATAATGAAATAAAGTAAAATCAAAAATACATTCAAAAAATCAAAATATCTCTTACCAACTCTAGTCTTTAACGCTACAAAATAAACAAGTAAAAGTAAATAAACACTATTGTGATTAATAATACTACTTAAAATTGCTTGAGTACTAAGATTATTATGAATCGCAAAAGACTGACTAAGTATAATAATAATCGCAATCATACCAATTAATAAATTAGTAATAATAGACGGATTATCATACCATTCCACTTGAACTTTTTTTTCTACATCCTTCATCATTATCCTCCTTTATTATTAGTATTATAACACACTTATAAGCAGATTTTGTGAAGATATCACTTTTTCTTTAAAATTTGACAATCCTATGATATAATACCAGTGAATTGGAGGGGATACTATGATACCTACCGTAGCCTTAGTAGGTAGACCAAATGTTGGTAAATCAACACTTTTTAATAAAATAGTTGGTAAAAAAATAGCCATCATTGAAGATCTACCAGGAGTAACAAGAGATAGAATTTATTCTGACGCTACATACAATAATAAACATTTTTACTTGGTAGATACTGGTGGAATAGATGCTAGTAAAATGAAATTTAATGACGAAATTAAAATGCAAGCAGAAATAGCGATTAAAGAAGCAGACGTAGTAGTATTTATCGTAGATGGAAAAGAAGGACTAACATCAAATGATTTAATTGTAAGAGATTTACTAAGAAAAAGCAAAAAAGAAGTTATTGTTGCAATTAATAAAGTAGATAACAAAGAAGCACAAAATAATATCTATGACTTTTATGAACTAGGATTTAATACTTATATTCCAATCAGTAGTATTCATAATACAGGATATATTGAATTAATGGATGCAATTACCAAGAATTTTCCTGAAAAAGAAAAAGAAGAAGATACTAGACTAAAGTTTTCTATCATAGGCCGTCCAAATGTTGGTAAAAGTAGTCTAACAAATGCCTTACTAAAAGAAGAACGTGTTGTAGTATCAGATGTCGCTGGTACAACAAGAGACTCCATTGACTCTGTATTAAAATACCATAATGAAGAATATGTCTTAATTGATACTGCTGAAATGAGAAAAAAAGGTCGTATCTTTGAATCAGTAGAAAAATATAGCCTATTTCGTTCTCTAAAAGCCATTGATAGAAGTGATATCTGCCTAGTGGTAATAAATGCAGAAGAAGGAATCAAAGAACATGACAAACATATCGCGGGATACGCTATTGAAAGAGGAAAAGGATTAATTTTTGTTGTTAATAAATGGGATACCGTAAAAGATAAAACCATTCCAGAATTTGAAAAAGAAATGCGTGCTGAATTTCAATTCGCAACTTATGCACCAATCGTCTATCTATCAGCACTAACAAAGAAAAGAATTCATACTCTAATGCCAGAAGTAATTAAAGTAGGAGAAAACATTAAACGAGAAATACCAACTAGTCTTTTAAATAATGTAATATTAGATGCTTATCAATTGAATATTCCACCATCATACAAAGGAAAAAGACTAAAGATATTCTTTGCCTCACAAACAGGAGTGAAACCACCTAAATTTACATTAAGAGTAAACAACAAAGGACTAATTCATTTCTCCTATGAAAGATACTTAGAAAATAAACTAAGAGAGAACTTTGAACTAGAAGGAACACCAATTATTTTACAATTTAAAAATAGAAACGGAGAAGATTAAAATGATATTAGGAAATAATTCCAATAAAGAAATAAATCATTTTCAAAACACCAACTTCAATAAAAACTATGATTTCCAACAACAAATAAATAACAACAATAACAACAATAACAACAAAAATATCTTTACAGAAGACATCAAAACAAAACAACATACCAATCCATTAAATAAAAATGATATGTATGATAAAACACTTTCCCTACTTCATGAAAGACTAACGCAAGGAACTATATCCTTAGAAGAATTTAATAAACAATGTGAAAAATTAGGCAAAAAAAGAAGACAATCATAACAAATTGCATATACTGAATATAGGAGGTACCTATGTTTGGTGATAATTTCTTTAAACGAGTAGAAAATAAAACTAATGTTGATAAAGACACTATTTTATCTTTAGCCAAAAAAATTCAAAATTCTAACATGAAAGATGAAAACACACTACGAGATGTAATAAAACAAATTAGTTCTATGACAGGTAAACCTGTAACAAAAGAAAAAGAAGACAAGATTATTAACGCAATATTAAAAGATAATTTACCAAAAGATATAGATAAAATGTTTTAAATACCTTTCAGGTATTTTTCTTTTGTGATAAAATAAAATTAAGTAAGTAGGTGATAATTTATGTACTGTTTAAGATGTGGAACCAAGGTAGATGACAAAGCTATAATATGTCCTCACTGTAATGCCAATATCAAAGAAGAATACGCAAGGTATAACTACGTACCAAGGAATGAAACAAATAATAAAAACACTCACGATGACCAATATTTATATAGTGTAAAATATAGTTATGGAAATGAAAAAGATTTCATCCAGGCCTATGTAGGAAAAAACTACGAAAAAATTAAAAAAAGTGATTTTTCCATCCCTTCTTTCTTCTTAGGACCATTCTATTTCTGTTATCGAAAATACTCTGTCCTTGCCATTATTTGGATTATCTGCTTTTTTATATTTTTCACAACTGGATTCATTCCATTAATAATGGCTATAGCTTCAGGTTTTCTATTCCCTAAAATATACTTACAAGAAGTAAAAAAACGTACCAAGGAAATACGATTAAAAAATAAAAACCAAGGTAAAGAAGCAATCAAAGAAATATGCAGTAAAAAAGGTGGCACGTCTATAGTAAGACCAATTATCCTACTAGTGATAATAATTAGTATCATATCTGCTATTTACTACATAGCAACAAAACCATTTGAAGAAAAACCACTAGAAAAAAACACACCATATCAAGTAGGTAATATCACTTACACAATTCCTAAAGGATATGAAGAAGGAGATTATACAACAGATGATTATAAATACTATAGTGCCATGAAAGAAGATACTTACTGTAATATCACAATCACTAATATAACCTACGCTGATTTATATGAAAATGGCGAAGACTATCTAAATGAAAACATCTATACAAATGAAAATGATCTAGTAGAGCCAACGCAACAAATCACTATCAACAATAAAACTTGGTTACATAAAAAAATAACTTCTGAATACGAAGTAGAAAACAACTATTTATTAGAAGGAAAAACTTTTTATAAAGTAGAAACCTCGAATGATGTAAATTCTACCCTTTGTGACGAAGATTTCTCCAATATATTAAATTCAATTAAGTACAAAGAATGATGAAAAATCGTTCTTTTTTTTTACCATTCATCATAAAGTTAACTGTATAAGGAGAATGTGTATGGATAAACATGAAATTATTAAAAATATTGCCAAGAGAAGTGGCGGAGATATTTATCTAGGTGTCGTAGGAGCAGTAAGAACTGGAAAATCTACTTTTATCAAAAGAATGGTAGAGACATTAATTGTTCCAAACATCGAAGATGAATATGAACGAAAAAGAGCCTTAGATGAAATTCCACAAAGTGCTGCCGGAAAAACCATCATGACAACAGAACCCAAGTTTGTTCCTAACAATACTGCTCAAATAAAAATTGATGACTTTACTTGTAACATCAGAATGATTGACTGCGTAGGTTATATGATTGATAAAGCCCTTGGAGCAACTGACGAAAATGGTCCAAGAATGGTAAAAACACCATGGTACACAGAAGAAATTCCCTTTGTAGAAGCAGCAGAAATTGGTACAGAAAAAGTTATCAAAGACCACTCCACCATCGGTATTGTCGTCACAACAGATGGATCCATTGGTGACTTTGAAAGAGCTGACTACCTAGAAGCAGAAACCAGGGTAATAGAAGAATTAAAAAGTATTGGTAAACCATTTATTGTAATCCTAAATTCAACCCATCCTACACTACCAGAAACATGTCGTCTAGCAGAATCACTAAAAGATGAATATCAAGTACCCGTGCTACCAATTAGTGTAGAAGCAATGAATGAAAAAGATATGTATGACATACTAAGAGAAGCTTTATATGAATTTCCAGTATTAGAAGTAAGAATCAGTATGCCAGAGTGGATTACCATATTAAACCCAGATCATCCAGTAAAACAAAGCTACATCAACTCAATTAAAGAAAGTGTCATAGAAATTGACAAATTAAAAGACATAGAACACATCACAGACCATTTCTTAAATAACGAAATGATAGAAAAAGCCTACTTATCAGGAGTAGATCCATCAACAGGAATCGTCACAGTAACACTAACTGCACCTAGTAATCTATACAATCAAACACTAACAGAAATTATAAAAATAGATGTAAAAAACAAAGCGGACCTACTAGCATTATTCCAAGAATATAATGTTGCGAAAAAAGAATACGACCAAATCAAATACGCTCTAAAAATGGTAAAACAAACAGGATATGGAGTCGCAACACCATCGATAGAAGATATGAAACTAGATAAACCAGAAATAGTAAAACAAGGACCAAGATATGGAGTAAAACTAAAAGCTGTTGCACCATCGATTCACATGATTCGTGTCGATGTAGAATCAACCTTTGAACCAATTATTGGTAGTGAAGTACAAAGTAAAGAATTAATTGATTATCTAACAAAAGACAAAGATAAAAATCCTAATGATATCTGGAAAAGCGAAATCTTTGGACGTAGTCTAGACTCTATTGTACAAGAAGGAATTCAAGCAAAAATTAATATGATGCCAGATAACATTAGATTAAAACTACAAACGACACTGGCAAAGGTTGTCAATAAAGGCTCAAACAATATGATCGCTATTGTAATATAAAAAGAATCCACAGATATTGTGGATTACTTTTTTTTATAGAAATACTATAATAATAAATCAACTAAATTTTGATATTGTGTTACTAACTCTTCTGTAGAAAACTGAATTTCTCCATTCTCAATTTTCCAATCATTACCATTTGTCTTTAAAAATTCTAATACACTTCTACTAGTAGAAATAACAGAATTCATCTCTTCTTCACTCTGTAAAAAAGTATCTCGATAATTACTTAACTGTTCAAAAACTTTAGATGACTTAACATAATCAATAAACAACTCTCTATAATAATTTGATAACTTTAAATTACTAGCATATTCTTCTATTTTACTCTCTTCACAATAAGATAGCAAAAGATCTACATCAGAAGAAAACTCTTCACTAAGATTATCAAGATAAGAAAGACTATTTTCAAATAACGGTCCATCCTCTGAATAATTACTAACAGATAACATCGTCGTCAATTTACTATTATCAGCATAACTCATAACCTTTTGATATTGCTCACGAAAAGAACGAAGATAGCTTTCTACACCATCATAGACTTCTTGATAACCATTACTACCATCATAAGATACAATTTCATCCTCAAGTAAAGAACTTTCACCAATTTTATCAATAGCTAAAAACAATCTCTCTTCTTCTACCTTTCGATTCACAACAACAAAATAACAATATATAACAAAAACAAGTAAAACAAACAAAAAAACAAAAAAACATAATCTCTTCTTCTTCATATAAGAATCACCAAACATATTATAAAGTAAATTGTGAAAAAAAGCAAAAATCAACACTTTTGCCAACGAAACATAATAGGATACAACCTTCTACCATAGATAAAATCCCCAAATTCAACAACCTGATTCAAGTCAGGAATATAACTAACATCACAATAAAAATAACCACGGTCATAATAAATAGATACATTACTTGGTAATGCATAATAATCTTTCGTTCTAAAATAAATCTTCTCATCCAAATAAACAAGTACTCTAAAATCTAAACTATTATCATATTCAAACTCTTCCAATTGAAATAACTCCAAAAACAATCCAACTTTAGAATGAAGATAAACCTTAACTTTATAAAATCCTCGAAGCATCAACCTCTTCTTTAACCTCTTTAACAACTTCTTAACCATATCTACAAGTTTATCTTTACTAAATTCTATATTTCCAAGATACAAAATATGAAAAAATATACAATATCCTCCATCCCCTACCTTCTCAATCCTCATTAAATCACCTATTGTAATATATGAAAAAAGTCTAATTAACATCACCATTAATTAGACTTTCTATCTTTTTCACAACTTCTTTAACTCCCAATTTAGTAACACTAGAAAAAACTACTAAATCATCTCCCACTACTAAATCAAGAGTATCTAAAATATCTTTTAAGTTTTTTTCTTTCTTACTACCTCCAACTTTATCTGCTTTAGTCGCAATTACAGTAACAGGTAAGTTATAATACTTTAAAAAATTATACATCAACAAATCATCTTCACTTGGCTTATGACGAAAATCGATAAGTAAAAAAACTCGTTTTAAAACATCTCTTTTTTCTAAATATTCTTCTATCATCATACCAAACTTAGACTGTGTTTTTTTATCAACAGAAGCATATCCATAGCCAGGAACATCTATCAAATAAAAACTATTATTAACAGAATAAAAATTTAAAGTTTGTGTTTTTCCTGGTCGAGAAGAAGTATATGCTAAATTCTTCCTAGAAAGAATGGCATTAATAAAACTACTTTTACCAACATTACTACGTCCTACTAATAAGAATTCAGGTTTTCCATCTTCTGGATATTGACTTCTCCTAGTCACAATAATTTCCAAATTAGCATCTTTAATTACCATTTACTATCCCCTCCTTTTGATAAGTTTCTAAAACTTTATCCAAATCCTCAATAATCTTCATAGCTTCTTCCATTGTTTTTACTCTAGCACCACTAGCAAACTTATGACCACCACCATGATGTTTTTCTGCAACCTGATTAATAACAGGTCCTCTAGAACGAATAGATACTCGAATTTGTTCATTTTTAACATCTTCTGTCATCGTTACCCAGACAAGAACTTCTTTAATAAAATTAAAATTATTAATCATATTTCCAGCACTAGCACTATCAACACCAAACTCATTAATAATATCATTAGTAATAGAAACATATCCAAGTCCATTTTCTGTAACTGTCATATTTAAAGCAATATAACCCTCTAAACGTACTTCATTAAGTGGTCTTAAATAAAGTTTTTGATAACAAGATGAAAGATCAAAAGGATAATTCTTCAAAAAGTAAGATACTAAAGCAAACAATTCAGGTGTTGAACTATCAAATAAGAATCGATTAGAATCAGATACAAGTCCCATATACAACAATTCTGCAATAGAAGAATTTAACTGTAGACCAGTATGAACCAAGAAACGCATAATAATCTCGCAGGCACTAGAAGCTTTATCATCAATATATTCTAATCTTCCAAAAGATTCTACAAATGGATGATGATCTATCTTAATAACTTCTTCAAATTGTGAAAAATCTACAGAATCTACTCTACGTTTATCAGGTGTATCAGTAACAATCAAAAGTGCATGAGAATAATTTTTCTCTAACTTATCTAATTTACCAATATGAGCAAACTTATGACTCCCTGTACCAATAGCACTAACTTTCTTCTCAGGAAAATTAAATTGAATCACATCACGTAAAGCAAGCTGACTACACAATGCATCTGGATCAACACCAATATGTCTCGCAACAACAATCGTATCATACTTCTTTATAGTTTCTAAAATCTTATCAAACATATACTTTTTCCTATCTATTAATTAAATGTAAAGTATCTCTTGCTATCATTAACTCCTCATCTGTAGGAATCACATAAACTATAACAGCAGAATCATCTGTACTAATCTTAACTACTTCTCCACGAACATTATTCTTATCTAAATCAAGCTTAATTCCTAAACAAGCTAATTCTTCACAGATTTGTCTACGAACAGGAATACTATTTTCACCAACTCCAGCCGTAAAAGCAATAACATCTGCTCCACCTAATAAAACATAATATTGTGCAATATAATCTACAACACGACGTACATACTTATCACGTGCAACAATAGCTTTCTCATCATGTTCATCACAACGCTCTAAAATATCACGCATATCACTACTATATTCACTCATACCTAAAAGTCCACTTTGTTTATTCAAATCATCGATAATTTCACTAGCATTTTTACCTTCTTGTTCCATAACATAAGGAATAATCGATGGATCTATATCTCCAGAACGAGTACCCATCATAATACCGGCAAGTGGTGTAAATCCCATAGAAGTATCCACACACTTACCATCTTTAATTGCCGTAATAGAACCACCATTACCAATATGACAACTAATTAAACGATACTCTTCTTTACCTAAAATTTGTTTTACAGACTCTGCAATATAACGATGTGAAGTACCATGTGCACCATACTTACGAACACCATAATCTTTATACCATGAATAAGGAACTGGATATAAATAAGTAGCCTCATCCATAGTTTGATGGAATGCAGTATCAAAAACCGCAACCATTGGAGTATTAGGTAACACTTTTCTAAAAGCTTCAATTCCTAACATATTAGCTGGATTATGTAAAGGAGCAAACCCTTTAATAGCATCCAACTTTTCCATAACATCATCCGTAACAATAACAGATTCTTTAAATACATCTTTTCCCTGAACAATACGATGTCCAACACCATGAATCTCATCCAAAGAAGAAATAATACCTAAGTCAGTTAACTTATCAAGTAAAATATTAACAGCATCTACATGACTAGGTAAATCCACCTCTTGACTTACTTTTTCTCCATTGAATTTAATAGTATATTTACTTCCATCAATACCAATACGTTCAAATAATCCACTGGCAATGACTTCTTCATTATTCATTTCAAATAAACTAAATTTTAAGGAACTACTTCCTGCATTAATAGAAATTATTTTCATAATATACCTCTTTCTATAACCTATTAATATTATACTACAACAACAAAGTTTTTCAAAGAAAAACCATTAATATATAATGGTCTGTCTATTTAGCATTCACTATTTCATAAGTATCTCTTGCTATCATTAACTCTTCATCTGTACCTAATACATAAACAGGAATGGAAGATTTATTCTTAGTTATAATACCTTCTACTCCAAGTCTAACAATTGTTTCTTTATTCTTAGCTTCATCCAACAAAACACCCAGTGGCGCTAGTTTCTTTAATACTTCCGCACGTATAATAGAATCATTTTCACCACCACCAGCAGTAAAACAAATCGCATCAACTACACCACCAAGTCTAACATAATACTTGGCAATATAATCTACAATCTTTTGTGAATACATATCAATAGCTAAAACAACTTTCTGTTCATTAGCTTCATACGCTCTATCAATATCACGTAAATCACTCATACCTGCAATTCCTTGTAAACCACTTTCAAAGTTAAGCTTCTTTTCTATCCACTCTAAATTTCTTTCTTCTTTCTGCATAACATAATTAATCAAAGAATAATCAATATCTCCAGAACGAGTACCCATCATAATACCAGCATTAGGAGTAAATCCCATAGAAGTATCAATAGACTTACCTTCCTTAACTGCTGTAATACTACAACCACTACCAATATGACAAATAATCAAATTAGGATTTTTCTTAAGTTTTTTACTCATCTGTTCTGTAATAAATTTATGACTTAATCCATGAAAACCATATTTTCTAACATCATATTTAACATACCATTCATAAGGCACAGGATATAAATAAGTAGCCTCATTCATAGTCTGATGAAAAGCTGTATCAAAGCACGCAACATTTACAGCATTTGGAATTTCTTCTATAAAAGCACGCATTCCTTTTAATGCCCCCGGATTATGTAAAGGAGCAAGTGGAGAAATAGCCTCAATCTCCATTAAAACTCTATCGTTTATCTCAGTAGACTTAGAGTATTTATTTCCACCATGAACAACACGATGTCCAACAGCTTTTATTTCATCTAAAGAAGAAACTACTTTATGCTCTAATAAGTGCTTCAATAATAACTCAACTGCATCTTTATGATCATGAAGTTCTACTCGAGAAGATTCATTTTTCTCGTCAATTCTAAGGTTGTAACACGAACCATCTAAACCTATTCGTTCATATTGCCCTTTCATTAATAATTTTTCTTCAGGCATCTCGTATAAACGAAACTTTAAAGTACTACTACCTGCATTAACTGATAATAATTTCATAACATCGCCTCACTTTACCCTTAATATATCAGACAGTACAAAAAAAAGCAACCAAAAAGAAAACTTCGAAAAACGAAGTTTAAACAACAACTGCTGTACCACGACTACCTAACTGTTCCTGAATGAAACTACGAGAATCTTCATCCTTAACCATAACAGAAAGATTAGACATCCCAGTAAACATCCATGAATAAGAGGTAGCATTAAATTCTGCATTACGTATATCCAAATTTTTTAAATTATTACATCTATCAAACATATTACCCATATTATCTACACTACTAGTATCGAAACTAGATAAATCTAACTCTACTAAACTTTGACAATCTTTAAACATAGACCCCATATTGGTAACGTTTGAAGTATCAAAACTACTTATATCTAACTCTAACAAACTACTACAACTAGTAAACATATTATTCATATCCGTTACTTTTGAAGTATTAAAAAAACTGACATCTAATTCCTTTAATTTACTACATCCTTGAAACATTCTTTCCATATTTGTCACATTAGTTGTATCAAAGTTAGATAAATACAAATTTACTAAATTATTACACCCATTAAACATATAGTTCATATTTGTTACCTTATCTGTACTAAAATTACTTAAATCCAAATCAATCAAACTATTACAAGTCTCAAACATATTACCCATGGATATAACATTTGAAGTATCAAAGTTATCAATTTCCAAACTTAATAAACTATTGCACTTTTGAAACATACTCCCCATATTGGTTACACTTGAAGTATTAAAACCATTTAAATTTAAATCACTCAAAGAGTTACAGTTATTAAACATACTCCCCATATTAGTAACTCTCGACGTATCAAAAAAACTGAAATTTATACTTACAACATTAGTAAAATTTAAAAACAATTGAAAACAATTAGGATTCGCAATAACTCCTCCTTGTCCACCAAGAGAAACCTTTCATAATGGGATCCCCTTGTTCACTTACAACCCCATCCATACTTTTAGCCAACTCTATCTTAGACCATTTTGCTCGTAATGTTACGTTTACTTCAGGCATAATAAAGTAATCACTACCTACCTTCTTAACATTATCTGTAACTATCTCCCATCCTTGAAAAATATAACCTTTACAACTTGGTTCTTCCTCTGTAATCTCTACCATATCAAAAACTGATTCAGACTGGCTATCAGGAATGTTTACTACACTAACACCTTCAGGAGCGTTGCCATCATAAATAACTTGGTATTTTTCTGCTAAGGTTGGTGTTAAATTACTATTGACATCTTCACTCTGATTTTCTATTTTACTTATTACTTCTTCACTCTTGTTAGTAGGATATACTCCACCTTGCCCAATGTACTCATCTTTCAAACTTAAATCCATCGTTAGTTTTGCTTTTCTTCCCATAAATCTCCTCTCTAAATTTGACTAAAAAATTGACTAATTATTTTTAAGATTTCTCATAAAAACAAGCCGAAAATACCCCTGAGCAAGTAAAAACAATTGTAAAAAAGATAAAAATGTAGTATATTTAGTGTAGAAAAGAATAGAAAAAAAGCATAAAAATGCATCATAGAGTATCTACCTTTATGAAAATAATTATAAACAAGAAAAAGGTGGAAAAAGCTCGAAAAAAGAGATTGTTGAAAATAAATCTTTCAACAATCTTTATTTTACAAAAAAAAAGATAGGCTTTAACCTATCTTGTAAGCTATCTATTGTTATTTGTTATTATAGCTTCCACTAACTTGGTTCATTCCGTTTTGAACTAAACGTCTAGTAATTTCACCACCAACAGTACCATTAGCACGGCTAGTAGCATCTGGTCCTAAATTAACTCCAAATTCGTTAGCTATTTCATATTTCATTTTATCAATAGCTTGTTTAGCACCAGGAACTCTCATTTTCATAGTAGAATTCTTTGAGTTATTCATTTCATTCACCTCCTACATTCATAGGTTGTGAAGTTTTTAAAATTTAATACAAAAAACTAATTGGTAATTTATAACAAATCAGAAAACTCTTCTTCATCTTCTTTCACAACAATAGTATCAACACTATCTACAACTTCATCTATCATCAGAGAAAAATCAAATTTATCTTCTTCTTTTTTAGCTTGTTCCAAGGAAGGATTAATAACTGGATGTTTAGGTACAAATACAGTACAACAATCTTCATAAGGTAAAATACTAATATCATAAGTATCTATCTTTTTAGCTAAATCAATAATTTCTAATTTATCAAAACAAGCAACTGGTCTAAGTACTGGAACATTTGTTACTTCATTAATTACTCTCATACTAGTAAGTGTTTGAGAAGCTACTTGTCCAACAGATTCCCCATTAACAATAGCCAAGCCATGATACTTATCAAGTAAACGTTCCATAATACGATACATCATTCTTCGCATAATAGTAATACAATAACTTGGATGACAATTTTTATAAATTTCTTCCTGAATTTTTGTAAAATTAATAATATGTAAATGTACTTCATTAGTATACTTAGCTAACTTCTTAGAAAGTTCAATAACTTTATTTCTAGCTTCTAAACTAGTATGAGGAATAGCTTCAAAGTAAACACAATCAATAGGAATTCCTCTTTTCATAGCTAAATATCCACTAACAGGTGAATCTATACCACCAGATAACATCAAAAGAGCTCTAGGTTGTGTAGCAATCGGATATCCACCAGCTCCGTGATAAGCATTAAAATAAATATAACTATTTTTCTCACGAACCTCCACTTTTACAAGCAAATCAGGATGATGAACATCAACAGAAATACCTTCCTTATTTTTTAATACTACACCACCAAGAATACGATTCATCTCTTGACTATGAATAGGAAAAGATTTATCACTTCTTTTTGTCTCAACTTTAAAAGTTTTAAAATCTAAATCAATTACTAATTCTCTAAGTAAATTTTTAATATCCTCAATATTAGTATCGACAATATACGCAATGTGATACGTATGAATTCCAAATACACAATCAAGTTTTTTCTTAATATTTTCTAAATCATCTTCATGAAATTCTATATACATACGACTTCGATCTTTAAAAATAGTAACATCAAAGTTTTTTAATTTACTTTTTATATTTTGATATAGCATCTTAATAAAAAAATTACGATTACCCTTCTTAGTAGTAAGCTCTCCATACTTAATTAGAATAACTCTTTTCATACAATCCCCTCCAAATGACTATATTTTACCACAAACTTAAAAAGAAGAAAACTAAATTCTCTTCTTTAATCTGTAACTTCTTTCAAATGACGATATCTTGTCGTTTTAACAATATTTTCTTGATCAGGAATTTCATCTATTTTTTGATAATCCGTTCCCATTTCAAAATTATATTTATATAAAAACATTCCCAGCTCTAAATCTTCATCAAATAAATCTATTCCATCTTTTTTATAATTATAAAAATCAACTATTTGATTAGTAAAACCACTTTGAACATTAGACCAATTACTTACTTGATAAATAGTATATGGCTCTTTCAAACTATCCTGTTGATATATCAAATAATTACCACATTCTAAGGTAACATACTTCTTATCATCACGTATCTCAACTTTAGAACGATAAGAATCACAATATTTATCTCCTTGAAAAGGATTTTTTATTTGAGATGTCAACTTTAAATCCAAAATCATCTGCAAATAATAAACAGTATCTCCCATTTTCCCAGAATAATTCTCATCCATATATAAATTACTAGCAGTCAAAGAAAACATTCTAGCATTATACTGCATAACATCATACTTCTCTGTATAATCTGTACTAAATACATATGCTAACAATCCTACAACAATAACTAAGAGCATCACACAAACAGTAAGCATTTCATAAGTTCCAAACCCTGATTTTATTCTATTTGTCATATACGGCCAACAACTTTCTATAAATATTTTCATCAACAACTGAAACCGCCTTAATAGAAACATCTAATGCTTTCTTATATTCACCTTTAAAAAATAATTTACAAGCATCATCTAATCCTAAATCAACTTCCTCATAACTCATACGATAACGATTACCAAATATAATAGCCATTTCAGCAAGTTGTGCAGTTTTAATCATTTCATTAGTTGTGTTATAAAGCTTTAACACTAAATCTCTTGCAGTGTCAACTCTAGTATTTAATGTTTTAATAACAATAGGTTTTCTTTCTAACTCTTTAATTACTTCTTCAATTGCTTCGTTTGCTTCCGATAATTGTACAAAATAATTATTAGTAATAATAGGTAATTTATAAGTACGCATCTTTTCTTTACTCTGTTTCAAGAAAGATTCGATCTCTTCTAACTGTTCTCTAGCTCTAACTTCATCATCATACATATTGCCTAAAGATTTTAATGCTCTATCTAAATCCTCCTCCATATTTTTTAAACGAATTGTCAAATCTTCTACTTCTTTTTGTAACATAGAATAAGGAGAAGATTTAGCCTCGACTTTTGCAAGCATTTTTTTATAATCATCATTAATAACTACTAAAATCTTGTTAACCTCATGAATCGTCTCTACATCCTGATCATTTAAATCATACATATTCTTAATATCATCCAATTGATTATATACCTCTTGAACAACTTTATTAGTCTTTTCTAACTTTTTAGAAAAATCTTTTTCCATTTCAATATACGCTTTACGAGAAAGCCTTTCTTTCTCAAAGTCAACAAATAATGAATCATAATAATCAAGCATTGTCTTTAATTCAAACATACAATCTTCCAGATTCAATACTCTAACTTTATCTAATATATGATCAATATTTTTTTGAGACTCTTCTAAATTATATTCAACATTTAAATAATCCAACGGATAACCTTGATTAACCATATCCTCATTTAACTCTTTAACTTCCTTCATTCGATTAGGAATCACCTGTTTAGCCATCAATAAGATATCAGGAACTTCTTTAATCACAATTCCCATATGTTCAATCATAGTATCCAAAGCTTTTACAATATGAACAACTTCACTATATTCATTTTTTTCCATTACCTTTTCAAAATCTAAAAATCTACGTTCTATATTCTCAAGTTGCAACCCTACAGCATCCTGCATTTCATCATACATCTGCTTATGATCTTGAAAATCCTTATTTAATTCACGATATTTTGTCTTAAGTTTTATAACAATAGCTCTATACTTTTCTTCACTTAAAGTAATTTCTTTAATCTCATCTAACAAAGAATCAGCAGACTCCCTAGCCTTATAAATTGCCATTTCTGTTTTAGCCAAGCGATAAACACAATTTTTATAATCTCTTTTATCTATATAAACATCTAAATCAATCAACATATCATCAATCTGAGATAATCTTTTTTCTCTTAATTGATCAAATCTATCCTGCCAATCATTATATTTTTCTTCCATTTTATCGTTTTTAATAATAGGCTCTACCTTAGATAGTTCCAAAGAAACAGGAGTACTTGCTACCATATTCTTTGCAACTTCCAAATCTCGAACTCTTCTACGATACTTATTCGCAATACTACGTCTAATAAAGTGAAGCGCTACAATTACAATAATAATACAAATGACTAAATAAGATCCAATAATCAAATACTGTCCTTGCATACTTCACCACCTTATCATCTATTCCTATTTTAACACAAATAACCACTAAATTTCTACTATTTTATCAAAAACAATAAATTTTAAAAATCTCTAATCTTGACTTAACCTCTCCAAAACAATATAATATGCCATAAAAGAGGTGGTAAAGTTGAATATAAAGATTAAAAAAGCTATTAATATTTTAGCACTAACAAACATAATACTAGGTACTACAGCTTGCAATAACGGAATAAATAAACAAACAGAAGAAACAATAATAGAAGCAGAAGATTTAGAGGAAGACACTAAAGGATGTTCCGTAATAAATAGTATCGTTATTTTAAGAAAAAAACAAAATGAAGAATGGTATGACAAACTAAATCAATACATAAAAGAGAATAAATTAGAAGAGTTAAAATTACAAAGTGAAGAAAAAGAAAACTTTGACTTATCAAAAATTGATTTTTCTAATATTAAAAACCTATATCTAGAAGGAGAAATAAATATTTCTAAACTACCAAGGACAGTAAAAGATATTGATAATATTTACATATATTCAGATTGTAACAATATCGATAAACTACCTAAAGTAAATAGTCTTTACTTAATAAAAACAGATATAGTAAAAGAAGATATTACCAATATATTAATAAATATGGCTCAAAATGAAACAATTCCAGATTACTTATCTTTACGTGATTTTTCTATTGATAATATACAAATACCAACAAAAACATTAAATATAACCTACACTACAACAGCACCACAAGTAATAACAGTAAACACAAACAATCTAAGTCTTTCAACAACAAAATCAAATAATTATCCTCTTCCAACAATAAATGGTAACTATAATAATATTTCTATATCAGGATTTAATACTGATATAAATACCCTACCAATCAAAAATTCTATCAGTATATCAAATGCAAATATTAATAATACATCAATAAATGAACTAATACAAAACAAAATCAAAATAGATGATATTACATTAAATAACGATGAATCCATTCATTATTTTAGTAAAAATAATCCTGAAACAAACACACTAACTTACTATCAAGTATCAGCAGATTATTTGAATAATATAAAACAAAACAAGGAAAACGAACTAACATATCGAGATGATATTTATATTCCAGAAAATGAAGTGCAAACAATTACCTTAAGTTTATCTAAAACTCTTGAATTAGGAAAAAATATATTTTAAAATGAATGGTGGAAAGAAGGATATAAATGAAAGAAAAGTTAAAAAAATGCCTTGCATTTTTAACTGCAGCAAATATAATTTTAGGAACAACTTCTTGCAGCAACAAACAAATACAAGAAGATAAACAAGAACTTACAGAAAATACTCAGGATGAAATCACACAATTAACTAAAAAATTAACAAATAAAAATTGTATTATAAATAATAATAAAATCTATGTATATGATAAACAAAAAGATTCATGGTATGAAACCTTAAATGAATTATTAAAATATTATGAAAGCGAAAGAATAGTTTTAACAAATAGAATGGATGATGAGATATTTGATATATCAAAAATAACATTCCTTAAGACTCAGAGATTAGAATTAAATGGTAAATTCGATATCAGTGATCTAAGTAACACAAATACTCCCAATAACATAAACATCACATCAGAGTGCATAAATATTGATAAAGTGCCAGAAATCACTAGTCTAACCATTCATAATACAAACAATACAGATATAACCAATACTCTAAAAAACATAGAAAAAAACAATAATGCACCAAGAAATTTATCTTTATACAATTTTACAAGCGAAAATATTCCAATCCAAGTAGATAAACTAACAATAATTTATGATAAAGAAGTGCCAAGTAAACTTACCGTAGATACAAACTATCTTACTTTAATACATAACACGACCTATGCTTATAATAATTCATTAGTAGAAAAAAGTGTCAATGACTATACTTATGAAAATAACAATATTAGTTACTCAGTAACGAATGAACAAGAACAAGAAGTTACAACAATACTATATAATCTACCTACAATCAAAGGTAACTATAATCAACTTTCTATTGAAACCTTCAATGTAGATTATGACACAATTAAAAACAAAAACAATTTATCCATCAAATATGGAAACATTAATAACACAACAATTGAAAATGTCATAGAAAACAAAACAGAATTATTTAATGTCATATTAAACAATGAAGATAAATTTGAATATTATAGTCACAATAATACAGATAATACAAGAAGTTATTATAAAGTACCAAGAGAATATGCTAATGAACTTTCACAAGGAAGAGAAGATGATTTCTATAATAAGATACTAAGTGAAAAATATGAAATAGATAGAGTTAATATTAAGGATAATACTACAGCAAAAGTATACAAAAAGACCAAGGTCTAAGATAATAATCTTAGGTTTTTTTGACATATTAAAAAAAATAAATATAATATAAGCAAAAAGGAATGAGAAAAAATGCATATAAACTTAAAAAAATTTGTAGCTCTAGCAACAGCAGGATATTTAATACTAGGAACAACTACCTGCAAAAACAAAACAATAAAAACAGAAGAAGAAATAGTACAAGATAACCTAAGTCATGAATTACAAACAGATGGCTGTACAATTACTGGAAATGATACTATCTTTTTATCTAAAGAACAATCAGATGAATGGTACAAAAAATTAAATGAATATATAAAAGGTTTAAATTCCATAAAATTAGAAACAGAACAAGAAAACTACATTGATTTAACAAAAATAAATCTATCTAACATCACTAGTTTATCTCTAGATGGAAATTTTGATATTACAAAACTAAAAAATATAGACAATCTAGAATACCTAAGTATTACATCAGACTGTATAAATATTGATAAAGTACCAAGGTTAAAAGACTTAATAATAAGAAAGACCAAGGAATGTAATATCAAAGATATACTAACAATAATAGATTCAAATGGAAATACACCAGAATCTCTATATTTAAAATCTTTTAATATAGATTATATTCCTATAAAAACAAACAATCTAATTATTACTTATGAAGATGAAGTACCAGAACAAATAACAGTAGATACCAAGGACTTAGTATTAGAAAATAATTCCAATCACCAACAACCACAACAAAACACCACAGAATACAAAAATCTTCCAATAATCAATGGTTCATATAATAGACTAGTAATCTATAACTTTAATGTTGATTATGACAAAATAATAAACAAAAGTAACTTATCATTCAATTGTAGTAATATTAATACATCAATAGAAGAAATCATAGAAAACAAAAACGAATTATACAAAACAACACTAAACGAAAATACTATAGAATACTACAGTAATGACCATAATTTTGAACAAACAAGAAGTTATTATAAAATATCAAAAGAAGAAAGAAATAAACTAGCAGAGCAAATGTCCGAAATAGATTTCCTTGAACAATTATTTAGTTCAAAACATGAAATAGAAACCGTTGACATCACTGAAAAAGTATATGTAAAAACAAACAATTCTAATAACTCGTCACGGATATAGACGAAAAGTCCAAAAATCATTGACATATCAATGATTTTTTATTATAATTAAAACTGCAATTCACTTGAAACAGCAGATTTAGAGTATTTTAAAGTGTTTTTTGAGAGTTTAAGTAACCAATGCTGTTTACGCGAAAGAATAGAAAAACTCCCTAGAATACGACTAAATCATTTCAATGAATGTAATAAAAAGAAAGGAGTAAGATTATGGCAAGATATACTGGACCAAGTTATAAGAAAGCACGTCACTTAGGATTTTCAATCAGTGAAACTGGTAAAGAATTAGCTCGTCGCCCTTATGGACCAGGACAACATGGAAACGATCGTCGTGGAAAATTATCTGATTACGGAACACAATTAAAAGAAAAACAAAAAGTTCGTTTCATGTATGGAGTAAACGAAAGACAATTTAGAAATACTTTTGATAAAGCTTCTAAATTAAAAGGTGTTACTGGTACTAACTTCTTAAGAATGTTAGAATCACGTTTAGACAACTTAGTATATAGAATAGGTTTCGCAACTACTCGTCGTGGAGCTAGACAATTAGTAAACCATGGACATGTTACAGTAAATGGTAAAAAAGTAGATATTCCATCATACCAAGTTAAAGTTGGAGATGTAATCTCTATTAAAGAAGATCATAAGAACTTAAAAGTTGTTGCTGATAGCTTAGCTAAAGTTACAAAACGTGTTGACTTCATTACTTATGATGAAGGTAAAATGGAAGGAACTTATGTTAGACTTCCTGAAAGAAATGAACTTAATGCTGATATCAATGAAGCATTAATCGTTGAATACTACAACAAATAAGGAACTGCAAATGAGTTCCTTTTTTTTATTTATTTTTACTTTTAGTCATTGACAAAATTTTATTCTCAGAAAAAACATAATCATCAAATCATTTTTCCATTAAATAGGAATAAGACTCCATAACCTGAGAAGGTATTTCACTTTCTAACATATAACCAAGTTGTGGATAAATCATACATCTTTGAACATCTCCTACCATAAGCGATACTTGATTTTGGAAAAGTTCCTCATCCATTTGCATATAAGAAAGATAAACATCAAACTGACTACAAGGAGAAGTAATTAACCATTCATAATCAGGAAGTTGTGCCATAGCCGTCAAAAGAGTTCTTCTCTCAGAATATGGTTTATGAACAATTAAAATCTTTTGACAACCATTCTCATCCAAAATACTTTTAGAAAGTAAAAAATTATCTCCTGTATTAGTAGAAGTTGTCTCTAACAAAATATCACTAGAAGAAACCCCTTCACCAAGAGCAATATCGCGATATACTTCTGCCTCAGATTTATTAAATTGATGTTTAGTAAGTTTACCAAGTCCTCCAGCAAACAAGATCTTCTTACCATATCCTTCTTTAAATAACTGAGCACAATAGACTGGAATATCTGTATTAATACATCCACATCCCATAATAATATCACAAGGTTCTATTTTTTCATCTAAAACTAAGAAATCCCAAATAGTTTTAACATTACTAATAATATCCAAATCAAAGCGATTCATAAACAGTCCCCTCCTTAACTTCAACTTCCTCAACATAACAATTACAAACAACTTTCCTTAACAAATCACTATGTAAATTATGATGATGAAGCAAATGATGAAGCGCCCTAATAGTAGCAGCATGAGATACTACTAATATATGTTCACCAGGGTGTTTTTTTACTATATAATTTAAAAAATCACAACAACGACTAAAAACATCTTGAATAGCTTCTACTCCATTATCACTACAATTTAAATCATAATCCCAATACTTTTCTCTATCATAAAGTTCCGTAGACTTACCCGTAAACTCTCCCATATCACGTTCGATTAATCTCTTATCAGGTATTGTCTCTACTCTATCACCTACCAAGATAAAAGCCGTTTGAACTGCTCTAAGAATTGGAGACATATAGCAATAATCAAAATCAACATCCGCTAATTGTTCTCTAAGTTTCTGACATTGTCTGATACCAGTATCATTTAATTCTGTATTAGAATGTCCCTGCATTATTTTTTGATAATTATATTCCGTTTGACCATGTCTTACTAAAGTTATTTTCATTTATACTATCCCCAATCTTTTTACAAATATGAATTATTTTATTATATAATGTGAATATTTATACTGTCAAATAAACACAAGAAAAGACCTATCTAAAAGACAGATCTTAAAATTTTCCAATAAAGTATTTTTTCTTTCCACGTCTAACAACTACATATTTTCCTTCGATAGAAGCACTTTTTAAAACTTGATAATCTAAATCAGTAATTCTATCACCATTAACACTAATAGATCCGTTACCAATAAATTCACGAGCTTCTCTCTTACTAGAACAAATACCAAATTCCACTAAAAACTCCACTAAATTTCCTTCCTTAGCTTCAAATGGTTCAAGCCCTTTAAAAGCATCCTCTAATTGTGAAGCAGTAAGTTCTTTAATATTACCACTGAATAAAGACTCACTAATTTTAACAGCTTCTAAATAAGCTTCTTCTCCATGTAAATCAGTAATAATTTCACGAGCAAGTGCCTTATGAGCCTCTCTTAAATGAGGATTTTCGTTATTAGATTTTTCTAACTCCATAATCTCTTCAGGAGTCAAGAAAGTAAATATCTTCAAGTAAGAAATAACCATTTCATCATCTACATTAATTAGATATTGATATAATTCATAACTAGATGTTTTATTACGATCCAACCATAAAGCATTTCCTTCACTCTTACCAAATTTATTTCCATACTTGTCTAAGACTAAAGGCATCGTAAAGGCATATGCATCCTTACCAGTTTTTTTCTTAATCAAATCAAGACCAGTAGTGATATTACCCCATTGATCAGAACCTTCTGCTTGTAAAATACATCCTTTATTCTCATATAACCATAAAAAGTCATAACCTTGAATTAAAGTATAAGTAAACTCAGCAAAAGTAATACCAGTTTCTAATCTCCTACGAATAATATCTTTATCCAACATATAATTAATATTGATATATTTTCCTACATCTCTTAAAAAGTCTGTAAGTTCATATCCCTTAAACCAATCATAATTATTTACAACTTCTGCCTTACCATCAAAAATACGACTAACTTGTGCCTGAATCCCCTCCAAGTTTTTAGCAAGCTGTTCTTTAGAAATAATTTCTCTTTCTGCAGTAGGTCTCGGATCCCCAATAAGTCCTGTCGCCCCACCACATAACAAAATAGGATGATGTCCTGCTTTTGCCAATCTTTTAGCCGTCACTAAAGATGAATAATGTCCTAAGTGTAAACTATCTGCAGTAGGATCAGTTCCCCAGTAAAAAGTAATAGGTTCCCCATTTAATTTATCTGCAAGATCAACACCAGCTGTATCCTTAATTAACCCTCTCCATTGTAATTCTTCAAATAATGTCATTTTCTCTCCTCCTCTAGTTTTAAATCATAAATTTTATTTAATTGATGTCCATAATCTAAATAGATTCCTTCTACATCTCGACTAGTAACATCATCTTTCGAAATATCTAGTTTTTCTAAAATACGATAGACATCCTCTTCACTCTTTCCCTCTATCTCTAAATAAGTAGGTATCATTGGCCAAGAATCAATATCGACCTCAACTCCATCAAGAATATATTGACGACGTCTATTCTCTTGATATCCTTTAGCTTGAAAACCTAATTCATTAAGAATCAAATTTGTCTTCTCAAAATCATCAACTTCAATTTCTAACTCTTGTGTACCATCAATACTAGAAGAAACAATATTTTTAATAGTAAGAGTTGTCTTATCACCATTGGTTCGTAAACGTATCCACTTACCATCAATCTTAGGAATAAAATCATATACATAACGTCTTTGTAAATGATCCCATTCTAAAACAGCACCAGCCATCTTTAATTTTTCTTCCATCATATCAATATCAATATCCAAGACTCTAACTTCATATTCCGTATGCATATTAACCTCCAAAAAAAAGAACTATTCCCCCCATAAGGACGAACAGTTCGCGGTACCACCTTACTTTATAGATTTCTCTATACACTCAAATATCTTAACGCGATAAACGATTTTTCTCCGAATGTTGTAATTTCATAATTATCTACCCCTAGTTTTCACCAACCACTAGGTCTCTACAAGTATAAATAATTACTAAGAATCATTCATCAACAAAAATTGATGTCTCTAATATATCATAGTTTTAAAAAAATGAAAAGTACCAAAAAAGAAAAAGAATTACTTCTTTTCCCCTTCTTCTAACTTCTTTAATACCTCTTTTGTAACATCAATAGCTTTAAGACGAACCTCTTCAGCAGCATCTCTAAGTACTGGAGTTCCTTTATCAATAGCTAAATCAACTAACTCTTGAGCCTTATCTTTAATTTGAAGAGCCTTCTCCTTCGCAATCTCTAAAGCTTTTTCCTTATCTAAATCTGCAAGATCACGTTTTACTTCTTCTAACTTTTGATTAAACTCTTCTTTTACTTCTTCCACATCAATATTTTTAATTTGATTTACTAAATCATTCATTTTCTCTTTTAAAAGAGCTCTTGTTTCACTACCTTTCTTAGGTGCAAATAAAATACCTAACCCAGCACCTATAGCAGCACCAGCAACAAATTTACCTATTCCTGATTTTTTTTCTTTACTCATGTAAATCCTCCTTATCCTTTTCATTATTATTAAATATTTTAGAAATAATATTGGTAAAAAAGCCAAACACTTTATCACCAACAACAGAAAGACTATATCCAGTCCTATCTAAGAATTCAAAAAATCCATTAAAAGAATTTACTTTATTCTCTACATTATCAATAATACGATCAACTTTATCTAAGACCTGAATCATTCTAATTCCTAAAATAATTAACACTATTAATAATATGATACCAAATATATATAATAATACTGGTAATATGGCATTTAACAAATCCATGCTTTATCCTCCTTATTCTTTTTCTTCTTCATACATAGAATCAATAAGATCAAAAAGATTATCATCACTTGCAGGATCTGTCGTAATATCTTTCTCTACAGGATTACTTAAAGAAGTAGTTTTTTCTTCATGTGCACCAGTCTCTCTCTTTTCTTCTTCATCGTAATTTTCTGTTACTCTACGACCAGTTGCTTTCTCTTTACTAGAATCTTTATAATCAATATTATATTCTAATCCCAAATCTCTGAAATATTCTTCCGCATCTCCCATAGTTATTTCCGAAACACTTGGCTTTTCATCATCACGACTTAAATCAACCAATAAATTTTCTTCTTCTTTTTCTTCATAAACTTCTTCAGGTTCTAAATCAAAATCACTATCATTGATATCAGCAGCAATATCATCCGCTAAATTACCATATGCTTTTCTTCTAACGTCATCTACACTCATATGCTCTCTTGTATAACTAGATAAACGAACTTCTCTCTTTGGTACAATTTCTTCCTTTTTATAGTTCTTATCCAAAATACCATAAATAGGAGAAATAATTGGAGAAGGTTTAAAAGCTGTTTTCTTTTCTTTTTCATAAGTTCCATACTCATGAATTGGAATATCATTATAATCATTATGATATAAATTAGAATCACGGCTTCCATGATAAGCATTATCTATAGAAGAACTATTGGTATGATAATCAGCTTCTGCTTCTTTTCTAGTAGAACCCTGATATAAATTTTTCTCTTCTACAACAGGAGTTTCTTCTTTCTCTACAACCTCTACTATCTTAGGTTCATTATAATAATTTTTCTCACCAAATTCCCTATCATCAACTGCAGGAAACTTAAACTCATTTGTTTCTTCTACTTCTTCTCTTTCAGGAACAATTTCAAAATCTTCATCCCTTGGTTTATAATCATTATAATCTTCTACTTCTTCTTTTCTCTCTGGTAAAACAACTTTCTTTGCGATAGGCTTATTTTCATAAACTTTAACAGCATCCTTATTCTGTTTTACCTCCTTTTTAGGTTTTTCTCTTCTAGGTCTTGGCTTTGGCTTTTCTTCTACTTCAACATACTCTTCCTCAAAAAGTGCATTCTTAATCTTATCAAAAACGCCCATATCTTCACCTCTTCTAATCTACTTCATTTATTTCGAAATTATCTTCATAAATCTCTTCCCCTGTACTAACATCTGCATCTACATAGTCATCAAATTCCAAAACGGAATCATTACTACTATCTGTTTTTGACTCAAATATATTAAAAGATTCTTCTTTATAATCTAATACATTCTCACCAATTAAACTTTCTAGAACTTTATCATGAAAATTTACAGACTGTAGAATATAACATATATTATTGATAACAGGTACTAAATACTCCCTTGGAACATAAGCTTCAATTTTTGAATAATTAAAGACCATTTCAATAAAGTATTCATCACCATCTTCATTAATTTCGATATAACCATTCTTTTTATTATAATTTAACTTTTCTGAATAATAAGCATCCTTATCTACTTTATAGGTATTTTTTGTCTCATGATAATACCCAATAGCGTCAATATATAAATAATAATAATTAGAATACTTATCTTGTAATAAAGCATTATAATCATCCTTATTTACAAATCTCATACCACTAGGTACATAATACTCATACCCATCAAAACTAACATTTGCCAAGTCAGTATCTTCTGATAATATTGTAGAAATATTACTTTGAAAGTCAGTAGCACTCAACTGCTGAATACTACAACCAGATACTAATACTAGCACAATAGAGAGCAAAACTAATCTTTTCTTCATATTTCACCTACTCTTATTACATTATATCAAATTTTTAATAAATGTAAAAATTTTTTCTATTTATTTACTGTTTTAGACACTTTAACAGCTCTCACAGAATAAATAGGTAATCCCTTACTAGAAAACTTATCTTCATACTCAGTTGTAATAAGATCATCAGGTGCATTTTTGTGTAGATCAAAGGTAAGATCTTTAAGGACATAAAAAGCCTCACTAAAACTCATCAATGAGTAACAAAATAAATCTGCATTATCAGTTCTCATCCATATATCATAATCACCTTGAAAGATAGAAGAATACTTCTCCAAAAAAACTTTACTAGAAAGTCTTCGCAAATGATGTCGAACTTTAGGCCATGGATCAGAAAAATTTAAATAAATTCGACTAACTTCATGAGAAAATACTTGATCAATTTCTAAGGCATCCATACGTACAATAGCTAAATTATCTAAATCAGCATCGATACGAGGTAAACACCTAGCTACAACACTATCATATTTTTCAATACCAATAAAATTAATATCAGGATAACGTCTAGCATTTTCTCTAATAAACTGACCTTTGCCCATTCCAATTTCAATGTAAATAGGATTATCATTACCAAAATAACTTGACCATTTTCCACAATAATCTTTTGGATTTTTTACTAAAAAAGGTGAAGCATTTAAAATTTCTTCTTTATTTTTTACATTTCTTAGTCTCATATCATCACATCCCTCATATATTATAACAGAAATAAAACTTCATGCATATAATAAAACGACAGGAGGAACGTATGAACGGCTTTGTATTTCCATATTTACCCGTCCCACCACAGCAACCTGGACAACAAATGCCACCACCTAGACCCGATAACATCCAACAAGAAATCGAAAAATTAAAACAAGAAATCAATCAATTAAAAAAACGTATAGCGAATCTAGAACAAAAGCCACAGAATGACTATTTACAAAAAGAGGACGGAATGTATATGATTTGAACACAATTGAGTGTTCTTTTTTGTTGGAAAAAATGGTTTTGTGATATACTAGTAAAGAAAGGGTGATTATATGACCAAACTAGTAAGATTAAACGAAGAAAAATATGAAAATTTTCTAAAGAAACAAAAAAAATCTCACTTTTTACAATCTTATGCCTGGGGACAATTATCAAAAGTAAAAAAGAATTTAACACCTCATTACTTAGGTTTAATTGATGAAGAAGAAAATATACTCGCAACTGCTTTAATACTAGAAAAACATCTTCCCCTAAACTATTCTTATTTCTACTGTCCAAGAGGTTATGTAATTGATTATGAAAACAAAGAATTATTAACGACTATGACAAAAGAAATAATAAAGTTTGTGAAAAGTAAAAAAGCAATATTTGTAAAAATAGATCCCGACTTAATCTATAAAGACTACAACTATCAAAATGAAGAACAAGAACTTCCTTACGATATCAATAAAATATTTGAAACACTAAAAAGTCTAGGTTACAAACATCAAGGATTTACCAAAAACTTTGAAACAATGCAACCAAGATATACTTTTCGAATAGACTTAAATCAAAGTTTAGAGGAAATAGAAAACCATTTTTCTAAAACAACTAAACAACGTATCGCTAAAGCTAAAAAACTAGATACCTATGTAGAAATTGGTACTGAGAAAGATATCAAAGAGTTCTATCATTTAATGATGTTAACAGAAACCAGAAAAGACTTTGTTTCTTATAATGAAGACTATTACAAAACTTTATATGATATTTTTAATGGTGGTCAAAACTCTAAAGCTACTCTATTCTTAGGCAAAGTAGATATTGATAAAACACTAACAAAAATAAAAGATAATCTAAAAGCTATAAACAATCAAATATCAATTCTTCCAATTGATAATCTAAGTAAAAGTGCTAAGAATAAATTAAAAGAACTTACAAGACAAAAAGAAAACTGCAACAAAGAGATTGAAAAGTATGAAAAATATAAAAAAGAATATGGAAACAACTTAACTTTAAGTGCACATATGATTGTAGAATATGCTGATAAAGCCTGGGTCTTATATGCAGGAAATCATAATATTCTAACAGAAACATATGTAAACTATTATACTTATGAACAACACATTAAATATTGTAAAGAAAAAGGTCTAAAAGTATATGATCAATTTGGTACCATTGGTGATTTATCAAAAGACAATCCTCGTTATGGACTTCACGAATTCAAAAGAAAATTTGGTGGAGACTATGTGGAATTCTTAGGAGAATTTGACTACATTACCAATAAACCAATGTACTTTATCTTTACAAAGTTAGTACCATTCTACAGAAAAATCATAAGAAACAAAAGCAAGAAGGTGATAGAAAATGAAGTTAAAAACACTAACGAAAGAGGAGTTTAAAAAGTTTGCAGACAAAAGTCCACAAATTACTTTTCACCAAACAACATCCTGGGCTAATTTAAAAAAGAAAAACAACTGGCAAGCACATTATATAGGACTAGAAGATAATGACACAATTGTAGCAACTAGCCTTATTCTTTCCAAAATGCTACCATTTGTCAAAAAAAATATGTTCTATGCCCCTCGTGGATTTTTAATTGACTACAAAGATGAAAAATTATTATCAGAGTTTACCAAGCAATTAAAAGAATATGCGAAAAAAAATAATGCCATCTTTGTAAAAATTGATCCCTATGTAGAATATAAAGAAAGAGACAATAATGGTGAACTAGTAGAAAATGGAATAGATAACAGTGTTGCGGTTGAAAACTTAAAAAAACTAGGTTACAAACACTTTGGATTTAATTTAATGCAAGATACTCTACAACCAAGATGGATGCATGTAATTGAAACAGAAGGAAAAACTATCGATGACATCATGAAAGATATGGAATCAAAAACTAGACAAATCCTAAGAAAAAATGAACGTTCAGGTATTCACACTAGAGAAATATCAAAAGAAGAATTACCAATTTTTAAAGATATCATGCAACATACAAGTGACCGTCGTGAATTTGTAGATAGACCTCTATCTTATTACGAAAATATGTGGGATGCCCTTCATGATGATGGAATTCTTAAAATACTAGTAGCTGAAATAAACTTCAAAGAATTTGAACAAAAAACAAAAGAAGAATTAGAAACAAACGAAAAAGAATTAAAGGATAGAATCTATAAAAAAGAAAACAACATCTTAAAGATGAATCCTAAAAAATATGAAAGTCACAATAAGCAAAACGAAAATGAAATCGAAAGGTTAAAAAAACAACTAGAAAAAATTAAAGATTATAAAGAAAAATTTGGCGAAAAAAAATTACTAGGAGGAATATTATTCCTAGTCTATGGAAATGAAGTATTATCCTTATACGGAGGAACATTAGATGATGTTATGCAATTTCAATCTGCCTACACCGTTCACTTTGCCGGTATAAAATACGCAGTAGAACACGGCTATAAAAGATATAACTTCTATGGCATCACAGGAGACTTCAGAAAAGAAAATCCCCTATATGGATTATACCTATTCAAAAAAAGTTTTGGAGGACACGTAGTAGAACTAATAGGAGAATTTGACTATATCATATCCCCTACTTGGTATCACTTATATAATATAGCCTTCAATACTTATCATAAAATTAAAAATTTAAAGAAGAAAAAATAAATACCAAGCACCAGCTTAGTATTTTTTCTTTTTTAAATATTTATGAATTCTACTACCAAAGACACGACTCATAGCTTTACTATACCACATATAAATAAAATAAGTAATTGCTCCTACTAGGACATAAATAATAATATAAACAAAACTTATAAATCTACTATCACTACTAGGTAACAATAAAGACATCAAAAATAATACAATACTCATTAACATCGATCCACAGATAGTATCAATAAAGTTTTTAGAAAACTCTTCATAATTAACTTTATATTTCTTTTTCAATTTAATAATACATATTAAGAAAGAAACAAAATAACCAATCAAACTAGCTGTAATAACACCATAGTAAGCAGGAAGTCCCATCTTAACAAAAGCAACCATTAAATTATCATTAAGTAAAAACTTCAAAACAACACCAACAAACAAACTAAAAATAACCGTTTTATAATCCTTTAATACTTGAACAATCGATACAGTAGCCGTAAATAAACCAATCATAAAGCCTACAAAGATATAATAAGCTAACACACTTGGTCCAAAAACACTTGCGCCATAAAAGACATTCCAAATATCACTAGACAAAAAGCTAACTCCCATAGTCATTGGTACTGTAAAAAATAATAAAATACTAAGAGCTTGATTTATTTTCTTATTGACATCTTCTCTATCTTTTTTTACCACACTCTGTGTTAAATTAGGTATTAAACTAACAACAATTCCAGTAGAAACAGAAAGAATAATCATATTAAACTTAGCAGCCCAGGTAGATAACATACTCATAATAGTTTCTGCATCACTAACACTAAATTTTGCATAATTAACAAGCCCTTGAACAACAGTAACCATATCAATATAACTATATAAAGATTTAAAAACATCAATCATAATAAAGGGAAAAGCATAAATAACAATCTTTTTAAAAATTTGCTTATTCGTAATAATAGGTTCATTTACCGGTCTTATTTTTTCATTAAATTTACTATTATTTTTCTTCTTTTTATAAACTAAATATAAGTAAGAAGCAATCGCACCTAATGTAGCTCCAAATACTGCTATTCCAACTGCAGATGTTAGTGATAAGTTAAATACTTTTAAAGCCATAAAACTACCAAGAACAATTACTAAAACTCGTACTAGCTGTTCTAAAACTTGTGAAAAAGAAGGTGGTTCCATAAAACGATGACCTTCAAAATAACCTCGATAAATACTAAGTACAGGAACAATCAAAATTGCGGTACCAATCACTCTTATAACAAAAACAACATCAGAAATAGTATTACCACCAGTTAAGTCTCCAAGTACTGCCTCTGCTATCCAAGGAGCAAACAAAAGTAATAAAAGAAAACAAATAAATCCTAATAATAAAGCTATCCTCTTACCTATTAAAAAAGCACGTTTTTTAGCACTATAATATCCCATAGCTTGATATTCAGAAGTAATTTTACTAATCGCAAGAGGTATACCAGCACTAGACAAAGACATAAAAAGCAAATAAATAGTATAGGCATATCCATATAAAGCTCCACCACGGTCTCCAATAATAGCATGAAAAGGAATGACATAAATAATGCCCAGTATCTTTGTAAGAACAATTCCTAAAGTCGCAATAAATGCACCTTTAATAAAACTACTTTTCTTTAATTCAACTTTTCTCTTTTTCTTCTTCGCCATATACTGCCTCCATTATTTAAATCATATCACAAAAGAAAAAAAGAAAAAAGATATCAAAACTAATAATAAACAATCATCGCAGAAAAACAAAACACCTGTTCCTCACTAAATACACCAACACTTACTTGATACTTAATATCCACAACTTCTCCATCTAAATTATCCAAAAACTCATTAACATCATTTTCTAAATCAACTTCATCTTCTTCATCAAATATCTTAACCTTCATAATATCACCAAGTTAAGTATAAAAAAAACAATCCACAAAAAATGTGGATTATTCTGATAACCATACCAAGATAGAAGAAATATCATCATCCGTTAATGAAATATCTTCACCTAACAATCCGATAGTAGGATGAATTCCGTCTTCTTTATGAAAATCAGATCCTATGGTTACAGGTAACTGATGAGCCTTAGCAAACCGATTCCAATGATTGATTTCATTTATTTTATTATTATTACGATCAATATATATATAATTAGCTTCTAATCCATCAGCTTTCATATCAGATACTAGTTCAGAAATATCATTATCATCCAAGCCATCCTCATACTTATAAGCAACAGGATGAGCAAGTACTACTTTACCACCAGCATTATGAATAAGTATAGCGGCATCCCTTGGTGTAATAGTATCTTTTTCTACATAAGCAGGACATCCCTCATTCATCACAGTCTCAATAAATTCCCCCTTATTAGGTATATGCCCAAATTCTCTCATAAGTAATTCACAATTATCAGAATTACTAATAACATCAAGAGAAATATGTGCCTTAGTAACTGCCTCTATCTTATCAAGTTCATCAGTATGAACAACATAGCCCAACTCTTCCAATTTTTTTGCTACAGCGTGTAAATAGTTATGTCTTGCATTCCTCAAAGAATCTAATCTGTCTAAAAATTCTCTGTTATTAAAATCATAACAATAACCTAACACATGAATTCCACACTTTTTAATCTTAGTAGAAATTTCAACTCCCGGAATAATACGAATTCCTTTCTCCTTAGCATATTCAAATAATTCATCACTATAAGCATCAATAGTATCATGATCAGCAATAGAAATCACAGAAACATGATTATCTACTGCTTTATCAATTACTTCCATAGGAGATAATTGTCCATCTGAACAATTTGTGTGTATATGCAAATCTATTATTTTTTCCATGACTCAACCCTTCTTTCATAACATTTCTGTAACTGTGGAGTTTCAAATCTCCTTTCCACAGATTCAGGTGCAATCGAATACAAAACATCAAATAAATTGTTAACAGAAAAACTTTCTGAAATAATATCCCTAGAACACATTAACTTTTCATTCAAAGTAGATTCCCATCGAAAAGGAGTCATACTAAGTAAATAATCTAAAACAAAATTATAAGCAGTATCATCATATTGCCAAGTTTTTCTCAAAGAAATTGGATGAATTGGTAAATAAGGATCAATATTATTTTCAATAGCATCAAATATAGAAAAAGGAACTTCATCCAATAAATTGCTAATCTTAGAATATTCAATAACATGAATATCTAAAGGTAACATTTCTGAAGGCATTACTCCATTTTCTAAATCTGAAGTTATTTTTGATATCTCTTTTATCGTCTTAACAGGATCAACATCCGAAGTATGCATATCTAACATATCAAACGTTCTAGAAAGAAATTGACTCGCATTTCCTACTTCATCATCCGCACAAACCATCCACATATCAATATCTGGTAAACGATTAATAACTTTTCTAGGCTTCAAATCATCATTAACTTGTGGACAAGGTTTACAAATTTGTTTTAAATCAGGCATCCACTTACCATTAGTGGAAAGACAAGATGCGCATCTCCACTGAGACTCAATTTCCTTAGCAGACTTAAGTAACTCATTACCATATCGAATCTGCTCATCAATCAAAGGCAAATTTCCTTCTAAATTAGAATCCAAAACATAAAACGGATAGCCAGTACCAAACGATCCTTGATAACCAGGTGCACTACTCATAACTTTATTAATTACTCTAATGTTATATAACAAATAATTCTTTTTAAGTTCTGAATTATTTTGTTCAAATCGATTAGAAGTATCAGCAACTTCCATACATATATTCATTTCTATCACTCTTTTCTACATAAGGTGTTATTAATCATATCATAAATAATACAAAATTGCCAACAAATCACCCAGGCTTCTCTCATGAAGCATATTAGCATAACCTTCTAGGTTTCGTTTTGAAAGACCAAGGTCAAGAAAATCAATTAATTCTTTTAACTTTAAATTAGCTTCACAAATAGATAAACTATCTTCTTTTACTTCAATTTCAATGAAATATCCTAAATCAGAGACTTCACTTTCATGTTCTTCTAAATAAATATCATTTTGTTCTTTTTTAGTGTAATTAATGCCATTTTTTAGAAGAAGAGAAAGATATTTTTCATAATCTTTCTCTGTAATTCCTAACTTAACTTCAACTTCTCTATCTATTATTTCACTACAATATTTACAATTCTACCCTTAATTACAATCACTTTAACGACTTCTTTACCTTCAATATGACGTTTAACATTATCAGCATTTAATGCTTTCTCTTTAATACTATCTTCCTCTTCATCAACAGATATATTGATAGTAGCTCGAACTTTACCATTAACCTGAACTGCAATTTCTTTTTCTTTCTCTACTAAATACTTCTCATCATAACGAGGCCACTCAGCATAACAAATAGGTTCATATCCAAGTTGTTCATTCAATTCTTCTGTCATATGTGGAGCCACTGGATTTAAAAGTGTAAGTAACAAACGATAATCTTCCTTAGTAATACTTTCCATATCGTCATAAGCATTCGCTAATATCATTAAAGCAGAAATATAAGTATTATAACTCATTCTAGACAAATCATCATCAACAGCTTTAATAGTTTTATTTTGAATAACTACTAAACTATCACTATAACCATCTTTATCATTAACCTTAGAAGCAAGTCTTTCAACCTTATCCAAGAATCTCTTACATCCTCTTAATGATTCCGTACTCCAAGGAGCATCTTGTTGATAATCTCCCATAAACATTTCATAAGTACGTAAAGTATCGGCACCATACTCTTTTACAATATCATCAGGATTAATAACATTTCCTTTAGACTTACTCATCTTCTGATTGTCAGGTCCTAATACCATACCATGACTAACACGAACATCAATCATTTCCTTGCTAGGAACAAGACCAATATTATACAAGAATTGTACCCAGAATCTCGCATAAAGTAAGTGACGAGCCGTATGCTCCATACCACCATTATACCAATTAACTTTTTGCCAATACTTCATCGCATCCATAGAAGCAAATTCACTTTCATTATGAGCATCCATATATCTCAAGAAATACCAACTTGATCCTGCCCAGTTAGGCATAGTATCCGTCTCCCTCTTAGCAGGGCCGCCACAACAAGGACAAGTAGTATTTACCCAGTCAGTAATCTTCGCAAGAGGACTCTCTCCCGTATCAGTAGGCTCATATTCCGCAACATCAGGAAGCAACAATGGTAAATCTTCTTCCTTCATAGGTTGCCATCCACACTTCTCACAATAAATCATTGGAATTGGTTCACCCCAGAAACGTTGTCTAGAGAAAATCCAATCTTGTAGGCGATAATTTACTTTTTCACGACCAATTCCTTTTTCTTTCAAGTACTCTATCATTCTTTGGATAGAATCTTTTTTATTAGTAAATCCATTCAAAAAGCCAGAATTAATCATCTTACCATCACCAGTATAAGCGCCCTTACTTAAATCTCCACCTTCAATAACTTGAACAATCGGAATATGATACTTCTTGGCAAACTCATAATCTCTATCATCATGAGCAGGTACAGCCATAATAGCTCCCGTACCATAACCCATCATAACATAATCAGATATAAACACATCCACTGCTTTCTCTGTGATTGGATTAATAACCGTAATACCTTCAAGTTTAACACCAGTCTTATCCTTATTCATTTCCGTTCTTTCAAAGGCACTCTTAGACTTAGCAAACTGCTGGTATTTCTTTACTTCATCCATATTCGTAATCAAAGAAGAAAGACTTTCCAACATAGGATGTTCAGGAGCAAGTACCATAAAAGTAACGCCAAACAAAGTATCTGGACGAGTTGTATAAACTGTTAACTTATCTCCCGTCTCTTGTACAGTAAAATCAACTTCTGCCCCAGTAGATTTACCAATCCAATTAACTTGTCCAAGTTTTACACGATCTGCAAAATGGGTATCATCCAAACCTTTAAGTAAATCCTCAGCATAATCACTCATGCGAAGCATCCATTGTTCTTTTTCTTTTTGAACAACCTTACTTCCACATCTTTCACATACTCCACCAGCAGAATCCTCATTAGACAAAACACTCTTACAAGTAGGACACCAATTTACATCTTTCTTAGCTTTATAAGCCATACCATGTTTATAAAATTGTAAAAACTGCCATTGCGTCCATTTATAATATTCAGGATCCGTAGTAGAAAACTCACGTTCCCAGTCAAATGAAAATCCCACTGACTGCATCTGACCTTTAAAAGTATTTATATTTTCCTTAACGGCATCCTTAGGATGAATATGGTTCTTGATAGCATACTGTTCAGCAGGTGCTCCAAAGGCATCCCATCCCATTGGAAAAAGTACATTGTACCCTTGCATTCTTTTAACTCTAGCAAGTACATCCTGAGCAGTATAACTACGAACATGACCTACATGAAGACCAGCACCTGATGGATAAGGAAACTCCACTAATATATAATAAGGAGTCCTACTCTTATCACCCGTAACGGCTCTAAAACAATGATTCTTTTGCCAATAATCTTGCCATTTCTTTTCTATTTCATTAATTTTATTCATCTTTTGTCATTCCTCTCTTTCTATAAAACAATCCTACAAAATGATAACTAATCATAATAATTGGTAAAATTAATACCATAACCGAAACTATCTGCCAAATATAAGAATTAACATAAGCCACGATAGATACCATAAGCGCTATATCAAAAGCAGAAACAATAGATACTACCTGCAATAACTGTGGATAATGTACTTTCCTCATATTTAAATGATATCTAGAAATCAAATATTTAACTTCTATCGGTTGATAATCCTTCTTCTTTTTTGCTTTTCTAACAATAAATATTTCATAAACAAATAATACTACTAGAAAACATAATAAGAATAAATATACCTCTTCAAGCATTTCACCACCCCTTTCATAAGAACAAAAGAATTAAGTAAACTTAATTCGCCTTGGTCGTTGCCTCCCAAGTTCCTGCTTCATAGAGTAAGTAACCCTACTTCTCCGCAGGCTTAACATCCGATAGTCGCTACCGTAGTTTTGTTCT
>CALVSH010000040.1 GCA_944358945.1 uncultured Bacilli bacterium
ATAGAAGATGCTATTCTAAATTATAATCCTACCATTATTTTTGTAGAACATGATGAGAAATTTATTGAAAAAGTGGCAACAAAAATTATAAATTTGGTAAAGTAAGTGAGAGACAAATTACAATTTCTAGGACTGATAATATGTTGATATTATCAGTCTTTTGTTATATAATAAGAGCAATTAATTACGTTTTTGTAGTATTAAAGGTGATGTTATATATGTCAGATAGATTAATTGATAATAAAGAATTAATGAAAGAATGGAATCAAGAAAAAAACATTTTATATAATCCAGCTGATTTGACTTCAGGTAGTAGTAAGAAAGTCTGGTGGAAATGTAAAAATGGTCATGAATGGGAAGCTGTAATTCATACTAGGGTTAAAGGTGTCGGATGTCCTTATTGCATGGGTAAAAAAGCAATTCAAGGAGTAAATGATTTTGCAACTTTGTATCCAGAAATGTTAAAAGAATGGGATTATGAAGAAAACGATAAATTAGGTATTAAACCAAACGAATTATTAGTAGGTTCAATAAAAAAAGTATATTGGATATGTAGCAAAGGTCATAAATATGATAGAAGTATTTATGATAGATTACATGGTCGTGGAAATTGCCCATATTGTGGAAATAGAAAAGTTTTGCAGGGCTATAATGATTTAGCAACTACCAACCCTGAATTACTAAAAGATTGGGACTATGAAGAAAATGACAAATTAGGCATTAAACCAAATGAAATTACTAATGGTGGCAAAGAAAAAGTATGGTGGAAATGTGAAAAAGGTCATAAATGGAATTCTATTATTAGAAGTAGAATCACAGGAAGTGGTTGCCCATACTGTTCAAATAATCTTGTAAAAAAAGGCTATAATGATATAGCAACTACTAATCCCGAATTATTAGAAGAATGGGATTATGAAAAAAATGATAAATTAGGTATTTTTCCATCCAATCTAAGTCATGGATCTACAAAATTAGTGTGGTGGAAATGTAAAAAAGGTCATGAATATCAAATATCAGTAGCACAAAAAACAAATAGAAATGTTAATTGCCCTATTTGTGCTAATCAGCAATTATTAAAAGGCTATAATGATTTTGCAACCAAACACCCAGAATTATTAAAAGAATGGAACTATGAAAAAAATGATAAGCTTGATATAAAACCAGATGAAATTATTTTAGGTGGTAAAGTCAAATTTTGGTGGAAATGTGAAAAAGGTCATGAATGGCAATCTAGTATACCAGCAAGAATAAGAAATGATAAGCTTTATAATCGTTGCCCTATTTGCTCTAGTTATTTAAGAACATCCATACCTGAAAAGATTATTTTTTACTATATTCATAAAAAATTTTCTAAAACTATAGCAAATTATAAACCTGAATGGTTAAAACCAAAAGAAATAGATATTTTTATACCAGAGCTAAATGTTGGTATAGAGTATGATGGATACTATTATCATAAAGACATAAAGCATGATATAGAAAAAGATGATTTATGCTCAAAAAACAATGTGAGAATAATTAGAATTAGAGAAAAGAAATCAAAACCTATTAACTCAAGTGCTATCATATACAATATAAAAATAGATAATAACACAGATTATACATATGTAGAAGATGCTTTATCTTTCCTAAATAGTTATCTCAACATAGATTTAGACTTTGATATTAGGCGTGATTTAGATGATATTATTAAGATGATTAACTTTATGGAAAAAGAGAACTGTATATCCAAAACAAATCCAGAGGTTTTACAAGAATGGAATTACGAAAAAAATGATAAACTAGGAATTACTCCAGATAATATAAGTAGTGGAAGTGCATTAAAAATATGGTGGAAATGTGAAAAAGGTCATAACTATCAAGCTATTGTTTCAAACAAAGTAAATCAACAAACCAAATGTCCATATTGTGCCAATAAGAAGATTATCATAGGATTTAATGATTTGGCAACAACTAATCCTGAATTATTAGAAGAATGGGACTATGAAAAAAATGATAAGTTAGGAATCAAACCAGAAAATGTTGTTCTCAATTCAACTAAAATGATTCATTGGAAATGTAAGAATGGTCATGAATGGACAACAACATTAAACAATAGAGCTAGAGGTTCTAATTGTCCGTACTGCTCTGGAAGATATGCTATAAGTGGAGAGAATGATATTGCTACATTATTTCCAGAATTATTAAAAGAATGGGATTACGAAAAAAACGACCAATTAGGAATTAAACCACAGAATGTAAAGAAAAATACAGATAAAAAAGTCTGGTGGAAATGCGAAAAAGGTCATGAATATAAATCTTCAATTGTTAATAGAACAAAATCAAAAGGAACTTGTTGCCCATATTGTTCTGGAAATAAAGTTCTTAAAGGATTTAATGATATAGCATCAACAAATCCAGAATTATTGAAAGAATGGGATTATAGTAAGAATACCATTAAACCTGATGAAGTAACTAAAGGAACTCATAAAAAAATCTGGTGGATTTGTAGTAACAATCATAGCTATGAAGCTACTATTCCAGCTCGAAGACGTGGTACAGGGTGTCCGTATTGTTCTGGAAACAAGATATTAGTTGGTTTTAATGATTTAGCAACGACGAATCCTGAATTATTGGAAAAATGGAATTATGAAAAGAATAATAAATTAGGAATTACGCCTAAATCAATTAGTAAAAGTTATAGTAAAAAAGTTTGGTGGAAATGCAAAAATGGTCATGAATATCAAAGACATGTTTATAACGAAAGAAAAGGCAGTGGCAGATGTCCTATTTGCAAAAAATTAAAACTATAATTCAGTTATAGAGTGGTTTATAAAATATCACTCTATATTTTCTTTAGGGTAAAATAATTCTCTGACATATTTTACTATCTACATTTTATATATTTGAGGAATTACTGTTGTAAGTAATTCTTCAAATTCTTCTGGATAATCTATATATCTATTCATTTTTCTTTTTGTACTTAATTTTACTAAATTTCCATTTTTATTAACTCTATCATATCTTTTATCCATTTTTATTATGTTATAACATAATTTTTTTAAAATAGATAAATTCTCCATGGCATTATCTTTTCTATTTCTACTTAAATCTTCGTAAAAATACA
>CALVSH010000041.1 GCA_944358945.1 uncultured Bacilli bacterium
AGTTTAGGAGATCGATTACAAAACGCTATCCATAAAATAAAAGGTTATGGAAAAATTACTGAAGATAATATTTCTCATATGATGCGTGAGATTCGTCATGCATAATTGCAGGCAGATGTTAACTATAAAGTAGTAAAAGAGTTTACTAATTCTGTAAAGGAAAAGGCACTTGGTGAAGAAGTTGCTAGTAGTATTAATCCGGGAGATTTGTTTGTTAAAATTGTTAAGGATGAGTTGACAGAATTATTGGGTGGAGAACAGGTAGATATATGTTTGAAAGGAAATCCTGCTATTTTGATGTTAGTTGGATTACAAGGTTCTGGAAAAACTACTACGATTGGAAAATTAGCTAATTTTTTACGTAAGAAGCATGCTAAAAAGCCTTTATTGGTTGCTTGTGATGTTTATCGTCCTGCTGCAATTGATCAATTAAAACAAATAGGTAAACAGCTAAATATTGAAGTTTATGATGAAGGTCAGGGTAATCCTGTAGAGATATCTAAAAATGCTATTTCTTATGCTAAAGAAAATCATTATGATTATGTTTTGATTGATACTGCAGGTCGTTTGCATATTGATGAAGCGTTGATGGATGAATTAGAAGATATTAGAACGGAAGTAAATCCAGATGAAATATTATTAGTTATTGATTCTATGATGGGACAAGATGCTATTAATGTAATTACTGGCTTTCATGATAAGTTACCGCTTACTGGTGTTATTCTTACTAAGTTAGATGGAGATACTAGAGGTGGTGTTGCGTTATCTGTTCGTCATTTAACAAATATTCCAATTAAATTTATTGGTGTATCAGAAAAATTAGATGGTTTAGATTCTTTTGATCCTGAACGTATGGCTGGTCGTATACTTGGTATGGGTGATATTGTTTCTTTAGTTGAAAAAGCCACAGAGGCGATTGATGAAAAAGAAGCAGAGAAGACAGCGAAGAGAATGCAACAAGGAAAGTTTGATTTAGAGGACTTTTTATCTACGATGAAACAGATGAAGAAATTAGGTCCACTTGAGAATCTGTTAAAACTTATTCCTGGAGCTAAAAAGATGGGACTTAATGATGTTAAGATTGATCCAAAACAGTTAGCACATATTGAAGCAATTGTGTTGTCTATGACTCCTAAGGAAAGACGTCATCCAGAAATTATTAAGGCAAGTCGTAAGAGTAGAATAGCAAAGGGTAGTGGTACTTCTGTTCAAGAAGTCAATCGATTACTACAACAGTTTGATCAAATGAAGAAGATGATGAAACAATTTTCTAATGGGAATATGAAATTACCATTTTAAAAGTACTATTTTGGTAGTACTTTTTTTTAATGGAATAGTTTTGTAATTATGATAGTTGTTAGAGGATTAGCTAATTTTTTTGTTTTAATGGGATTATGCTGTAGATAAAGAATAAGAGTAAAAATATATGATATTCTAGGGAAAAGTCAAAAAATGATGAATATATTATTAGAAGTAGAATAAAGATAGTGTTTAAGTTTTTAATTGATAGATTTTTAATGATATTAATTCCTGTTGTTAGTAATATTATTATCCAAGCAATGATACTGATAATTCCGTTTTCTACGCCTAGGGTCATTATATGAGAATGTTCTACTAAGATGTGATTGATATTTTCGGTTTTTTGTGTTTCTGTTTTAAAGTAATCAAAGCCATGACCTAATAGAGGGTTTTGTTTTATTATTTTAGATGATAGTTTATATAGTTCTAATCTAGAATTTATACTTGTTTTATCATATTTAGTTTGTTCTAGAGATGATATGTAGTTATATGGCCATAGATAATAATTGGTTGGTATTACTTTTTAATTTTTACCATCAGATATGGTTATTTCTTTAATATCAAAGTTGTCACTATCTAAAGTTATATTTATGGTATAAGTATAAGGTTGTTCTTTTAGTTCTAGAAAATCTATTAAAAATATATCTTGATTGTTGTTTTTTTGATGGTTAGTGACTTTGTAGTATAGATAGTAAATATTGTAAAGGTTGGAATAATTATTATTGCAAATACTATTTTTTTCTTATGAATAATTTGTAGTAGTAAAAGGTATAGTAGAAATAGTATTATACTTAGAAATAGAAATTGAATTAGGTTGTTGTTGATGATGGACTCTCGGTAAAGATTTAGGTGAAACATGATAGGTAATGTGATAGATAATAGATTTTGTCTTTTTTTGTTTAAGATAGATGTATGGTTGGTGTTAGTGTTAAAATTTTTTTATTTTTTTATTCTCCTTATTTTGTTTTATCTAATTAATTGGATTATTGTCAACAGTGAAGTTTTCTGGGCGTTTGTCGTTTTCTTATTATGTCTTTATCATATGATAAAATATGAGGAGGTAATTAGAATGTTTGATCAAAACAATTTTGATTTCGATTCTACTGTCATGGGTAATAATAATGTGGTAGATAATGATATGAATGTCGATATTAATATGAATCAAGAAAATGCTGGCATGGGTATGAACATGAATATGAATATGCATGCTGGTATGGGTTGTCCTGTTCAAGAAGGAGTTCAACAAAAGTGTATTCATAAAACAATCGTACATGAAGTTCCACATGTTTGTCCAATTCATACTAGAATTATCAATCATCATGTATTTAAGCATACTTATCGTCCACAATACACTTGTTCTGAAGAGAATGTTGTTAGTAATGTACAATGTGGTTCTTGTTGTCAATTTAGATAAGTTGTTTTGTTTGCGAGCATATTTAGAAAATTGTGCTCGTTTTTTGTTTATTATATATTTTTTTGAATATAGTTAACTATGAAGATGGATAAAGAGATTTTTCGTTTAGAGTTTGAAAATTTGTTATGGGTAATATTTATTATGCTTTCCTTATTAAATATCTATGGTGATTTGGATGATGAAAAGTTTTTAAAAACAAATAATACATCTTATAAGATGGAATCTAATTATATATTTAACTTTACTTTGACTGTTACCTTGTTTATCTATTTGTATTTTTTTATTAGAAATTATAAAAAGTATGAGGCTATTGATGATAGTCAAAAGGATATTTATCTTGTTAAATTGTTGGGAAGTGCTTTTTTGATCGCTGGTATCATTTGTCTTTTATATTTTCAAAATCAGCAAAATTCTTTTCTTGGTTCACCGGCAATTTAGATATTTTGACAATTCTTTGTGTCTAATTTTGTCACCTTCCTTGATTATTTTTTTGTACTGTTTTATTCTAATAGTAGGGAGTGTGATACGAATGATTTATCCTTCTATTGATAAACTATTAAATATAGTTGACTCAAAATACGAATTAGTTCATATCGCGGCACGTCGTAGTAAAGAGATTTCTAGGACAGGATATTTACAAATGCCTGTTAATTCGTATAAGAGTGAAAAAAATATTGGAAGAGCTTTAGAAGAAGTTACAGAAGGACTTATTGAAATTAAGAAGGGAGAAAGTTAATTTCTTCTTTTTATTTACTTGACAAACGAACAAATGTATTATATATTGAGTTTGATTTATAAAACTAGTAGAATTTACTTGCTTGTTTTGATTTGTTATAATGAGTTTAGATAGCTGGGTGATAATATGAAGATATTAAAATATAAGAAAAAAAGAAATGGTCAATATGAATTACAATTAGAATCTGGTGAAGAGTTAATTTTGTATGAAGAAGTTATCTTAAAATTTGAATTATTATTAAAGAAAAAGATAGAACAATCAGAGAAAGAAAAAGTATTATTATGTAATCAAGAGTATGATGTTTATTATGTTGCATTAAAGGCTTTAAAAAATAGATTTCGTTCTGTGAAAGATTTAAAAGAGTTGTTGTTGAAGAAAGAATATCCTGTTGAGTATGTAGAAAAGGCTATTGATAAGTTGTTGAAGCAAGGATATTTGAATGATCAAAGTTTTGCTAAGGCTTATATTAATAATCAGATGATTACTTCTTCTAAGGGGCCAAGGAAGATTGAAAAAGAACTTTTAGATAAAGGGGTACAATCTGATATCATATTTAAAGAGTTAGAAGTATTTACTAAGGAAGAACAGATTTCTAAAATAAAAAAGATAGCAACTAGACTTATTAAGAGTAATCGTAGTAGAGGTGGAGCAGTGTTACGACGAAAAATTACTCATGATATCCAAATGGCTGGATATGATGTTTCTTTAATCAATAGTGTTTTATCTACTATGGAGTTTGGGGATACTAAAGATATTGCAAAGAAAGAATATGATAAGCTTTATCGTAGACTTAGTCGTAAGTATTCAGGACGTGAACTTGATTATAAGATTAAAGAAAAATTATATCAGAAAGGGTTGTATTATGAAGATTAAAGAATTTATAAAGCGACATAAACTAGTTCTTTTCTTATTTGTTTTCTTGGTTGCGTTCTCTTTATTTTTAATGCTTTTTTTACGTTGTGATATTGATTACTTTTGGCATTATAAAGCTGGGGAATATATGGTTAAACATGGGGAGATTTTAACGAAAGATATTTTTTCTTGGAGTCTTAACCAATATTATTGGATGTCACATGAATGGTTATTTGAAGTTATTATTTACGGTTTAGATGTTATCTTTGGAAAGTTTCATGTTTTTGTTTATGTTTTTTCTATTACTTTAATTTTGCTTTTTTTCTTGTTTTTTTCACAAAAAAAAGAATATTTAAAAAATATTCCTTTTGCCTTGTTTTGGACTGCTTTTTTTATTTTAATTTTTACAGGTTTATCTGGAAGACCACAATTACTTAGTTTTCTTTTATTAGCAGTTAGTGTATGGCTTATTTTTTATTATTTTTATCATCCTGATTCCAAGCGAATTTATTTTCTACCACTTATTAGTTTTTTCTGGGCTAATGTACACGGTGGATCTTCTAATTTGCCATATTTACTTTGCTTTTTAACAATATTTTGTGGATTATTTCAATTTTCTTTTTCTAAGATTGAAGCTGTTCGGTTGTCCAGAAAACAAATTATTACTTATTTTGTCGTAGCAATCATCTGTATGGTAGCGATTGTTTTAAATCCACATGGTATAAAGATGTTATTTTACCCTTACCAAAATATGGCTGATAGTTTGATGTTATCTACTATTGCTGAATGGCAACCAAGTAATTTGAATGAAATTTCTCATTATGTATATTTTGTTTTTGCTTTAGTTACTCTAGGTATTATGATATTTAGTAAGAAAAAAATTAGATTTTTAGATGCTATATACTATTTATTCTTTTTATACCTTGGGTTAAAGAGTATTCGTTTTTGGTTTTTTAGTTATCTTGTTTATACATTCTTTATTTTTTATTATGTACCTAAGAGGAAAGTAGATTCTTATACTTGTAGTTTAATTTTGGTATTTTCAATATTGTTAGTTGCTATTTTCATAAGAGGATTTTCTTATTCAGATGTTATATCTACTAAGTCGTTATCTGACTCGGCTATTCAAGTGTTAAAAAAAGAAAGGCCTGAAAGACTATTTAATTATTATGATTATGGTGCTTATTTAATTTATCAAGATATTGATGTGTTTATTGATGGAAGAGCAGATTTGTATTCTAAGTATATTTATGAAGATTATCAAGATATATCTAGATTAAAATACGGATTTCCAGAGTTGATTTCTAAGTATCAATTTGATTACTTTATTGTTCCGAAAGAATCCGGTCTTGCTAGTTATTTGAAATCCACGCCTGACTATTCTTTGATTTATCAAGATAAAAAGTGTTCTATTTTTAAGACAAAAGAAAAGTGCTAATTTCGTACTTTTTTCTTTTCTAAATTGAAATTTTAATTCTTTGTTTTTAATTTATAACCAGTATAGATTAATCCTAAGGTACTAGTTATTGTTAATAATATGTAGTATAGGATATTATCACTTGTATCTGGGTTATTTATTTCTGTTTGTTCATTTCCTATGTATTTTGCAGTTACTGTATAGCCTTTTTTGATATCTCCAGTGATGCTAAATTCATAGTCCTTGGTATTCTTAATTTTTAGTGAATAATTACTTTCTTTTCCTTCTTTGTAGTTTTGGTATAAATTTGTTATTGCACTTTCCCGATCATTTTGATTTGTTACTGTTATTGAGTTTTCTTTGGTGTCGTAGTTATAAATATCTAAGGTTATTGATGTAGGTCTTTTCTTATATTGATTTTCTTCATCTTTCCAAATAACTTTTACTTTGGAGTTTTCCATTTTGTATGGTTCGTGGTTGATATATACATCAACATTTCCTTCTTCATCCACTTTTATATCATAGTCGTAGTTATCTAATTTATCAAAAACTTTATAAGAGAATTGTGTTGGTGTGTTCCATGCTGGTTCCTCATTTATAATTGGGTAAGGATAAGGTATATGTACTTCTAATTGACAAGTATTTTCATCAATATAGGTGTCGCTTTTTTCACTGCAAGTAAGAACTCGTCTTTCTTCTAATGGATTATTTAGAGGATTCATTTCCAATCCACAAATTCTTGCGCTATCACGTCTATTGTCATCGTTCCAGTGTTCTGTGTATGTAATGTATTTATCTAGTGCACTATCAATTACGATTTCAATTTTATCTCCAATTTTATCATTTACTTTTCCTAAAGTTCCATCATAAGTTCTAACCCTATAAGGATTTTTAATTCCTTCTACCCCGGATAAAGTGTATCCGTCTTCTGTACTTGTTTTTAATATAGAGATATCATATCTCCATTCTGTTGTTACATTGTCTATTTCGACTATCTCTACATCGTCTTTAGAAATAACTTTTGTTTTTGTTTCGCTTGTGTCATGGTTTAATAGTTTTATGGTTATTTTGTCTGGTTTATTATTGTTTCTATTTCCATAATCACGCCATTTTATAACTACTTCTCCTTTTATTGTAGGAATTTCCCATCCTGAATCTGGGTATTCATTTTCTGCATATACATTTGTTATTGTAAAAAATGTTGCGATAATAACTATTATTCCTAATATATATTTTTTCATAACTCACTCCTCCTAATTGTATTATATAGCAAAGTTTACATAAAAAAACTAAAAGTCTATTTTTTTGACTTTTAGTTTGTTGTATTATTGGTTGCAGCGTTTAATAATTGATCCATTAATTCTTCATATTGTTTTTCTAGCTCATCATCATTCCATTTAATATTGTTGTCTTCTCTAATATCTATTAATGTTTGATAATGTAGAGTAGAATCGTTATCTAGTTTGTTGTTTGCTAGAGTTGTTTTTATTTCATCTTTTACTTTTTTTAATTTTGGTTTATCTTTTTGGTCAACTTTTAATATGATGTGATATCCGTATTGTGTTTTTACTGGTTCTTTTGTATATTCGTCATTATCAAGTTCTTTTACTGCTTCCATGAAGTTTTCATCCATATCATCAGTATTAAAATAACCTAAGTCTCCACCATCTTCAGCTGTCGCTTCATCATCTGAATATTCTTTTGCTAAATCAGCAAAATCTTCTCCATCTTCTAATTTTTTAATAATTTTTTCAGCTTGTTTCTTTGCTTCTTCTTCTGCTTTTTCTTGTTCATCATCTGTTGCATTACTATCTACGTCTGGTGTTATTAAAATATGACTGGCTTTGATATCACCAATGGTATTTTCATCATAATATTCTTGTATTTCATCATCTGAAAGGTTATCTTCAACATAATCTTCTACAGCTTCATTTCTTTTATATTCTAAGCGTAACATTTCCTCTAGTTCTTCTTCTGAATTTACTCCATAGTATTGTTGAATAACACTTAAAAACATAGAATCATTTGAACCATAGGTTTCTTTCATTTGACTAATTTGCTCTTCTACTGTTTGATCTTCTTCATCAGTTTTAGGATATTTCTCATCAAATAATTGATGATCAATCATGTCTATTAATTTTGAAATGTTAGATTTTTTAATTTCATTATAATAATCAGTAGCTGTTATTTTGATATCATCTAATGATACAGCTGTTTTATTATCATCTAACTCTGCCTTTTTTCCACATCCAGTCACTAAGGTAGATAATGCTAGTATTGAGCAAAGTCCAATTCCAATTTTTTTATTCATTTTATTCCTCCTAATCGATTAATATCATAGCAAAAAAAACAAATTGATGCAATAAATATACTAGATATAATCACACAATTTTTGGTTTTGCCATAGAATATCATGAAAGCATAAAAAAAGGAGGAAAAGATATGAGTAATTATATTTCATCTTCAGCAATCATATTAGTTTTGTTCATTCTTTTAGTTATTATCTTAGGTGCTTATATTTAAGGAGGTGTTATAATGTCTTGTCCTGAGAATACTGCTCCAAGAAGAAATAATAGTTTTGTAATTATTATTGTTTTATATATTTTATTAGCTATTATTTTAGGCGGTACAATGTGTTATTAATTAGATAGGTAAGAATTTATTTCTTATCTTTTTTCTTTTTTTTGCCATACTATAAATGGTGATGATATGTTTTTTTATATTAATTTATTTTTTATTAATTCTTTTTTAGGTTATTTACTTGAAACAGGTTTAAAGACTTTTTTCTTTCCTCATATGAATAATGGAATTTTGTTTGGTCCTTGGATTCCTGTCTATGGTTTTGGAGCAGTTGTGATTTGTTTTGTCAGTAGAATTATTTTTAGACGACTAAAAATTTCTAAACTTTGGAAAACTCTTTTATTATTTGTGACGGTTTTTATTTTACTTAGTTTATTAGAATGGTTAGGAGGAGTTTTGATTGAGTTGTTGTTTCATAAAGAGTTTTGGAATTATCGAAATCAAAAATACCATTTAGGTCCTTATATTTCTTTAGGTATGAGTTTATTATGGGGTGGAATATCTTTATTACTTGTCTATGTTATTTTACCGTTAGAAGAAAAAATTATAAAAAAAATACCAAGATTTGTAACAGTCTTGGCAATTGTTTTATTTCTTATTGATTGTTGTGTTACTTATTTTGTAGTTTCTTGAAAACTTCATCAATATCTAGTAGTAGACTTTCATTATGATTGAATTCTACATTATCATTTTTATATCTAGGAATGACATGGATATGAAAATGTTTAATATCTTGACCTAGAAAGTTATTTTCACAGATAGTGAAGCCTTTACAATCTAGTTTTTCTTTTAAAAGAGGATAAATATCTTCTCTTAAGACTTTCATACAATGTGCTAGAACATCTTCTCTAATATCTAAAATGTTTTCACAATGTTGTTTTGGAATTATTAGTAAGTGTCCATTGGTAAAAGGACTAATATTCATTATTACTTGAACTGTTTCATCTTCATAAACTGTCTTTGTAGGTAATTCTCCATTTATAATTTTACAGAAAATACAATCATTCATCTTCTTCATCTCCATATCTTATATATTCATAACTAAGGCTATATTGATCAACTATTTTTTCACCTTCTGTTATTTCTTCTTTTTCATTATCTATCATAATATAGTTTAATACGTGAGTCAATGAATCTTTTTGCAGAGTAGCATCTGTTAAATCATAGATTGTTAACATTCTTCTTTCTTCATCACTTTTAATATTAATTGTATAGTGATTTGGGTTAATATTTATAGAGTGTAGGTTAGTTACTGTTGTATTAATGTCATTTACTATTGTTTCTATATTCGTTGCTTTTAATTTTGCTGGTATTGATAACTTTATATCGTAGACGTTGATGTTGTCTAGGTTGTTATTTATCATATTTTCTTTAATTTGATTGGTATACTTATTTAAAGTTAAAGGAAATGAAATTGTAGTTTCTATATTTAGATTGTCTTTTATTTTTTTTTCTAAGTTTTTTTCTATGGTTGTAAGAAGTGTTTTTCCTTTAGAATAATCTTTTTGATAAGTATCTTTTATATCTTTATTTTGATAAGTTATAGTAAAGTATAAGTTATCATTTTTTTTATTTGTTACTTTTGCTTTATATACTTGAGCTTGGTAGGTAATTTTTCCTATTTTTAAATTATCTTTTTCTGTTGGATATTTTTCATTGATGTAGTCGGTCATTCTTTCTTTAATTTTATCTGTATAAAAAGGAGCTAATTTTTCTGTTACTACTAATGTTCCTAGTGATACAAAAGTTATAAAAAATAAAATAGCCATTCCTAACATTAATTTTTTATCTTGTCTCATATTACCACCAATTTTATTGTAGCTTCTTTTTTTTATTTTGGCAATTTTATTTTTCGAAAATTGTCTAGAAAATAGTTGTTTTTCCAGGGTGAGTTGTGGTATTATAGGTTATATGATAAAGAATACTAAGGTGGTGTGAGATAATGCAGGAGGAAAAGCAAATAAAGTTCGATCGCGGTAGAGTTTCTGCTTATAATGGGCAAACTGATCTTTTTTGTGATTTCGCGACTGTTACACAGGGGGGAAAGCAAGAAGTATTTTATTTATTAACGGATCAGAAATTAAATAATGGATATTATATTGCGTCTACAGTATTGAAAGAGGCAATTGATCCTACAATACCAAGAAGTCATATTGGTATGATTGATAAGATGGGAAATATTATTATTCCTTTTGGTAACAAGACAATTAAACAAGTAGAAGGAAATCATTTATTAGTCGTTAGAAGTGAGCCTAGAAGTCAAAGTGTTATTCAAGCAGTTCAATCTCGTAATGATCCTAGTTCTGCGGAAAGAATGGTATCTGCAAATGCTAGTATTAAAGAAAAGTTAAATCATGAAATGAATAATCAAGGAAGATTCATTTTTAATGATTTATTAGGAGAAGGAACTATTTGTAGTTTAGAAGGAGAAAATCTTTTAAATAATAATTATTATAGTTTTATTGGTATGACGGATGATGCTTTTTACTGTAGTACTAATGTTGTTACAGATAGTGTTATTAAAGTGCCACGTAGTGATGTATTTAGAGTAGCTCCTGTTATTACACCAGTTAATAATCCTGTTAATACTGTGTCTAATGAACAACCAAGTGATGTTTTAGATGTTTCTGCTGTTAAGGTTCCTAAGATGGATATTGATCAAGCATTAAATTCTAATAGAGAAACTTTTGAAAGACCTGTTTCATTGGAAAAACCAGTTGAACAAGTTGAAGAGAAACCTATTGCTAACGAACCAGCTTTACCTAGTGTAGATACTCCTAAAGTTATAGATGATGTTAATCTTCCACCCATTTCGTTTGATAAACCTTTAGCTTCACCTATGCTTTCTGAAGTTAAAACAGAGTCTATCTTTGATAATTTAGCTGAAGATAGTTTTGAATTAGATGATGAGAAGGAAGAAGAAGTTAAAGAAGTTTTACCTAGTGATTTAAATGTTGAAGCTAAAAGAGAGGATAATGTAGATATCGTTGATGTTGTTCATGCGGCATCAGATATGGTTCGTGATTATAAGAAATTACAAGATGAATTAAAACGTTATAAAGCTGATAACGAGAGATTGACTGAACAATTAAGAAGACTTCCTGAAATTGAAAAATTGAATAAAGAATATGAAGAACAAGTAAAAGAATTGGAAGAGAAGAATAAAAATATGGTTGCGGGACTTGAGCAATTGAAGAGTGTATTATCTCCTAATGGATTTTAATATAAAATAGTTATAGAAGATATCGAAAGGTATCTTTTTTTTGGTTTAATGTTATGGGTGTCTTGGTCTTTTTGTCATACAATATTATATCTTATGAGGTGAATGGTATGAGACGAGAAGATTTTCCAGTTTTAGAGAATAAAGATGTTATTTATTTTGATAATGCAGCAACTACTTTGAAACCGAAAAAAGTAATTCAAGCAATGGATGATTATTATCAATACTATACTGCAAATATTCATAGAGGATTATATGATAGTGCTGTCTTAGTTGATTATTTATATGATTCAACAAGATTTGTTGTTCGTGATTTTGTTCATTGTTCTAGTGCAAAAGAAGTAATTTTTACTAGTGGTACTACTCATTCCATTAATTTGATTGTCTTTGGATATATGAGATACCATTTGGAAGCAGGAGATGAAGTACTATTATCTAAGGCAGAACATGCCTCTAATATTTTACCTTGGCTTCGATTAGCAGAAGAGATTGGGATTGTTATCCGATTTGTACCTTTAAAATCTGATTATTCTATAGATTATTTAGATGTTGTTGATACGATTGGTCCTAAGACAAAAGTGATTTCTTTGGCACATGTTACTAATGTAATTGGAGATGTTAGAGATATTCGTAAGATAGGAAAGTTTTGTAGAGAAAATCATATTTTATTTCATGTAGATGGTGCACAGAGTATTCCTCATATGAAGATAGATTTTATTCATGATTATATTGATTTTTTAAGTTTTTCTGGACATAAGATGTGTGGTCCTACTGGAGTAGGAGTCTTGGTTGCAAGAGAGAGTTTATTGAAAGATATGTTACCTGTTTTTTATGGTGGAGGGATGAATCAATCATTCCATAGTGAGGGTGGCTATAAGTTGAAAGAGGCACCAATTTTATTTGAAGCGGGTACACCTCCTATTGCAGAAGTACTAGGACTTAAAGCAGCAATTGAATATCTTAATGAGATTGGATTAGATAGAATTCATGAGTATGAAATTATGTTAAAAAAATACTTGGTACAAGAGTTGAGTCGTATTCCATCAATTACTATTTATAATAAAGAATCAGAAAGTGGAATTTTGGCTTTTAATATTGATGGGGTTTCTAGTATGGATGTTAGTAAATTTTTAAATTGTTATCATATTTGTATTAGAGCTGGTAATCATTGTAGTAAGATGTTAAAAGAAGATATGGAGATTCCATCAACGGTAAGAATTAGTCTTTATTTTTATAATACGAAGGAAGAGATTGATATTTTGGTGGCAGCTTTGAAGAAATGTAGAAAAGTTTTTCAAATTGTTGGAAATTAATTTATTTGAGGTTTTTGAGTGGTAAAAATGAAAATTCTGTATTAGAGTTTTCTTTTTTTTGCCATATTTTCTACTTGGTTTTTATTTTTTTGTCGTTTGTCTTTTTTTGTTTCCTTTTTTATGATGGAGGTGAAAGGAGGTGATATATGTTAAATCAGGTGGTATTGGTTGGTAGAATCGTTTATGAATTAGAGTTAAAGAAAAACGATTCTGGAAAACGGTATATGTCTCTTACGTTAGCCATTCCTAGAAGTTTTAAAAATATGGAAGGTAATTATGATACTGATTTTATTCGTTGTTTACTCTGGGATAATATTGCGGAAAATACAAGTGTTTATTGCCATAAGGGAGATATTGTAGGTGTAAAGGGAAGATTACAGTCTAGGACGATAGAGAAGAAGGATAAGAGAGAAACTATCATGGAGGTGATTGCTGAAAAAGTTACGTTTCTTACTTCTTCTAAAACAAAAGATAAAGATGCGAAGGATGAGAAAGAGGAAACTTAGGGGTTTCTTCTTTTTTTGTCAATTTGGATTTTTATGTTATAATATAGAAGCCTTGGAGGGGGATAGTATGAAAAAATTAGAAATTAATTATGAACTATTACAAGGATTAGATTCTATAAAAACGGATAGGTCACAAGTTTATTTTTTACCTAATGGTAAGGTGTTGAAGACTTTTACTAATCAACGATTAGATGAATATAGAATATATACAGGCCATGATATGGAAGTTAAAATATTAGATTCTTTTAACCGTGATTTTTCTTCTAATATTGTTCGTCCTAAAGAAGTTGTCTATAGTAATCATAAATTTTGTGGATTTACTATGGATAAAGTATCCGGTAAGACAGTTGATTCTTTTTTTGATCGAGGCAATTTATCTGAATTTGCAAACATATATCATTCTGTTGAAGAAGTTGTCAAAAATGAGAAAGATATTGTTTTTATAGATTTTGCTCAATTCAATAATCTTTATATCGATTCTGATAATGGAAAATTTAAACCTTATTTTATTGATTATGATGGGTTACAAGTTGGAAATTATACTGCTTGTGATTTTGCGACGCCTAAAATTTTTGATTATATGTTTGAACCTAAGTATTTTAGATATGATGGTTATTTTACTAAGGAGATGGATAAGAAAAATCTAATATATATGTTTTTCTTAGGTTGTTTTGATTTTGACTGTAGAGTGATTGATGAGTTCGATAATCCAGAAAAAGCAGCATATCAGCTTTGTATGACTTTAGGGATAGATGATGATATTCTTTTAGATAAGATAATCAGGTCTTTTTCTTATGATAGACCAAATGCTTATTTAGGTCAGGATATTTTTAGATTTGCTTATCAATATGATATAAAACCATGTGCTGGAATGAAGATGGCTTTTAAGAAAAGATAGTTGTAATGTAATACTAGTCTAGGATAGAAGGACTAGTATTTTTTCGTTTACTTCTTAGTTTTTTCTTGGTATGATGTAGGTAAGGTAGGGATTGTTATGGAAATTAAAAGATATGATGATAAATATTTAGACTCTTTAAATGAGTTATTGAAGTTATGTTTTAATGTTCAAAAAAAAGGTAATGTTAATTCTGATGATGTGGAGTTAGTGGCTCTTATCGATAATCGTGTCGTTGGCTATTTAGTTTTAAATAGATTAAAAGATGGTATAAGTGATGAGAGTTATTATTATGTTAATTATGTATGTACACATCCTGATTATCGTAATCAACATATTTCTACTAAAATGTTTGATGAAGTGTTTTCTATTTGTAAAAGAGAAGGTATTTCTTATTTGGAACTTACTTCAAAACCAAGTAGAGTTGCGGCACATCATTTGTATCATAAACTTGGTTTTCAAGTACGTGAGACTACTGTTTTTCGAAAGGAGATATTATGATAGTTGATATTATCAATAAGAAACGATTAGGACAAGAATTGAGTTATAAGGAGTTAGATACTTTTTTTAATGGTTATCTAGAAGGTAGAGTAAAAGATTATCAAATGTCTAGTTTACTTATGGCAATTTGTATTAATGGTATGACGGAGGAGGAAGTTTTTTCTCTTACTAAGATTTTTATTGATAGTGGTGATCGATTAGATTTAAGTTTTATAGATGATGTTGTTGTAGATAAACATTCTACTGGAGGAGTGGGTGATAAGACAACATTAATTATTGCACCAATTGTTGCGAGTTTAGGTATTCCTATTTTAAAGATGAGTGGTAGAGGTCTTGGTTATACTGGTGGTACGATAGATAAGTTAGAAAGTATTCCAGGATATCGAATTGATTTGTCTGATGAAGAAGTAATGAAACAAGTACAGAATATTGATATTGTGATTACTGGTCAAACAGCGAGTCTTGCTCCCATGGATAAACAGATTTATGCTTTACGTGATGTTACAGGGACTGTTTCTTCTGTTCCATTAATTGCGGTTAGTATTATGAGTAAGAAAATTGCTGGTGGAGCAGATAAAATATTAATAGATGTAAAGGTAGGAAATGGAGCTTTATTACAGACGATAGAAGAAGCAGAAGAATTAAGTCAGTTGATGAAAAAGATAGGTGCTATTTATCAGAAGGAAGTTCAAACTATGATTAGTGATATGAATACACCGTTAGGATATTGTATTGGTAATAGTTTGGAAGTTATGGAGGCTATTCGCATTTTAAAGGGTGAAGAAATGGGAAATAATTTAACAAAGTTGTGTATTGATTTGTCTACAGAACTTGTTTGTATGGCTAAAGGCGTTTTACCATCTGATGCACAGGATATGGTTATGGAAAGTCTTCGTTCTGGTGCTGCTTATCAAAAATTCGTAGAACTTGTAAAAGCACAACATGGTGATTTGAGTAAAATATCTGTAAGTCGAAAAACAAAGATTATGAAAGCGAATACGACAGGTACGATTCAAGAGATTTCCGCTATTAAACTAGGTGAGTTGTCAGTTTCATTAGGAGCTGGAAGAACGGCAAAGGAAGATAGTATTGATTATGGTGTTGGAATCGAATTGTTGAAGCAAGTTGGTGATAAAGTTAAAAAGGGAGAAGGGATTGCTAAAATATATTATTCAAAACCAGTGCGTTTACAAAATTTTAATGATATTTTCTTAATAAAATAAAAAAAAAGATTGAAAAATAAAAAACTATGCTATAATAATAATATGAAGGTGGTGTATTATGGAGAAGATATATATGGAAAATAATAACAATAATAAAAAGAATTCTATTTTTCAACAAGTTTTTAAGTCACAGCTATCTAAAAAATTGTCTGTTGCAATGGTATT
>CALVSH010000042.1 GCA_944358945.1 uncultured Bacilli bacterium
TGGGAAAGGGCAAGCTCAATTCTTTTAGATAAGTTTTTTTTGATTAAATTATTGATTAAATTTTCATAATTATGTAGTATAATCTTCATAAGAGAAATCTCCTTTCGATGTATTTTTAGACACTTACATTCTATCAGAGATTTCTCTTTTTGTATGCAATCCCCAAACCATTATACACAATCGATTGCCATATAAAACTTGACATTTTGTTCGGTTTATGCTGTAATATGGTCAGACTGAGGGGGAAAAGATTTATGAGTAAGTTAATATTTTTAGATTCACAAAATATTTTTGGTACTATGAATGCGGGAAGTGTAAGTTTACATAATCTTACGTCTAATGATAAGAAGTTATTGATGGATGAGCATAATTTGTCTATGGAACAATTAGATTCTAGTTTTTCAAATCCTTATCAAATTACACCAAGTGATAAACAAATGATTTTTAAAATGCATAGAAAGTTATTTGCAGAAGCTAATGGATTTGATTGGCATAAGATGTTTATGCTTGATCAAAATAAGAAGGATTTATCAGGAAATCCTGATTTAAGTTCCACATTTGAAATGACTAAGGAATATGTTGAAGCTAATCCTAATGGATGGACTGATATTCCTGAGTATATATTTTTAATGAATCCAGAAGTTGATGGTGTTGTGATTGGTCATCCAGTTGCTGACTGTCCAGTGATTACTGTTCAGGATCAAAAAAGTGGTAGAGTAGCTCTTGCTCATTGTAGTGCAGATTTAATTGATAAATATTTACCTACTATGATAGTTGAGACTTTACTACGTGAAGGAAGTAAGGTACGTGATTTATTGGTTAATGTGGCACCTTTTGCTGGTAATGATTGGACTTATGATAGGATGCCAGGATGGGCAACTGATGAACAATTATGGAGAGATGCTATCGTTTTAAATGAAGATACAGGTCTTTATCATATTGATTTAATGTCGGCATTAGATAAACAGTTTTCAAGGTTAGGTCTTGCTGGTAATCAAGTTATTTATAGTCCAAATGATACTATTTTGGATTCTAGATATTATTCAAACAGTCAAGCTAGACAGAATCCTAGTAAGGGTGGTCGTCAGTTTGAAGGAGTTGTTTTTCAAAAAACTAGATAAATCTAGAAAATTGTGTTGACAAATAAGAATATTTTGCATATAATTTTACTAGTCGAGAAAAAAGGAAAGAGATTTATATCCACCTGATTGCAACTAGCGATGGGTCAATGCCTAAGGAAAACAAATAGGTTTTGTTACGTATGGTAAGTGGATATAACGGTTTTATATCCGCTTTTCTTTTTCTCTTAAAATATGGAGGTGTTAATTATAGCAAACAATAAGGGGAATTTGCCGATTAACGATCAAATCAGAGCTCGTGAAGTATTAGTTATTGGACCTAATGGTGAACAAGTAGGAGTTAAGTCTATTCAAGATGCTCTTACCTTGGCATCTTATGCTAACTTAGACTTGGTTTTAATGAGTCCTAATGCTAATCCACCGGTATGTAAAGTTATGGACTATAACAAGTATCGTTATGAGAAGAAAAAGAAGGAAAAAGAAGCATTAAAGAGACAAAAAGCTAATATGTCAGAGTTAAAAGAATATCGTTTGTCTCCGGTTATTGATGTTGGAGATTTTGAAACAAAACTTAGAAATGCTACTAAGTATTTGGAAAAAGGTGATCGTATTAAACTTTCTGTTCGCTTCAAAGGACGTCAAATGGCTCATACTGAGTTAGGACGTGAAGTGTTAGAACAGTTTGCATCTCGTGTTAGTGAAATTGCGGATATAGAACAAAATCCCAAGTTAGACGGAAGAACCATGACTATGTTATTGGTTCCAAAGAAAAATAAATAGTAGGAGGAAAATAGTTATGCCAAAAATTAAAACACACAAAGGAACTGCAAAAGTAGTTAAAAAACGTAAAAATGATTATAAAATTGGTCGTCCAGGAAGTCGTCATAATACTGGGGCTAAATCTACAAGTGTAAATAGAAAGAATAGAAAAGGATCTAATTTAAGTAAAGCAGATCAAAACAGATTAAAGAATATTATTTAAGTAATTAGTTGAAGGAGGAAGAAAAATGGCAAGAGTAAAGAATGGAGCAGTTACAAAAGCTCGTCATAAAAAAGTATTAAAACAAGCTAAAGGTTACTTTGGTAGTAAGCATAGACTTTATAAGTCAGCAAAAGAACAATTAATGCATTCTGGACAATATGCATTTAGAGACAGAAAACAAAAGAAGAGAAATTTCAGAAAGTTATGGATTACTAGAATTAATGCGGCATGCCGTCAAAATGGAATTAGTTATTCTAGATTTATTGAAGGTTTAAATAAGGCAGGGGTTGAAGTTAACCGTAAAATGTTATCTGAAATCGCTATTAATGATCCTAAAATGTTCAGTGAATTCGTTAAGATTGCACGTGATGGAAAAGAAGGAAAAGTTAAACCTCAACAAGAAGTTATTGAAAGAGAAGTAACTATTTCTGCTGGTAAGAGCGATAACAAAGAAGAAAAGAAGACTACTACAAAGAAGGCTGCAACTAAGAAAGAAGTAAAAGAAGAAAAAGCTACTGTTGATTATTCTAAGATGACAGTTGCTGAATTAAAGAAAGCTGCAAAAGAAGCTAATGTAGAAGGATATTCTACTATGAAGAAAGCTGAATTAGTAGAAGCTTTAACTAAATAAACATATTAGCGGATTTATTTATCTAGTGCCTTAGGGTGATAAGTATTAGAAACTAATAGAAGAAAAACGAAAAGGAGAATTATATATATGATAGTATCAATGAATTATTTATTAGAAGCTGGTGTTCATTTTGGACATCAAAGAAGAAGATGGAATCCTAAGATGAAGGAGTACATCTATACAACAAGAGATGATATTTATATTATCGATTTACAAAAGACTGTTAAAAAGTTAGAAGAAGCATATGAAGCAATGAAAGGTATTGCTGAAGCTGGAGGAAAAGTTTTATTTGTAGGAACTAAGAAACAAGCTCAAGAAGCTGCTTTAGAATGTGCTACTAGAACTAACATGTATTTCGTTAATGAAAGATGGTTAGGTGGTACTCTAACTAACTTTAAGACTATTCGTTCAAGAATTAAGAGAATGGACGATATTGATAAAATGGAAGCTGATGGTACATTTGATTTATTACCTAAGAAAGAAGTTATCCAAATCAAGAAAGAATATGCTAAGTTAGATAAGAACTTAAGAGGTATTCGTGAAATGAAGAGATTACCTCAAGCATTAGTAATTGTTGATCCTCGTAAGGAAGAAAATGCAATTAAAGAAGCTCGTATTTTAGGAATTCCTGTATTTGGTATTGTAGATACTAACTGTGATCCAGATTTAGTAGATTATGTTATTCCTGGTAATGATGATGCTGTTCGTGCAGTTAAGTTATTACTTGGTGTATTAACTAATGCAATTGCTGAAGTTAACGGATGTGAAATGCTTGACTATGTTAACGATGATGATAAAGCAAAAGCAGAAAAGAAAAATGCTAAAAAGGAAGCTAAAGAAAATAAAGAAGTAAAAGAGACAAAAGAAGTTAAAACTGTAAAAGAAGAAGTTAAAGAAGAAAAAGTAGAGGAAGTTAAAGAGGAACAAAAAGAAGAAGCAGTTGATTATTCTGTTATGACTCTAGCTGATTTAAAAGCTAAAGCTAAAGAAGCTGGTGTTAAGGGTTACTCTACAATGAAAAAAGCTGAATTAATTGAAGTATTATCTAAATAATTATGATAAACTAAAATTGGGAGGGTGGATGGTTTTCACCCTTTTATTGTAAAAGAGGAGGATTAAGATGATTAAAGCAAGTGATGTAAAAGAGTTAAGAGAAAGAACTGGAGCTGGTATGCTTGATTGTAAGAAAGCATTAGAAGCTACTAGTGGAGGTATGGAAAAAGCAGTTGATTGGCTAAGAGAAAAAGGAATTAGTAAAGCTGCTAAGAAAGAAAGTAGAATTGCTGCTGAAGGGTTAACTTCTGCTATTAGTGATGGTAATTGTGCTGTTGTATTGGAAGTTAACTGTGAAACTGATTTCGTAGCTCAAAACGAAGGATTTAAAAAAATAGTTGATGATATTCGTACTACTTTATTACATAACGAAGTTAGTACTATGGAAGAAGCTAATAAGTTAACTATCGAGGGTGGTAGTGAAACTATTGAAGAGGCTGTAGTTAATTTTACTGCTAAAATTGGTGAGAAGATTAGTTTTAGAAGATTTGAATGTGTTGTAAAAGAAGATAACCAAGTATTTGGTATTTATTCTCACATGGGTGGTAAGATTACTGCATTAGTAGTACTTGCTGATACAAATGAAGAAGTTGCTCGTGATGTAGCAATGCATGTTGCTGCTATGAATCCAACTGCTTTAAGACGTGATATGGTACCTAGTGATTTAGTAGAAAGAGAATCACATGTTATTAAAGAACAAGTTGTAGCTGAAGGTAAACCTGCAGATATTGCTGAAAAAATGGTTACTGGAAGACTTAATAAGTTCTATAAAGAAATTTGTTTAGAAGAACAAGCATTTATTAAAGATTCTAATACCAATGTATTGAATTATGTTAAATCTAATGGTGGAAGTATTGTTTCTATGACAAGATTTGCTGTTGGAGAAGGAATTGAGAAAAAGGAAGAAAACTTTGCTGATGAAGTTATGAGCCAAATTAAAGGAGCATAATTTAATAGGAGTAGGTATGAAGAAAGTAGTAATTCTAATTGTAGTATGTGGTTTGTTACTCTGTGGTTGTTCTGTTAAAAAAACAGAAGAGTTGACAGATGCTGAAAGGTTTGCTAATGAATATTCTGTTAGTGATAATAATCCCTTTCAGTATGCTACAATAGATGAAGTTTTAGAATTGTTCGAAAATAAATCAGGTATTTTGTTTTTAGGGGATTCTGATTCTGAATGGTCTGCTTTTGCGGCAAAAGTTTTGAATCAAGTGTTGAAAGAGAAGGAAGTAGAAGAAGTTTATTATTTCAATCCAGAAAGTATTAAGCAAAAAAATAGTGAAAAACATAAACTTTTATTAGAAAAGTTAGAGTTAGAAGAGGATTACTCTTTACCTATTGTCTATTTAATTACTGATGGGAAAGTAACCTCTTCAGTTGATTCTTTTGTTCATGATGACTTTTCTAATTCCGAGGATAATATTAAAGAGTTAGAAAAAGAGTATTCAAATTTAGTTTCACAATATGTTTAGGGGTGATTTATGCAAAAAGTTACAAACTTCGTGATTGGTGGTGTTTTTCAGGATTTAAATTCTGAGTCTTCTATAAAACTTTGTTCTTCTTTAACAGAGGAGGAACAGGCGAAGGTTGGTATGATTATTAAACAAGCTAAGAATTCTACCAAGATAAATGATAAATTAGATATTTTTCTAGATGATAATACAAGAGTATTATTACAGGATATTGATTATTCTGTTTTGTACCAAGATGATGTTGATTTTGTAGAATTGAATTCTGTTTTAGATTCATTAGTTGTTGGTATGTTTAATACTTTAGTGGAAAATCTTAAAATTCTTGATGAAGATACTTCTGTGATATTTGGATATGGAAATGATAATCATTTATTAATGGAAGTTGATAATACTTTATATTCTTTTTCTTCTCGTGTAGAAAATGTTGTTCAAGATGCCTTAGATGTCAATTCTAGACTTTGTCGTGGTTATCCTGATGTTTTACAAATGCAGGAAGCAGGACGAGAGTTAGTTTTTGATATTTATGGACTTTCTCTTTTGAATATTGAACCAAGTAAAAATTGTGTCAAGATGAAAAAATAGCGACATCTATTCTTTTAGATGTTGTTTTTTCTACTTTTTTCTTTTCTTTCTGATTTGTTTATATTATAATAATCGTAAGGAGAGATGAATTTAATGGATAGTGATATTATCAAATTAACAACTGAAAGTATGGAAAATACTTTAAAAAATTTGGAGAAACGTTTTGCGTCTGTACGTGCTGGTAGAGCAAATCCTGCTAGTTTAGATGGTGTTGTAGTTGAATATTATGGAGTTATGACCCCACTTAAACAGCTAGCAACTATTTCTGTACCAGAGGCAACACAACTTTTGATTAAACCTTTTGATAAGAGTTGTTTAGGTGCTATTGAGAAGGCAATACTTGCTGCTAATTTAGGATATACTCCTAACAATGATGGGGAAACAGTGCGTATTGTTGTTCCTGCTCTTACTGAGGAAAGAAGAAAGGAACTTACTAAGCAAGTAAAAGCGATTGCCGAAGATGCCAAAGTGTCTGTTCGTAATAATCGTCATGAAGCTTTAGAAATGGTAGAAGCAGAAGAGTTACCTGAAGATATAGAAAAGGGTATGGAAAAAGAAGTACAAGAATTAGTACAGAAATATAATAAGAAGATAGATGAAATGTTAAAAGAAAAAGAAGGAGAATTAATGACTATTTAATTTTCTTTGCTTTTTTTTATCATTATGTTATAATAGGCGTATCGATGTTGATTAAGAAGTAGTAGTAAATGAGGTCTTTTTAGAGAGTCTGTGGCTGGTGAAAACAGATAAGAATAGTTTATGAATTCGTCTTAGGAGTCCCTATAACAAAATTATAGGCGTTAGTCGCGTTAAGATTAAGAGGTAGTTAAATAACTATAAATTAAGGTGGTACCGTGTTTTTATACACCCTTAAGTTTATAGTTATTTTTTTTTAGAAAGGATGATTTGATGAATGTTTTAGAAGTTAAGAAATTAATGTTAGATGATTTAAGTGATGTTACTGATTTAAAAACATTGAATGATTTAAGGGTAAAATATTTAGGTAAAAAAGGTCTTATCACTGAGTTAAATAGTGAAATTAGAAATGTTCCTAAGGAAGAAAAAAAAGCATTTGGACAGAGTGTAAATGAAGTGCGTACTTTATTTCAGTCTAATTTTGATGAGATTAAGACTAAATTAGAGGAAGAGGAGTTAAATAAAAAACTTGAAAGTGAAGCAATTGATATTAGTTTACCTAGTACTAAGGTAAGTATGGGTGCTCCTAATATTTTAGAGAAGTTAATTGAAGAAGTAGAAGAAGTTTGTATGAGCATGGGCTATGATGTTGTGGATGGGCCTGAGATTGAAGAAGATAAATATAACTTTGAGATGTTAAATATTCCTAAGGGTCATCCGGCTAGAGATGCACAAGATACTTTTTATGTGGAAGGGGAAGAGATTTTACTTCGTAGTCAGACTTCTCCTGTACAGGTTCGTACGATGTTAAAAGGAAAAGGAGAAGTACCAGTTAGAGTTATTTGTCCTGGTAAGACTTATCGTAGAGATGATGATGATGCTACTCATTCTCATCAATTTATGCAGATTGAGGGATTGCTTGTAGATAAGGATATTTCGTTATCTGATTTGAAGGGTACTATTGATGTTATTGTTAAGAAGTTATTTGGTGAAGATGTAGAAACACGTTTTAGACCTAGTTATTATCAATTTACTGAACCTTCTGTAGAAGTTGATATTAGTTGTTTTAATTGTAAAGGTAAAGGTTGTAATATTTGTAAGCATACTGGTTGGATTACGATTGCTGGGGCTGGTGTTGTTCATCCTAATGTACTTCGTATGAGTGGTTATGATCCTGAGGTTTGGAGTGGATTTGCTTTTGGATTTGGAGCTGAGCGTATGGCAATGCTTAAGTATGATATTAATGATTTAAGAGTATTTTATAATACAGATTTAAGAGAAGTTAAGAATTTTGATAGAAAGGAGCTTAAAAATAATGATTAGTTTAGAATGGGTAAAAGATTATATTGATATTAGTGATCAAGATTTAGAAGAGTTAGCTGTTAAAATTACAGAAGCTGGTATTAATGTTGAAAAAGTAATTAGTAATCATATTGATTATTTAGTAATTGGTAAGGTTATTAGTTGTGTGGATCATCCAGATAGTGATCACTTACATTTATGTCAGGTAGATGTAGGTGGTGAAGAGTTACAACAGATTGTCTGTGGTGCTCCTAATGTTCGTGAAGGATTAAAAGTAATTGTTGCCTTACCTGGTGCAGTTTTACCTGGCGACTTTCAAATTAAAGCTAGTAAGATTCGTGGTGTAGAGTCTAATGGTATGATTTGTGCTTTGTATGAATTAGGACTTGAAGAGAAGACAGATGAAGCATATGCTCGTGGAATTGAAGAGTTGTCAGATGATGCTCCTATTGGAAAAGACCCACTTGTTTATTTAGATCTTGAGTCTACATTATATGAGTTAGATATTCATAAACATCGTAATAATGATTGCTATTACCATATTGGATTTGCTTATGAAATTGCAGCTATTTTAAATCGTAAAGTAACGTTACCAGATTGTAGTTATCAAGAAATTGATGATAATGTTAATAAACATTTCTCTTTAGAAGTTGAAACTAGTAAGTGTCCTTATTATTTAGCAAAAATGGTTACGGATGTAAAGATAGGTGAGTCACCTGAGTTTATTCAAAGACGTTTGATTGCTGCTGGTATGCGCCCTATTAATAATGTAGTTGATATTTCTAATTATGTTATGTTAGAATTTGGTCAACCACTTCATTTCTTTGATAAAGATACCTTGGGAGATCATATCTTGGTTCGAGATGCTAAGGATGAAGAAGAAGTTGTTACTCTTGATGGCAAAACTAGAATTTTACGTAGTAGTGATATTGTTATTACGGATGGAGAAAAGCCTGTATGTATTGCTGGTGTCATGGGTGGAGAAAATACTGAGGTTACCGATACTACTAAAAATATTTTAATTGAAGCAGCTATTTTTGATGCGGTTAGTATTCGTTATACAGCAAGTCATTTAGATCTTAGAAGCGAAGCTAGTATTCGTTATGGAAAAGGACTTAATTATGAATATACGATGATGGCAATGAATCGTGCTTGTTGCTTGTTAGAAAAATATGCGGGTGCGAAAGTGTTGTCTGGTATTGTTAGTCATGATGTTGTTGATAAGAGTGAAAAAGTAGTGGAGTTTGTTCCTGAACAAGTAGATAAAATGTTAGGAATTCGTATTACAGAAGAGGATATGAAAGTTGAACTTGAACGTCTTGATTTTCCATATACCATTAAAGATGGTAAGTTTAGAGTAGTGATTCCTAAGAGAAGACTTGATGTTGATCCTAATGTTAATGATATTGCGGAAGAAATTGGTAGACTTTATGGATATCAGAAATTAAAATCTACGTTACCTAGTGTTGGTATTCGTAGAGGTGAATACGTAGGTGATGTTAAGTATCGCAAAGCTGTGTCTAAAAGGCTTCGTAGTTTAGGATTTAATGAGGTTAAAACTTATACTTTAGTATCTCCTGATATGAGTCAAAAGTTTGATTATGAAGGTAAAGAGAAATGTGTTCTTCCTAATCCAATGAGTATAGATAAAAGTGTTGTTCGTACTACATTAATTCCATCTTTATTAAATGTATATCAGTATAATAAAGCTCGTAAAGTAGAAGATGTTATGATTTATGAAGTTGCGAAAACTTATGATAAGAATTATCAAGAAGAGAGTAAGATTTGTTTTTTGATGAAGGGCGACTATGTAGTTAATCCTTGGAAAGGTAGCATGAAGGGTGACTTTTACTTAATGAAGGGATTTGCAGAGGATATCTTATGTTACTTTGGATTTAAAAATCGTTATCGTTTTGAAAAGGCTAGTTTACCTGATATGCATCCTGGTAAGAGTTGTCAAATCTTAATTGATAGACGTCCAGTTGGTATCCTGGGACAAGTTCATCCTAAAGTATGCAGTGATGAAGTTTATGTTTGTGAGATTTCTTTACAGGCTTTAATGCAAGGTGTAAAACCTCTTAAATTTAAGGAGGCTAGTAAGTATCCTACGATAAAGAAAGATGTGGCTTTTGTTGTTGATAAGAATGTTTCTTCTTCTGATGTTGAGATGACAATTAAAAAAGCTGGTGGTAGACTTCTACATTCTACTTATGTCTTTGATGTTTATGAAGGAGAGCATGTTGGAAATGGTAAAAAATCTTTAGCTTATAATTTGTTATTTATGTCAGAGGATAGAACTCTTACTGATGATGAGGTTATGAAGGTATTCCATCAGATTATTGATAAGGTATGTTCTACTCATAGTGCAGAGGTACGTGATAAGTAGTTTGTTTTTAAAGTAAAAGTGTAGACTTTTACTTTTTTCTTGGTTATAATTTTTTTAGAGTGGAGTTGAGTTTTATGAATCGACGCAATTCAAATAAAAAAGGTTGGTCTAATTTTTATGCGATTTTCTTGTCATTTTATCTTATTGTATTTGCTATTATGTCTGTAGTTGTTGCGATTTTTATGGTTCCTATGTATGGAGGACCTGTTGGACTTTTATGTTTTTTATTATCTATTCCTGCTTGGGTTTGTATTTATAAGGCAATGAGTTATTATTGGGATGATGGTGTGTCTTATGGAGATAGGGTGATTGCTCCTGATAAGACTGTGGTTGAGGGTATTTTAGATGAACAAAGTAAGGCTGCCATCGATAAAGATGGTGATGGAATTATTATGGTTTCTGAGTATTTTCCTTTATCTGAAGGAGAGGTTTTAGAAAAAATTAAGGCTGTTGACCCTAATTTTTCTAAGGAAGATTTTTATGCCTGGGTAAAGCATTTATATTCTACTATTTTAGAAGCCTTGGATAAGAAAAATAATTTGATTTTGAGACGGTTTGAAAGTGATTACTTATATCAAAGACATGTGGCGTTATTTGAAGATAAAAGAGCTAGTGGAGAAGTTATATCTAAATATTATATTAAAGGAGTTTTACTTAAGGATTTTAAAATAGAAGGTGATAAAGAAATATTAGTAGTAGCACTTACTGCTGCTTTAAATAATGTAAATCCTAGTCGTCGTGATTATGTTAGGCGTTCTTATCTTTTAATTTTTTCTAGAAATAAAGGGTTAAAAACTAATAGTAAGTTATTAGATGATAAAGATACTAATTGTCCAAATTGTGGAGCTGTTTTAGATTTAGATAGTCATGGAATTTGTTCTTATTGTCATACTGTTATTCCTAGTGGTGCTTATGGCTGGGTACTTATAGATATGCGTAATTTACAGATATTAGGTGATTAGTGATAAAAAAACAAAGTTGTAAATTTAACTTTGTTTTTTTTGGTCAATTTCTTTTTCTTTTTTAGTTTTTATTATTTTTAATTTTGTACCTATTTTTAAGTCTTTAGCGGTATTTAATGGTAGAAAATAAACGTGATATACTTTTCTTCTTGGTAGTATGTATTTTTCTGTTTTCATTTTTTCGTAGATATATAAAATATTATCTTCTTTGTCAGTTAGAACAATGTCTATTCTTTGGCATAGGAAGTTTGTTGTTACGAATTTTTTCTTGGAAAAACGTAGTCCATAGTCGATGGGTTCTAGGACGAATTTTAGTCCTTTAAAGCGATTCCAAAAACCAACTTGTTCTATTAATTTTATCTTTTTATTTTTTACTTGTAGGTACATAGTATTTCCTTCTTTCACATATATTTTAACATGTTTTTGTTCATTTACAAAGTATATTAAATATGATATTATAAATAAAGAAAAAGGAGGTATAGTATGAGTGGACATTCTAAATGGGCAACAATTCATCGTAAAAAGGGATTGATTGATGCTGCTCGTGGTAAAGTGTTTCAAAAATTAGCAAAAGAGATTATGGTAGCAGCTAAAGGTGGTAGTCCTGATCCTAATCAAAATGCTGCTTTAAGATTGGCTGTAGATAAAGCAAAGGCTCAAAATATGCCTAAAGATAATATTAATAAAGCAATAGAAAAAGCAACAGGTACTAGTGATGCTGCTAACTATGAAAGTGTTAGATATGAAGGATATGGACATGGTGGAGTTGCGTTTATGGTAGACTGTCTTACGGATAACCGTAATCGTACTGCTTCTCAAGTTCGTAGTGCTTTTACTAAGGCTGGTGGAAATTTAGGAACTGATGGTTCTGTTAGTTATATGTTTGAACGTCGTGGTTCTATTGTTATTCCAGCTGATTATGATGAGGATACTATGATGATGGTAGCACTTGATGCAGGTGCGCTTGATTTTGAAAAGTCAGGAGATCATTATTTAATTACTACTGATACTGAGAATTTTGCTAATGTAAAGAAAGCTTTAGAGGATAATGATGTTAAGGAATTTTTAGAATGTGAATTAACATATATTCCAAATATGGAAGTAACACTTGATGAAGAAGGTCAAGAAAAAGTACATAAATTAGTTGATACATTAGAAGATTTGGATGATGTACAAGATGTTTACTATAATTTAAAAGAAGATTAATTAGGATATATATATGGATAAAGAAGCTCAATTAAAAAAAATTAATACAGAGTTAAAAATTTATATTAACGAAGCTACTTTTGTTTCTAATTCTTGTCGTAATAAATTAATAAAAATGTTAGGTCGAGAGTTTGATGTATCATTACCAATAGAAGATTTTGCTAGGATTGATGTAGCGTTATTAGAAAATGGTAATATTGAAATGAGAGATGAAGTATATAAAAGAGATAGTGAGCTTTCTTTTTCAGAAGTTGTAGCTAGATATCATTCTTTTAAAGAAAAAGCAGATAGTTTGTTAAAAAGAAGAGGAAGCAATCAATTTAAGAATAATGAGGCAAAAAGTATTATTAATTTGTTTTTAGTTTTATTATTGTTGATATTGTTTATTGCTTTAATTGGTTATACAATACAGGCATTTTTAAACGGTAATTTTATTCATTGTATTTGGATTGTTATGATTGTTTCTTCCTGGTTTATTCCTAGTGTTAGGGATAGATTTGTTCAAGCTTATCTATATATTAAAAGAAAAATAGGGAAATAATAACTTTATAATATAAGGTTATTTTTTTTAATTGACAAACGAACAAATGTATTATATTATAATTATAGATTGATAATTCGTTATTAATTGCTTGTTTTTTTCTTTTGGTATATAATTATTTTTGGAGTTGATATAAATGTATGATTATATAAAAGGTGTTATTGCAGAATTAAAATATAATTCTATTGTTTTAGATAATAATGGTGTAGGGTATTTGATTTATGTACCAAATCCTTATGCTTTTGAAGTAGGAAATGAATATAAAGTTTTTGTCTATCAACAAGTGAAAGAAGATGAAGAGGCATTATTTGGTTTTAAGACTAGAGCTGAAAAAGAGTTGTTTTTAAAACTTATTAGTGTAAAAGGATTGGGATGTCGTATGGCATTACCTATTTTAGCAGTTGGATCTATTGAAGGGATTATGGATGCTATTGAGAGAGAGAATATTTTATATTTGAAAAAGTTTCCTAAGATTGGTGAAAAATTAGCTAGACAGATTATTTTGGATTTGAAAGGTAAGTTAGAGTTTATTGGTACTGGTATTACGGATGATGTTGTAGAGACACAAGAAGAATTACAGGAAGCTTTACTTGCTTTAGGATATAAAGATAAAGAGATTAAGAAAGTTATTGGACAGGTGGATGCTAGCAGTTCTATCGAAGAACAAATTAAAGAGGCTTTGAAGTTATTGTTACGTTAGGAGGATTATGATGCAAGAAGAGAGTGTTATTACAAATTATCATTTAGAAGATGATCAGTTGATGGATAATACGATTCGCCCGGAGAGTATTGATGAATATATTGGTCAGGAAGATGTTAAAGAAAATATTAGAATCTTTGTAGAAGCAGCTAAGATGAGAAATGAACCCTTGGATCATGTTTTACTTTATGGTCCTCCAGGATTAGGTAAGACAACGTTAGCTTTTATTATTGCTCATGAATTAGGAACTAATATTAAGACAGCAAGTGGACCTAGTATTGAAAAGAGTGGTGATTTAGCAGCGATTTTGTCGTCACTTGAGCCAGGTGATGTTTTGTTTATTGATGAGATTCATCGTATGCCTAGATATATTGAGGAGATTTTGTATCCAGCAATGGAAGATTATTCTTTAGATATTATTGTTGGTAGCGAAGGAAATAGTCGTAATATTAAGATTGATTTACCTCCTTTTACTTTAGTAGGGGCTACTACTAGAGCGGGTGATTTATCGGCACCACTTAGAGATCGATTTGGTATTACTTCTAAGTTACAGTTTTATACCATTGAGGAGCTTACTAGTATTATTAAAAGAACGGCTAGAGTACTTGGTGTTGAGATTGTTGATGATGCTGCTAGGGAGCTTGCGATGAGAAGTCGTGGAACACCGAGAATTGCTAATAGATTGTTTAAGAGAGTTAGAGATTTTGCCTTGGTAAAAGGTAATGGTGTTGTTGATTTAGAAATTACAGAGGAAGCATTAGAGAGGTTAAAAGTTGATAAATTAGGACTTGATAATACAGACCATGAGTTGTTACTTGCTATCATTGAAAAGTTTGGTGGAGGTCCAGTTGGAATTGAAGCTTTAAGTAGTTCTATTGGAGAAGAAGTAACAACGATTGAGGATGTTTATGAACCTTATTTATTACAGACAGGGTTGTTAAAGAGGACGAGTCGTGGTAGAATAGCAACCGATAAAGCTTATCAGGTTTTAGGAATAGAAAAGCAGTAATTGGTGGTAATATGAAGAAAAATTATATTTTTGATAATGTAGATTCCCTTGATGGTGTATATTCGATTATTCAAGAGCATAAGGAGGAGTTATGTGATTTAATTCCTTATGCTTATTTTGAACATATTCAGTCGTTATTGGGAATGAATGAGGAAAAGATAGATAAATTTTTACATTATGTTCATTATGTTGATCATCATTTTACAAAGTTGGGTGATGTCAATCAATCTAGTTTATTAACTATTTTGGCAGGAGCTACTTATTATCAAAAATTTTTCTCTTTTGTTTGTGATTATACAGAAGATGAACTTTCTTTACTTGCTTTTCATAGTTCTTTTGAGGATGTTGATAATTATTATCAATATTTAAAACAATATCCTAGAACGTTACTATCTATTGTTAGTAGTAGAGTGAGTAGTTTCGAAGCTAGAGATTTTTTGCTTTTTTGGTATGATACTTCTTTTCGTAATGGGGTTGATGTTGATACCCTTCAAAATATGTTACAAAATGGAGATTTAAATGAGATATATGATGAAGCAAATATGATGTTTGATAAGTTATATGATACAGTTTTTAGTGAGGAGGAGATGCCTAGTGACAGTAGAAGAATTTAATTATGAATTGCCAAGTGAGTTAATTGCTCAGACACCTTTAAAAAAGCGTGATGAGTCAAGACTTATGGTTTTAGATAAGGAAACTGGTGATATTGAACATAAACATTTTAGAGATATTATTTCTTACTTGGAGCCAGGTGATACCTTGGTGTTAAATGATACAAAAGTTCTTCCAGCTAGACTTTATGGTGAAAAAGAAGAGACTAAGGCAATGATTGAAATTTTGCTTTTAAAAAATATAGAAGGTGATACCTGGGAATGTTTGGTGAGGCCGGCTAGACGTGTTAAAGAGGGTAGTGTTGTTGATTTTGGAAATGGAAAGTTGAAAGCTACGTGTGTTAAAGTTTTAGATGAGGGAATTCGTCATTTTACATTTTCTTATGAAGGTATCTTTTTAGAGGTTTTAGAAGAGTTAGGTACTATGCCTTTACCTCCTTATATTCATGAACAATTAGAAGATCAGTCTCGTTATCAGACTGTTTATGCTAGGGAAGTTGGTAGTGCGGCTGCTCCTACGGCGGGTCTTCATTTTACTAAGGAATTGTTAGAGGAAATTGAAAAGAAGGGAATTCATATTTGTTATATTACTCTTCATGTTGGTCTTGGTACTTTTCGACCTGTTAGTGTAGATAATGTTGAAGAACATGAGATGCATAGTGAATTTTATCAAATGAGTCGTGAAGTGGCAGAGGTTTTAACTGAGACTAAGAAACAGGGTAAGAGAATTATTAGTGTTGGTACTACTAGTACTAGAACATTGGAGACGATTATGTCAGTCTATGGAGAGTTTCGTGAATGTAGTGGTTGGACTAATATCTTTATTTATCCAGGATATGAGTTTAAGGCTATCGATTGTTTAATTACTAATTTTCATCTACCTAAATCTACGTTAGTAATGTTAGTTTCAGCATTGGCTGGAAAAGAAAATATTTTACATGCTTATCAAGTGGCAGTTAAAGAGAAGTATCGTTTCTTTTCCTTTGGTGATGCGATGTTTATTAAGTAGGTGATGTTATGGAACAAAAGATTTTAAACGCTTTTTATAATACAATTCTTCCACAAGCTAATAGTAAAGATAAGGTTAATATTGATGGCTTTTTATTTGATGCCTCTTTTTGTTTAGCTAGTCAGATAGAGAATATTAAAGATGAGTCTATTCCTGTCATTCAGATTCATAATCAAGAACGATTCGATAAGGCATTAATTCAGTATACAGAAAGTATGATTTCTTTTTTAGAACAATATACTGAATTACAAAAATATGATTATGTTTATTTTGAAGGAAATATTGACGCAATTATAGAGTCAGCGGTTTTTAATGTTTGGTTTAATGCAACGGAAGAAGATTTTCGTAATCCGGAAGAGTTTTTGGAACGTAGAAGTCGCTTTTTAACTGACTCTATCTGTAGAGAAGAATATTTTAAGAAACATAATAGTGCTGTTATCGAGGGGAAAATTCCTCATCATTTTGAATTTTTAGTTGATGTTTGGAATCCATCTGGTAATGAGACACCTTATGTTTTTCGTAGTAAAATATGTGGAGAAGATGGTAGTATGCTTTCTTTACCTAATATTGGATTTGGTCTTGATGGCAATAAGGCATATGTCTATGTCATTCATCAAGGTAGAGGTAAAGCAGAACTAACTAGTGGAGAGAAAAAGTTAAATCGAGTTTTGTATCAAACCAATCGAGATGTCTATGATGATTATCCTGATGAAAATATTAAGGATGTGTCTGTTTCTAGTATTGTTGCATTAACTTTGTTTACTTCTTTTTTACAGGATATTTCATGTGATGAGATGCTTGTGAAAGGTAATTTTCCTATTAGAAATATGGCTAAAATGAATAATAGTAGAGTTCCTTATGAAGAGTTTGTAAGAATTTGTAATAATACTATAAATAAATATTATAGAAATTTTGGAAGACTTTCTTATCATTTTCCAGAACTAGAAATTATGAGTTATCCATATGAACAGGATAATTCCATGCATATTCATGTTCCAGAATCTTTTTCTATAGACCAAGATGATTATATTCATCAAGTTTATCATAGTACAAAAAATCATGTAGATTTTAAGAAGAAATAATAAATAGTGTTTGCTATTTTATATTTGTTGTGTTATAATTGTAGACGTCTGAGCAATGATCCGCTTTTCGCTTTTATTTAATGATTATGATCATTTGTGAAATATATATTTAGAGAGGAGAACTTATATGAACGTTATTGACAAAATTAATCAAAAACAAATTAATCCTAACATTCCTGAATTTCGTGTTGGAGATACAGTAAGAGTAGATGTTAAGATTATTGAAGGAAAAAGAGAACGTATCCAAGCTTTTGAAGGTGTTGTTGTTGCTCGTCGTGGTGGTAGTGTTTCTGAAACATTTACTGTTCGTAAGATGAGTAGTGGAATTGGTGTTGAAAGAACATTCCCAATTCATTCACCTAAGGTTGCTGGTATTACAGTAGTACGTAAAGGTAAAGTTAGACGTGCTAAACTTAACTTCCTTAAAGATAGACGTGGTGGGTATCGTATCAAAGAAAGAGGGGAACAATAAGAATAAGGCCATGCCTTATTTTTTTGCTATGGTGATACTATGGATGAAATGAAAGAAAATAAAAAGAAAAATTATTTGAAAGAGTTTATCCCTTATCTTTTAATAATTGTAGTAGTTATTTTTATTAAAATGTATGTGGTATCTCCTATCAGAGTTAATGGAGTTTCTATGGATCCTACCTTGGAAAATAGTGATATTATGTTACTTGATGAAGTTAGTTATCGTTTTGAAGATGTAGAAAGATTTGATATTGTAGTGATTCATAAAAATGATGAATATTTAATTAAAAGAGTTATTGGACTTCCTGGAGAAATGGTTCAGTATAAAGCAGATAAATTATATATTGATGGTGAGTATGTTAAAGAAGACTTTAAACATAAAGAAACTAGTGATTTTTTAGCGGAAGTTGGAGATAATCAATACTTTGTCATGGGTGATAACAGAACTAATTCTACGGATAGTAGAGTGTTTGGAGCTGTTGATAGAGATGAGATTATTGGAAAAACTAGTTTGACTATTTTACCATTTTCTAGGTTTGGAACAAAAAATTAATAAACATATGCTTTTTGATTGCATATGTTTTTTTTGTTTTCTTTTTTGAAAAATGATTGTATACTAGAGTATGTACAATTAATGATATAGAAAGATGATGAAGATGTTAATAAAGATAGATAAAATACCTAAAATTATTAGAAAGAGACCTTTTTTGATACAATTAGATGCTGTTATGGAAGATAGGGTAGACAAGTGTTTTCGAGAGTTTATTTCTGATAGAGAAGCTAGGCAAGATACTGCTTCTTATTGGGATGGAGAAATGCTTTTTGTTACCCATTATGATAAAGATAAAAATGTTTTGGAAGTGGCAGAGGCCAAGTATTCCTTACTTGTTTATTCTAGAACTCATAAGGATTTAGATGTTAGAAGTTTATTTGTTTCAGCTTTGTTTCAAACATTAGATGGATATTATGTTATTGTAAAAAGTAATCATCAAAAATATAATATTTTAGGTGGTATGGTTGATATTGCTGACTTGGATGGTGATACTTTTAATCCGGAAGTAACTTTAAGTAGAGAATTAATGGAAGAGTTAAAGTTGGATTTATATGATAAGAGACAAATTAAAAGTTATGAACTTACTTATTTAAAAACACCTAATCCTGGTTGGAATTATGGAGTTTTTTATACAGGAGTGTTAAATTTTACTTCTCAGGAATTTATGCAATATTTTGATAGAATGCAAGATGAAATTGATCATGAAGTAGTGGAATTATTACTTATGAAGGATGATGAGTTAGATAAATTAGATTTATCTGATGATGATATTTCTTATCTACGAGAGTATTTAGATTTGCAGAAGTCTAAGGTTGTAAATTAGAAAAAGGATAAAATAATAATTGTGGAGAATAAAATGAAAAATTCTAAGAAGATGTATGAGTATTTGAATCAAGATATTGATTGTCCAACTTATTTGTTTCATGGAAGTCCTTGTAAGTTATCTAAGATAAGTCCAAGATTATCTCATGATTCTAAAGGAAATAAAGATAATATTAGTGAGGCTGTCTTTTTGTTTCCTTCTTTTTTGAAGGCAACTCCTTATGCTTTTAAGGATACAATAAAGGAAAGTAGTGAGGGGTTGGATTGGAGTTTTGATATTCCTAATACGGATAGTTATCCACTGATGATAATGGAGAATGTTTGTTTTTCACCTGATATGATTGGTTATATTTATGTATTTAAAAATGATGAGCGTTTTGTGAAAGATGAAAATAGTTATCAATATAAGTGTTATCAGGAATTGGATTATGATGATGTTATAGAGGTTTCTTATCGAGATTTTGCTGAGTATTATGAAGTTAAAAATAATAAATCTAAATTACGTTAGTATATATGATATAATAGATATATATTGTTTGTAAGGAGATTGGATTGTATGAAAAAGAAAAATTCATCAACAGGAACTAGTGTGGGACTAATTGTTTTAATTCTTTTAACACTTATTTTATTGGTTGGTCATTTTATTACTGCTTATTCATTTACTGATCAACTGATGAATGATGGAAGTAGGTTGTTGGGTGGCTTTTTACAAGCCTTGGCTATGCCGTGTATTATTATTGCTGGTGTGATGCAGCTTATCTGTTTTATACTGGTGATTATTGGTGGAAAGAATAATCATAGTTTGGATATTATTAATATTATTATTGAAGTATTGTACTTCTTTTTGGTAACTATTTTAGTGGTGCCATATATGTATATTAATTTATTAAGATATAGTTTGATTTTGGCACTTCCTATTGTGATACTTTTTGAAGTAATTAATATTATTATCATTATATTAATGGCTAGAAAAATAATTGTTAAGAGTAAAAAAAAAGTAAAAGAATTGACTTTGTAGTTGATTCTTTTTTACTTGGGTAAATTTTATAGTAAAAAGTATTTTCCTTTTTTAAAAAATTAGTTAATATATAGATAGATAATTTTGGAGGTGATTGTGATGAAAGTGGTTTTTGCGACTGGTAATCAAAGTAAAGTAGAGAGATTTCGTGATGGTCTTTTAGAAAAAGGTATTGAGTTATTGTCTTTAAGAGATATAGATTTAGATCTTGATGTTTTAGAAAATGGTAGTACTGCCATTGAGAATGCTTTAATTAAGGCGAGAGCTTGTTTTGAAAAGACACATATGCCTTCTATTGGTATGGATGATACTTTATATATGGAAGGAGTTTTAGAAGATTTACAACCTGGTCTTTTTGTGAGAAGAGTTGGTGGTAAGAGTTTAACGGATGAAGAGATGATAGAACACTATAGTAATTTGGTAAAAAAATATGGTGTTGATGGTAGAATCAATTGCAAATGGATATATGGTATGGCTGTTATTAATGAGGATGGAGAAGAAGCTACTTATACCTGGGAAAAAGATAATTTTTATATGGTTAGTGAGAGGTCTTTAGATATGAATCCTGGATATCCACTAAATTCTATTTCTAAATATAAGAAAATTGATAAATATTTTACAGAGGTAGATGAAGAGGACCTTAGAGAGGTTCAAGTAAATGAGGATCATGTTGTGGATTTTATTTATCGTCATGTAAAGAGTCATAAGTAGAAAGTTGTGTTATTCTTCTACGGAAAAAATATTTTTTTATTTATTAATAATTTTCATCAGGATTATGTTTTAAATAACTGTATAATAATATTGAATGGTAGTGAAGGAGAAAGGTATGAAAGAGGTTCAAGATAAGGTTAGTGAGTTGGTCAAAAAATATGATTTAGAAAGTTCTATTGAAGTAAGATATATTGATTTGGTTTCTGAAGTTGGAGAGCTAGGTAAGGAAATATTAAAAAGTAGTCGTTATGGTAAGAAGAGTTTTTCTAGTACCGAGGATTTTGAGTTAGAGTTAGGAGATGTTTTGTTTTCTTTGATTTGTGTTGCGAATAGTCTAAATATGGATTTGGATCAGGTATTTAGTAATGTTTTAAAAAAATATCATGATAGATTTTCTACAAAAGGCGATATAGGATCTGGAAATTAAGTTTTTTATTGACGTTATGCATGTATTTTAAGTTTAGAGGTGAATATGAAGGTAATTTTTTTGGATATTGATGGAGTTTTAAATACATCTCAAACATTTATTGAGATTGATAATGAATTTATTAAAACGGGTAAAAGGAGAATAGAGATAGATTTAGATAGGGTTGAGTTGTTGAAGGAAATTGTTGATGCAACAGGTGCGGTTATTGTATTGAGTTCTTCTTGGCGTTTATCTGGAAAAATGGAAAATGGAAAATATGTACCTTGTAGTGATAAAATGGCTACTTTAATTGAACTCTTTGATGCTTATGGACTTAAAATTTATGATGTGACTCCGGTTGACAATGATGGGATTAGACAGAATGAAATATATGCTTGGTTAAAATATAAAGAAATAGATAGTTTTATTATTTTTGATGATGACTCTTATAGTTTACAAGATTTCTTACATAAAGAACTTATCAAGACAAGTATTACTGGTGATAAAGAGATGATTATGGATATGGATGATTGTACAGGCATATGTAAGGAACATGTAGAGGAAGCTATTAAAAAGTTGATTAAAAATGATATGAAAGAAAGGTGATTTATATAGATAATAAATTAGAAACTATTTCTAATCTGTTTGAGGGAAATGAGATTAGAAGCATTTGGGAAAATCTACATCAGATGATATTATCAGATATTAGTTAAGAAATAGAATTACTTTAGAATTTTTAGAAACTTGGAAATCAATATATAATCTAAATTTTAATTCCGTCAAATTTGACGGGTTTAGAAAAGAAGTAGGTCTTCATACTTTCATCTTGAGTGTTACAGAATGGTGTAAAAAGACTAATGCTATAGGTATTTATTCTAAACTCGGTAGGTATGGTGGAGCATATGCTTATAAAGATGTTGCCTTTGAATTTGTCTCTTCTATTAGTCCTATCTTTAAGTTATATTTAATAAAGGGCTTTCAAGATTAAAATCTTACACATTTATCTTAACAATACCTCAAAATTCGCCAAAAATGGCTAAAATTAGCAAATTTATTTAAAAATGTGGTAAAACGTTTTAGTTGATACCGTATGGTAAACCCCCATAATACTTCGGAAGAAAATAGATAGATAAATAGTAATTTGT
>CALVSH010000043.1 GCA_944358945.1 uncultured Bacilli bacterium
GCAGAATTTATGGTAATTCCTAAATATAGAAGAAATAAAATAGGCAAGAAAACTGCTTTTATGTGCTTTGACTTATATCCAGGATCCTGGGAAGTATCTCCCTCAAAAGGAAATGAAATTGCTTATATCAACTCATTTGATTGGAGAAAAAAAGTATATAATAGTGCAGGATTTGAAACAGAAGATTCCCTTGGCTTCTGGTATAAAAAAATAAAGACAAAAAAAGTATAAGAGGAAGTGAGATAAAAATGAATAAAGAAAAATATATAGAATATGCAAAAAAGACATTTCAAGGCAAAGCCTTAGAATTAGTATTAAACAATATCGAGCTTTTTTATGAGAAGAAGGAAATAAAGAAAAACAAATATCATGTAGGAGAAGAAGTAAAACTAAAAAAAGGAACCTACATGCATGGAATACCTGGATTACTAGACAACTTTGATTGGATAGTAGAAAATGGTTTCATTAGTAATGATTTTACAGAAGAAAATATTCATAACAAAATTAGACATAGTATTGGAATGTGGGTAATACAAGAGGATTGTTTATTACAAGAGTATATAAAAGATTATAGCGGATTTACTATAACTTATACGATTGGAAGAGGACCAGGTTCTAAAGAAGTATCCAAAATGATTCCATATCATAAGTTTGATGAAGAAACAGAAAAAATAAACGATGATGAAAATATTTGGATGTACTGGGGAGACCAAACAAAAGAAATTAGATTTATGCCAAGCTTAGTTTCTAATAAAAGACAAATAGCTTTTATTTTAAATATGGAAAGTGATTATGCCAAGGAAATGATAAAAAAAGATATTTGGAATATAGAACTAGTAGAAGAGGAGTTAAAAGATTTTTTAGACTACAGGTACTACGAAAATTTTTTAAAAGAAAGACTAAATAGAACAGCACAGACTACAGATAGAGAATCAGCTATTATGTTTGGACTACCTTCTTCTTTAATTGAAGGAGTATTAGTAGGAAGAAAACTAGAACAAGATAAAGACGCTCTAAAACATATCAAAAAGAAATTAAGAGATTGTTATATATGTAATATCGATGGTAAAATAATAATAGAATGAAAAAAGTAGGTGTAAAATGAAAGAACAAAACATATATATAAAAACTACAAAAACAATTTCTCCAGTAACAGACATTAATCTAAAAAAATCTTTAAAAACTAACCCAATAGAAAGTAATTTAGAATATCTATCAGAAAATTGGATTAGAACAAAAATAAAAGAGAATGTAACAGATATTGTAAGAAAGGTTAACAGTCTATTTTTTTACGCCAGGGTCGATTATGATATTATGATGTTAGAAGGAGTAGAAGAGGTTAAATATCCAGTAGAAACCATTACAGACAAGAAACTATTGGAGGAAGAAATAGAACATGAAAACAATATCTTTGACCTAGAGGAATTTTATAGTAAAGAATTGGATGGTGCAGCAATAGTAATTACAAAAGATAATATGATAAGTGTTTACTCTTGGATAGGACATGGAGCAGCAGTTTTAAATATTTATAACTATTTAGATGGAAAAGATCCAAAAGAATCAAAATGGGAGTGGCCTATCTGGCAATTCGAAGCAGTAGAAGCAGGAAATATAATTATTCAACTATGTGATAAATGTGGTAGTCCAGTTTTATTGCCATCCAGAATGAATGACTATCAATATAATACATTAATGAGGATAGTAGAAGATTTAACCGAAATAGATGAAAAGGGTTCCTATGGAATCGAACTATTATTAGATTATGATAGTAATAAAACTTCAATTAAAGATGCAAAAGATAAAATTAATGCTATTTGTAAAGAAAGAGGAATATACGACGTTCCGAAAGAAAAATAAAACTAGCGATGAAACAATCGTCAAAATTAAGAAAAATGAATATAATCAGATTTACCTCTATTAGATATAAAATATTAGATTGCTATAAATAGAAAAGTAATTTTAGAATAAAAGGATGTAATAATATGAATATAGGAAATTTCTGTACAAAATATCAATTAGGAACAGTAATAGATATAGAAAAGTTAAATGGTGGCTTAATGCATAAAATGTTTAAAGTAAAAACAACAACTGCAACTTATGCAATAAAAGTTTTAAATAGTGAAGTGATGAACAGAAAAGAAGCTTACAACAACTTTGTAGTATCAGAAAAATTATCTAATCTAGCAAAAGAAAATAACATTCCGGTATCTAGTGCCATCTCTATAGATGGAAAATATCTAACAGAATTTGAAAATACTTACTATATGGTATTTGATTATGTAGATGGAAAAATATTATCGGATGATGAAATCACAGTAGAACATTGTAAAAAGATTGGAAAAATACTGACTAAAATTCATATTCTCGATTACAAAAAATTGAATTTAACAGAAGAAAAATAGAATATAAAAGATTATATGACTGGGAAGGTTATGCCTTAGAAGTAAATTTTAACAAAATGTCTTATAGTAAGGAATATTTAAAAAACTATAAAAAATATAATTCTATCCTAAAAAGAGTAAATGAGAGGTTGAATAACACGAATACAGTATCAACGATTTATCATAGAGATATGGATCCTAAAAATGTAATGTGGAATCAAGAGAAGCCTATCGTTATCGATTGGGAGTCCGCAACCCTATCTAGCCCTCATCAAGAATTATTAGAAACTGCTCTTTCTTGGTCTGGAGTTTTAACAGATAACTTTAATGAAGAAAAATTTAAAGCTGTATTTCTAGAGTATCAAAAACTAAGAGATATTAAAGATATTGATTGGTATGATATTATCTGTGGAAACTTAGTTGGAAGATTTGAGTGGTTAAAATATAACTTAGAACGAAGTCTAGGAATGATACCAAGGGAGGAAGAAGAAAAATTTTTAGGAGAACAAGAAGCATCAAAAACAATAAAAGAAATTTCTAGATATCTAGAATTAATTGGAACCATGTATGATATCATTGAAGGATTAATCACAACAAAAGAGTAATCTTTTGATAAAGAAATAGAAAAGATTATAGAGAACACAGATTTCTTAAATGGGAAAAACTATAACAAAATAACCGCAGGATTTACCAATACTATATATCAAGTAGAAGACTATATAGTAAGAATTTGTACCAAGAAAGAAAACGAAAAAAGATTTGAAAATGAAATAGACTTTTATCAAAATAATAAAAGTAGTAATATTCCAAAACTATATATTGCAGATAAAACAAAAAAATTAATTTCTTATGACTATGAAGTACTGGAAAAAATAGAAGGACCTACACTTTATGAAGTATGGTATAAATTAACAGAAGAAGAAAGAAAAGAAATTATTTTAAGATTAATCAGCTTGTTGCAATCACTTCATAATAAGAAAGTAGAGGAATATGATTTTAATAAATTTATTAAAGAAAAAATAAGAACTCTTATAAAAGAGTGTAATATCACAGATGAGTTATATGATGAATTATTATTACTATGTGATATCTATTTTAAAGAAAATAAATTTGGACAAATTCATGGTGACCTGCACTTTGATAATATTATTTATCAAGATAGAAAACTTATATTATTAGATTTTGAATATTCAATGGCAGCACCGATAGATTACGATTATAGAATATTAAATAGATATAAAAAAGTTCCATGGCGCTGGGCATTCTCAAAAACAGATATGCTAACAACAGAATGTGATTATCAAGACTTAATGCAAATAATAATAGAAAATGATGAAGAGTTGAAAAAGATTTCTTATTTAAAAGAAAGATTATCGATATATGAGGTAATTGATTTATTACAAGTGTATAAAAATACTCATAAAGAAGAAATCCTAGAAGAAAGTAAAAAGATAGTAAAAGAATTAAAATATAATAGATAACAATATAAAGAATGGCAAAGAAAG
>CALVSH010000044.1 GCA_944358945.1 uncultured Bacilli bacterium
AAATAAAAGAACCGATTTTCCCCCACACCTCTAATCGGCTCTTTTTATTTTAAATGGTACTTTTATTTATCTTATATTATTCTTTGCAGTTAAAAAATAAAAATGTAATAACCTTAGTGGGGCGAAGTCCCGATTTTGATTTTTTTCACTGTTCAAAAAATCAAAATCTAGGTGTTTATGACAAAGAAAATTGAAAATTCATGTAGTAATTTATTGATTAGATAGTCGTGATTATTTCATTTAAACTACCTAGAGTATTGTAGAAACTTTCTTTCTATTATTATTTTTCATTACTATTGTACTATTTTCAACTCTAAAGAAAAAGAAAGAGTTTACTCTTTCCTAGGTTAATATTTTTAGAATTAGTTGTTCTGTTTCCTTTTTTAAGTTTTCTTCTTTTAATTTTTTATGTTTGTGATAGATGATTTCATGCGATAAGTTATCTATTAGTCCTAGTATAATGTGTGTTTTTTCTAGAAGGTTGTCTGGGTCTATAGTATAAGCTTCTAAATACTTTGTTAAGTACTTCGTCATCTCCCACTCTTTTTCTTGATAAAGTTTAGATAATTCTTTATCTTGATGAACGATAGATACTAGTTCTTCGTGTTGTATTTTATATTTTTTATGGCTTTCGATACTGGCATTAATTAATTCTTTGATTAGTTGTTCCTTGGATAGTTTTTCCTGGGTAATTATTTTAGGAAACATTATTTCTGTTAGATATTGATTGATTCCATTTATTAAAATATCTTTTTTGTTTGAAAAGTATTGATAAATACTACCCGTTGATACTCCAGCATATTTGGCAATATCTGCACAAGTAATATTGTGATAGCCTTCTTTACAAATTAGTTCAAAACCTTTTTCAATTATTCTTTGCTTAGTTTTTTTACTTGTTTTTTTAACTGGTTCTCTTACTTCTGACATATATTATCCTTTGTTATTTTAAGAATCCATTGATAATTACTTCTTCTGCTTCTTTTTCAGATAGACCTAGAGACATTAATTTCATCAATTGTTCTCCGGCAATTTTACCGATAGCAGCTTCATGAACTAGATTGGCATCAATATCCTTGGCATATATTTCTGGTATGGCTTTGACTTTTCCGTTTTCTTTAATAATAGCGTCACATTCTACATGGGCATAGCACTTTGTATTACCTGTAATGTTAGAGATAAACTCTTGGTAAGAATCACCTGTTGCGACTGAACGAGAAGTTACGTGAGTAGATGCTTCTTTTCCGTTTAAATTTACTTCAAAGTTTGTTTTTGCGACTTGGTCTTTACTTGTTAATATTTTTTCGGTAATGACTAGGGTTGTGTTTTCTTCAAGGTCAGCTTTTGTTGTTCGAATCGTGTCATCTACTCCTTTTGTCTGAGTAGTATCCATTACCATGTAGGAGTTTTTCTTCATATAGATTTCGGTTACCGGATTTAGAACTTTCTTTCCCTCTCCTACTCCTAGTCCACAGTGACGTTCTATATATTTTACCTTAGCTCCTTCTTCTAGATAGAATCTATGGATTCCATCATGTCTAGCATCCCAGTGTCCATCATTAGAAATACCGCATCCGGCAACAATAATAATATTAGCATTCTTTCCAATGTGGAAGTCGTTGTATACCACGTCTGTTAGACCACTTTCTGTGATAATTACTGGTATGTTTACCGTTCCAAATAAAGTGTCTTCTTTTACATAAACATCGATTCCACTATTGTTTTCTTTTGATACAATATCAATATTAGGATTTACTTTTCTATCAACTGATTTACCGTTTTTTCTAATGTTATAACTATCGGAGTTTGTAGGGTCTTTTCCTACTACTTCTTCTAATAGTTCTTTTTCTTTATTGTTCACAGACTGCCACCTCCTTACAACATTTTTTAGGTTTAAAGATATGGTCAAACACTTCTTCCTTGGCTCCTACTTTTTGAATTGTTCCTTGATTCATTAAAATGATTTCATCAGCAATATTTAGTATTCTTTCTTGGTGAGAAATTACTAAGGTGGTAGTGTTAGCAGTAGCTCCTATTTCTTTAAACACTTCTGTTAGATTTTGGAAACTCCATAAATCGATTCCTGCCTCTGGCTCATCAAATATAGCAAGTTCAGGGTTTCTGGCCATTACTGTAGCAATCTCAATTCTTTTTAATTCTCCACCTGATAGAGATTTATTTACTTCACGATCTACATATTCCATCGCACATAGTCCTACTTTTGATAGAATGACGCAAGCTTCTTGTTTTGTTAAATCTTTATCCTTGGCAAGTTTTAATAAATCATAGACAGTAATTCCTTTGAATTGTACTGGTTGTTGGAAAGCAAAACCGATTCCTAATTTCGCTCTTTCATCAATTGTTTTATTTGTTATGTCTTCTCCATTTAAAAGGATAGTTCCTGAATCTGGTTTTTCTATTCCCATGATGATTTTTGCTAACGTTGATTTACCAGAACCATTTGGTCCTGTAATTACATAAAATTTATTTGTATCTAACGTGATATTAATATGATCTAAGATTTTTTTATCGTTTCTTTCAAAACAAATATCTTTTAATTCTAACATAACTTTCCTTTCTAACCTAATTATTATTAGGACTTTTATTATTATTAAACTTAAACTTTATTTCTTTTAATATATTGTCAGTTCGAGTTTGTTTTTATTCTTGAAATATATAACATGAAATATATTTCATATTAATTATAACTATAGTATATGTTTTATGCAAGTGGAATTATTCAAAAGTAAAACTAGAGTTTGTTTTCTAGTTCTTTCGTTGAAAGATATTATTTAGTATTTTTATTTTAGACAGATGAGTTTTCATTATTTTTAGCAATTCTGCAATTCTTTTGAAATACTAACAATAAAAAGTAGGCATTCTCGTTGATAAAACGAAATAAACTATTAGTAACATTTGTAACACATTATATATCTATTGCATTACGTTGTGTTGACATAGTAGTTTAAACCAATTCTAATTAATATAGAAAGGGAGAGATGATGTGGAAACTTTAAACTTAAATGTTCGTGTTGATGCTGAAGAGAACAAAAGAATTAAGTAAACTTAATTCGCCTTGGTCGTTGCCTCCCAAGTTCCTGCTTCATAGAGTAAGTAACCCTACTTCTCCGCAGGCTTAACATCCGATAGTCGCTACCGTAGTTTTGTTCT
>CALVSH010000045.1 GCA_944358945.1 uncultured Bacilli bacterium
AGGTAAAGATAGCATATAAGATAATAATCCCTTGGCTTTTAAACTTAGTTCTTTATTTTGTAAATGCTCATTACTCATAGATGTATAATTCTTAACTTTTCTCACTTTAAATACTGCCATGTTCTCATCCCTTTCTTTTACAATATAAAAATCCTAATTTCTTAGGATTCTAAATCAAAAATATTTTCATTAAATATTATCTTAAATGGCTTAATAAAGTCATGCCAATTATTAGGTACTTTATCATTACCACTTTTTACGTAATCAATTCCATTGTAATAGGTACATTTTAATATCCAATAATATTTAGTATAACTATAAGAATCTCTATAATGACTATTCCATAGATTGGGTTTATAATTTTTAAAACTAGAAAGTATTTTATTCATATCATTAATAGTAATAGATTCATTTATATTAATAGGTAACCAGTTAACCTTTAATGTATAATTAGGATTCTCTTTATCACTAAAATCAAAGATATACCTATAGTAATTATTATTAATACAAATAATCAAATTAATAACTGATATATCTACTGTGTACATAACTTTCCTAGATTGGAATCTTTTCCCACAATCTTTACAATAATGATTAGGTAAATGACTGATTAATTTCTCACCATCAAAATCATGCTTTTCAAAACCTTTTCTATAATTGATATTAGTATCTAGTTCTACATAGTTCTTCTTTATCTTTTTCTCTTTTAAATAGCCATAAGAGATATTAAACGTATTCTTACTATTACAAAATGGACAACTTACTTTTCCCATGTTTTCTCCATTTCTAGCAAGTTCCTTACTAAAATGCTTTTCGTTCTCCCTATATGTGTTACATCGGAGTAATCATGGGAGAGCTACTAGTATCAAAAAGTGGGCTAGGATATTTAATTATGTACGGCTCACAAGTATTTAACATTAACTTAGTAATAACAGGAGTAGTTATTCTTGGTATCATATCCTATATCATGTACTTTATGATAGATACCCTAGAAAATTATTGCAAGAAAAAAAGGGGAGCCTAAAAAGAAATAATTTCTCACCCTAAGAATCTTCCAAATAAAAGTGATGTAATAGTCACTTTTTACTTTGTACTACACGAAGTATAAGATTTTGTTTTAATTTAATACAATTTCATCTAAATCACTTGGTACAAAAACATTACCACTAAAATATTCTTTTGCTTCTTTTGTATATAATTCCTTTTTATTTTCATGAGTATCCTCTGTATGATAAAGAATTAAATTTTTAATACCCAACGGTTCCATAACTTCACATACGGATTTCACTGTTGAATGATGTTTTTCGTAAGCTTTAAATATTGCTTCTTCTGCATCTAAACAAAATGCCTCATGCATAACATAATCAGCATTTCTTAATCTTTCATACAAAATAGGGTTACAGGTTTCATCTCCTAAAAAAATTAATTTTTTTCCATTATGTAAAACTGTCTCAAATCCATATAATTGATTACCCTTAGGATGAACATCAAAAAAGGTAAATTCTTCTCCAGCAATTTTTAGTTTTTCACCATCGTATAATATATGAATATTTATTTTTTCATCTATTGCTTTTACCAAGACATCGGGAAAGACTGCAGGGTATAGCTTTTTAATTGCCTCTGCAACCTCTTGATTACAATAAATATTAAATGGTGCATCATAACCTTCACGAAATAGCCCAGACATTCTTTTTAAAATCCAAAGTAGCCCTAAGATATGATCAGTATGACAATGAGAAATAAAAATATCATGAATATCCGTTATATCATAACCCATCTTGGTCAAATTTCTAACAACATCAATTCCACCACCAGTATCTACCAATAGTTTTTCTTTTCCATTTTCTAACAAAAAACAAGTATTGTACAAATTCCACACAAAACCATGACCAGTACCTAGCATTATTATTTTTTCCATACTTAATCATTCCTCCATTCATCAAAATTCATTGACTATATTATATCATTAACCATTATAAAATTAGAAATACTCTAAATTTAACGCTTCTTTATAGAAAAAACGACACAACCATTTTTTTCAGACTCTTCTTTTGTATAATAACCACTATTATAAGTATCCTCAACTACAGCCTCAACACAATCATATTCATCTTTAAAATCTTCATCAAAATATTTCAAATAACAATCATACCAATTATCGAAAACTTCAATACCCAGGACATCAGTAACAATTTCTTCATCCAAATCAGGAAGTTTTAAAAACCGAATAGTGTCTCCAACTTTTACTAATTTTCTCTTCTCATCATTAAGACGATATTCTCTTTTTTTCTTTCCAGATTTTAACTCTAAAAAATTTTCTTCATATAACTTCATCATATGTTCCATAAAAACACCACCCAAAATAATCTAAAAAAAGTATACTATATAAACTTTCTCATATCCAGTTATAATCTAGCAGTACTTGTCTAAATTACTAAGTTCTGTTATAATAAAGAACCATAAGGAGAAAGACTATGAATCATATAATAGTAAAAGCACTAACAACACCAAGAAAAAAGTTTTCAGTATTAAAGAAAGAAGAGTATGAGTATAAGCTAGATTATCTATCAGAAGAACTAGTAAAACGCCTAAAAGATATTACAGCTCAAAATGATTATAACCAAGTAAATCTATTAGGTATTGGTAACTCTATCGCCGGAGGATGGACTGCGGTAGATAACAACGTAAATCCTCTAGTAAATAAGTTAGAAACTTTTATATTACCACACTCTAAGAAATACAATCTGAATTTAGATATTAATTCGTATGTATTAGTAAGTAAAAATTCTAATAAAGAATTATATGAAACCATTTGTCAACAAGATATAACACTAGAAGATATTAAAAATCAATTCGAAACTTCTTTTGATAACTGGAAAAAAGACTTTAAATCAACTCCATTCGAAAATCGTGTTGATAAAAAAATAGCGATGTCATATTATTCAGGTGGAAATAAAAGATTTAGTGAAAACTTTTCAACCGATATATTAACATTTTCATTCTTAAATGCCAACACTGGTCTAATAGCAGATAAACTAGAGAGTCTAATGTCCCACAAAGATGGAAATATTCTCACAATCTTATCTAACAAAACTCGCCAAGAAATAATTACAGACGAAATAAACTATCTCATAAAAATAAGAGATTATATTTTAAGTCAAAGTAACTCCAGTTTTCTAACGATTGGTAACTTTCCATATATCTCAACCAATATAGGTATATTACTAAATCACATGATAAATGACATAAATAATGAAATAGAAAAAGTATCACAAATTGATAGAACAAACTATTATGATGGAATTAGATTATCTTTCTTTCAAAACGATAATAATAAAATAAAACTAGACAATCATCCAACCATAGAAGAACAATATACATCATTAGTAGGATATGTTGATAATTTAATTACAGTAATCGATAACAATCCCAAACAATTTAAAAAGAAGTAATATAAAGAAGAGTTCTTGACAGTGACTTTTTCCTATTATATATTGAATTTATAATAATAAAATAGAAAGGAACAATCCATGAAGATAATGTTTATATCAGATATTCATGGTATTAAGACAAACCTAGAGAAAATAAAAGAAAAATACCAAGAATTATCGTGTGATAAATTAGTGGTGCTAGGAGATTTATATTACATAGGACCAAGAAATAAAATGATAGAAGGTTATGACATAAAAGCAGTTCAAACCTTTTTAGAATCAATGAAAGAAAATTTAATCTGTATAAAAGGAAACTGTGACTCAGAAGTAGATGTAAGTGTATCTAGTTTTCCAATTATAAATGAACTAAGCCTGATTATGACAGAACAACATGATCTATATATTACTCATGGTCATATTTATAATGAAAGTAACTGGCCAAAAGAAAAGTCAATATTAATATATGGACATTTTCATATACCATTTATAAAAAAGATAGAGACAAACTATTATATGAATCCTGGTTCTATATCGTTACCAAGAGATGGATACAAGCCAAGTTATTTAATTTTTGAGGAAGACAAAGTAACAATCTATGATATAGATGATAACATCATCCAAGAAGAGGAATTAAAATGAGAAGAGATACAGCAAGAGCCATCATTCTAACAGAAGATGAAAAGTTTGTTTATCTATTATATAGAAAGAAAAAAGAAAAAGGAAAGTTACTAACATATTATGCCATTCCAGGAGGAATGATAGAAAACCAAGAAACAGTAGAAGAAGCTGTAATAAGAGAAATACAAGAAGAATTTTCTGTAGATATTAAACTATTAGGGTATTTAGGTTCCAATAAGACAAATCACGGAATAGACTACCACTACCATGCAAAAATAGTAAATGGTACACCAATTCTAGGTGGAGAAGAAAAAGAACAAAATACAGAAGAAAACTACTATGAAATAAAAAAAGTACCTCTAAGTGATTTATCAAAAGATAATATAAATATTTTGCCAATTAATATTTCCTATATTGAAAAAGCTCTAAAAAAAGAATATAAAATAAACTAAAATACACGTTCTTTTCACAAAAGGCGTGTATTTTAGTTTAAGAGGAGATGATAAATTGAAATTTAAAACAAATGGATATATAAGAATCTGTATTTTAATAGTAATGATTGCCCTAATTGGAATTAGTTATACAATATATTACGCTTTTTCTCATAATGGACAAGTAATCTATCAAAGTTATGGAATTAATCAAGTAATAAATATAAATCCCTCTTTAACATTTTTCCAAATAGCCGTAATTGTTCTATTATGTTTAGGTCTAGTAGGAGCCATTCTTTTTCTAGCATATACTAAGGGAGGAAAAATCGGCCCAGAGCAACTACTAGAAAATGAAGAAAAAAGTATATTTTTTGCTTTAGAAACTGTACTTTTCACAATACTTTTAACGTTAATAATTGTGATTCCTACCAATATAATGTTAGAAAAATATAATAAATCGGATGACTATCAAAATACCATAGAAACCAATGGAAATACAATAAATAGTTCAATAAATTGGAATCAGTATAACTAAATCAACAAAACCCCTTTGCAAAATAGAAAAAAAAGCATATAATAGCAGTTAGAAAGGGAATAGTTTAATAATGAAACTTTCTCTTGAAATTTCAAGTGTTTTGTGGTATACTATAGCCACATTGGAGGGGGAAACGAAATGAAAAAGAAAATGAAAAAAGTCTTGGTAGCATTATTAGTTGCTGTTGTTAGTTTCTGCACACTAACAACAAGCGTAAATGCGGTTCCACAATCATTAGAATTAGGATCAACAGAGAGACTAAAAGGATATGTTGCTGGAACGTATTTCTCAATCAAACAACAAACAAATGGAGATGTTGTATATTGTCTAGATATACACAAAGGAACAGCTAGAAATATAACTGCAAATTTAGTAGGAGAATTAGATGCCGGTGTTGCATACATCATGATGAATGGATATCCACACAAGAGCTTTACCGGTGATAGAAACATGGATTACTATATCACTCAAACTGCATTATGGTGGTATTTAGATGATACAACAGGAAGTTCAAACTTAGGAAATGCCTTTAAAACAACAGGATCAGATCCTAACAACTTAAGACCACATATTCAAAACTTAGTTGCTCAGGCTAAAACAGCACAAGCACAAGGATATCAAAGTCCTGCTATAGGTGCTAGTGTATCTAATGATACTATGTCAATCTCTAGTGATGGTAAATACTATGTATCAGAAGATATCAGTGTAGTAACAACAAACTTATCAGAATATAATGTTTCAATAACAAGTGGTCCTGAAGGTACAGTTGCCATCGATAAAGATGGAAATGAAAAATCAACTTTTGCCGCTGGAGAAGGATTCAGAGTACAAACACCAGTTTCTAGTGTTACAGACACAAATGTAACAATCAGTGTAAAACTAAGTGGAACTGGAACAATCAATAAAGCTTATGAATATCAACCAACGGATCAAAGTCAACAAAGTGTTACACCATCTGTAATTAGCCCAGTAGAAGAAAATGTAGAATCATCAATTGATTTAAAAATATCTACATCTAAAATTACAATTGTAAAAGTAGATAAAGCAACAGGAAACAACATTGCAGGTGCTGAATTAGTATTAAAAGATGCTGATGGAAATGAAATTGTAAGTTGGACAACAACTACATCAGGTCATGTAATCAAAAACTTACCAAATGGAACTTATACAATAGAAGAGACAAAAGCTCCAGAAGGATATGAATTAAGCAAAGAACCTGTAACATTTACAGTAGATGATAATAATAGAGAACAAACAATTGAATTCTATAATGAAGCTAAGGAACGTGTAGTAAACATTATTAAAGTAGATCAAGTAACAGGAAATCCACTAGCAGGTGCAGTATTAGTGGTAAGAGACTCACAAGGAAACGAAGTTGCTAGATTTACATCAACTCTAGACCCATATGTATTAACAGATTTAGAAGATGGAACTTATACAGTAGAAGAAGAACAAGCTCCAACCGGATATCAAAAAACAGATGAAGTAACATCATTCACTATAGATGCTAACAATGTATCACATCAAATCACAATTGAAAATGCTCCAGTAGTAGTAAACGTACCAAACACAGGTACAACAAGTTCAATTTTACTAGTTATTGTAGGTCTTGCTATCATCGGCGGTGGAATGAAGTTTGTTCAAAAGAACTCAAAGAAATCAAGAATATAATCAAAAAAGAATCTCTCCAAGTGTTGTAGCCATTATTGGGGCAACCCTAACACTAATAGGGGGATTCTTTGTTTCTTATAACTACATACAATCCAAGAAAGTATATGCCTATGACTATATGGCAAATATCTTTTATGAATCAAATGAACAAGAAGAAATAGCTAGTCAAGAACAAGAGCAAGAACAACAACCAGAAGAAACAACAGAAGAAAGTGATACATATACAGATGAATACATTGGTTATCTAGTCATTCCTAAAATTAATTTAAATAAAGGATTTGTAGATAAACGTTCATCAGAAAATGATGTTGAAAAAAATATTATGGTAATAGAAGGTTCTAACTATCCGGATGTAGATAAAGGAAACTTTATTATTGCCGGACACTCTGGAACAGGTTGGAAAGCATTCTTCAACGATTTATACCAATTAAATGTAGGAGATGAAGCCTACGTAACCTATAAAGGAAAAAGATATATTTATAAAATTTCAAATATTTATAAACAACCAAAAACTGGTAAAATAGCAATCTATCGTGATTACGATAAGACAACATTAACACTAGTAACTTGTACCAACAATGATGATACAACTCAGACTGTTTATATTGCTGAACTAGAAAATGTAGAAGCAGAATAAAAAGAGTGAAGTAGGGGGGTGAAGATGATGTCTAAGTTATCGCTATTAGACAAGTTAAAAGTCTTAGGGGATGTCACATCATCTTCTAACCTATACATAGTAGTTATAGTTATCTTACTAGCACTCGCAATACTTTTAATCACAACAAGTACAAAAACAAAAAAAATAAGTAAAAGAGTTTGTATGATAATCTATACGACAATTACCTTAGTATCTATTATATTTTATAGAGAAGAATTATCTAAGTTCTTCGACTATATGATGGATAATTTCTTTATTGTTGTCTACTTTCCTAATGTTGCCATATATTTCGCAGCCGTAGTCGCAACTAATGTAATATTATGGGTTAGTATATTTAACCGCAAAATAAATAAATGGATTAGAACTATTAATACCTTTATGTACTGCTTTATTCATTATTTATTAATCGTAATTATCAATGTAATTATCAAAAACAAATTAGATATCTTTGACCAAGCTTCAATCTACCAAAATGAAACAGCACAAGCCTTAATTGAACTATCAAGTACTATCTTTATAGTTTGGATACTTTTTCTAGCTATCTATAAAATAATTAGAATCTATCAAGGAAATCAAGAACTAGAAGAAAAAGAAATACAACCACAACCACTTACTACACAACCAGAACCAAGGGTTATAACAGAGACAAAGGTAGAAAGAAGATTACCAGATGCCATAAGAAAAGTAGAAGTACCAATCATGGTAATAGGTCAAGGAAAGAAGACTACTTTACAAGAGGAAAGTCCAACTATTATAGACTTTATGAAGCAACCTCTACCATCCTATGACAATTCTTACTTAATGGATATTCCAAGTCCAACCAAGGAAGAAGAACCACAATTTTTAGATGTTATGTTAAGAGATCAAGAAATAATGAAACCATTAAAAGCTCAAAAACCTACCGAGATTGTAACACCAAGACAAAAAGAGACTAAGAAAGAAAGTCCAATCCATATGGTAAATATACCAACAACCATTCAAGCACCAAGTAAACAAAAAGAACCTACTCCAAAAACGGATAATAAAGAAGAATTTGATATCTTTAGTAATCTATCAACGATAGAAGACTATAAAAAGATGCTATTAATATTAAAAGATTATCAAAAAGCTAACAATAATGACAAAATAAGTGCAACCGAACTACAAAGTTTATACCATAGAAAATAGGTCACTAGTATCACACTAGTGATTTTTCTTTTCTAAAACGACAAAATACGTTATAATAAAACTTAGAAAGTGGGTATAAGATGATAGAAGGTTTAAACGACAGACAAAAAGAAGCGGTCCTATATAATGATGGGCCTCTATTAATCATTGCTGGAGCAGGAGCAGGGAAGACCAAGACTCTAACAACCAAGATAGCCTACTTAATAGAAGAAGGATTTGCTCATCCCTACAATGTACTAGCAATCACCTTTACCAATAAGGCAGCCAAGGAAATGAAAGATAGACTATATGGTCTAATAGGAGATCTTGCAAAAAAAGTACAAGTTTCAACATTCCATAGTTTTGGATTAAAACTTTTAAGAGAAAACTACGAAAGACTAGGGTATGACAAAAACTTTGTTATCATGGATAGTGATGACTCTCTAACCGTAGTAAAAAAAATTATAAAAGATTTAGGATATGATCCTAAAATCTATAATCCAAGAGCAATCCGTAATAAGATAAGTAGTTGTAAAAATGAAATGATGACACCCCAGATGTATGAAAGATATGCGATTAGTGACTACGAAAAAGTAATGCATAAAGTCTATGAAAAGTATGAAGAAAAACTAAAGAAAAATAACTCAGTAGACTTTGATGATTTATTACTATTGCCTATCAAACTATTTAAAGAAAATCCAGATATCTTAAAACGATATCAAGACTTATATCTTTACATATTAATAGATGAGTACCAAGATACCAATGAAGCTCAATACATATTATCTAAATTGATTAGTGCTAAAAACAGAAAGATTACCTGTGTCGGAGATGATTCTCAAAGCATCTATAGTTTCCGAGGAGCAAACTACAAAAATATTCTAAACTTCGAAAAAGATTATAAAGATGCCAAGACCATTCTTTTAGAAGAAAATTATCGCTCCACCACGACAATATTAGATGCAGCCAACCAAGTAATCAAAAACAACACCCAGAGAAAAGACAAAAATCTTTGGACCAATCGTGGACAAGGAGAAAAAATAAAATACTATAGAGCATATAATGAAAGAGACGAAGCACAATATGTTATTAGAAAAATTAAAGAGCTAAGAAACAAAGATGTTGAATATAAAGATATTGCCGTACTATATAGAACCAATGCACAATCACGTGTTTTAGAAGAAGAAATGCTAAAAGAAAATATGCCATATCGTGTAATTGGAAGTTTCTATTTCTACTCTAGAAAAGAGATTAAAGATTTGATTGCTTATCTTAGATTAATTCATAATTCTAAAGATAATGTCAGCTTACTTCGAGTAATCAACACACCAAAGAGAGGAATTGGTCTAAAAACAATTGAAAACCTAACACAAAAAGCCGACTTAGAAGGTACCAGTATTTATGAAGCTATTACTTCAGGAAAAGAATTACAATTTAAAACTATTATCGAGCAACTAAAAGCAATTCAAGAAGAACTAACTCTAACAGAATTAATTGACAAAGTACTAGATGCCTCTGGATTAAGACAAGAATTAGAAAGTGAAAAGACACTAGAATCAGAAGTAAGATTAGAAAACCTAGAAGAGTTTAAGTCGATTACTAAGTCCTTTGAAGAAAGAGAAGGATTAGTATCATTAGAAGATTTCTTACTAGAAATTAGCTTAATCAGTGATGTAGAAGAATATAAAGATGATCCGAATCGTGTCAGTCTTATGACTGTTCACTCTGTCAAGGGATTAGAATTTGACCATGTATTTGTAGTAGGAATGGAAGAAGGTATCTTCCCACATATGAATTCCCTGATGGAAACAAGTGAATTAGAAGAAGAAAGAAGATTGTGTTATGTCGCCATCACGAGAGCCAAGGATGATTTACATCTAGTAAATGCCAGACGACGAACTTTGTTCGGAAAAGAACAAATAAACCCTGTCAGTAGATTCATCGGAGAAATAAGTAAAGACTTAATTGAAACAAATGTCAAAGATGAATTACCACAGACAGAACAAAAAATAGATACAAGTGACATGTTTAGAGAAGAAGAAGTAGATTATCAAGTAGGAGACTATGTCTATCACGATACCTTTGGAACAGGACGTGTAGTAGAAGTAACCAATACCTTGGTAAGTGTTGCCTTTAAACATCCACATGGTATAAAGAAATTGCTGAAAAATCATAAAAAGTTGTCAAAAGTTTAATAGAAAGAGAGTATAAGTATGAAAAAAACATTATTAATTTTAGCTGCTGGAATGGGAAGCAGATTTGGAGGATTAAAACAAATTGAACCAATGGGTCCAAGTGGAGAGTTTATTATTGACTATTCCATCTATGATGCCAAGAAAGCAGGATTTAATAAAGTAGTATTTGTAATTAAAGAAGAAAATGAATTGGTTTTCAAAGAAACAATTGGTAAGAGAGTAGAACCATATATAGAAACAGAATATGTATTTCAACAAAATGATAACTTACCAGAAAAATATAAAGAGTTATTAAAGGATAGAGAAAAACCGCTAGGTACCGCTCACGCCATTTTATGTGCTAAAGATAAAGTAGGAGAACCATTCGCTATCATAAATGCCGATGATTTCTACGGTTATGATGCCTATAAACAAGCATCAGACTACCTAGATAACGTTCCAAAAGAACATTATGGTCTAGTAGCTTATCGCCTAGGTAATACACTAACACCTAATGGTTCTGCAAAAAGAGGAGTTTGCGAGGTAAACGAAAAAGGAGAATTAATAAGCTTAACAGAAAGTAGTGTTACACTAAAAGGAGATATGGTAGAAGTAAAACCATTAGAGGGAGAAAAAGAACCATTCACAACATCCCCTAAAACAATTGCGTCAATGAACTTCTTACTATTTACACCTGATCTTTTCCAAACGTTAGAAGAAAGATTTCCAAACTTCCTAGATCAAAATAAAGATAATCTAGAAGGCTGTGAATACTTAATTCCAATCGTTCTAAATGAACTAATTGAAGAAGAAAAAATAACAGTAGATGTATTAGAAACCTCTGCTACTTGGCATGGAGTAACCTATAAAGAAGATAAAGAAGAAGTAACAGAAGCAATTAAGACTCTAGTAAAAGAGAAAAAATATCCAAATAATTTATGGGAGAAATAAAATGACCAAGACACTTTTAATATTAGCCGCTGGCCTAGGAAGTAGGTTTGGGGGACTAAAACAATTAGAACCATTAGGTCCAAGTGGAGAGTTTATTATTGACTACTCCATCTACGATGCCATCCGTGCCGGATTTAGTAAAGTAGTCTTCATAATCAAAAAAGAAAACGAAAAAACTTTTAAAGAAACCATTGGTAAAAGAATAGAAAAATATATCAAAACAGAATATATGTATCAAGATACAACGAATGTACCAAGTACTTATAAAGAGTTAATAAAAAAAAGACAAAAACCACTAGGTACCGCTCACGCTATTTTATGTGCAAAAGACAAAATAAAAGAACCATTCACAGTCATAAATGCTGATGATTTCTATGGGCAAGATGCCTTTCTAAAAGCTAGTGATTATCTAGATAAAATAAAAAAAGATCACTATGGTACCATCCTTTATCAAGTACAAAACACCCTAAGTCCAACAGGAGCTTGTACAAGAGGAGTATGTGAGTATAAAGAAAGTCACTTAGTAAAAATTACCGAATCAGTAATAGAAAATAAACAAGGAAAAATTATCGCAACTCCTCAAGGTACTAATGACGAAAAAGAAATACCAAGGGATACACTGGTATCTATGAACTTACTATTATTTACACCAGATTTTTTTCAAATCTTAGAAGAAGAATTTATAAACTTTTTAGAAAACAACAAACATGATTTATCAAAAGTAGAATACCAAATACCAAGTGTTATTATGTATTCTATGAAAGAAAAAAATAAGACAATCGATGTCATTCCTACTACAGCCTCTTGGTATGGAGTAACATATAAGGAAGATACTGCCTTCACCAAGAACGCTATTTCTAAAATGGTAGAAGAAGGCATCTATCCACAAAATTTGTGGAAAAAATAAGATATTTATTAATCACTAGAAATATGATATAGTATAACTGATAACAATAGTTATCAAAAATTAAAATTAAGGAGACTAACTATTAAAAGTCAATATAAATTTTGAAAAATTTAATAGTTTGTTAGAAATTGGAAATTATCCCACGCCAAAAAGATTTCACATAAGTGAAATTTTGAAAAATTGTAAATCAATTATTTCAATAAAGACGGATCAAAATCAAGGTTGTTTTTTTCAAGAGTGTAAATAACTCTAATGAGTTTTTTA
>CALVSH010000046.1 GCA_944358945.1 uncultured Bacilli bacterium
AAAAATATATTAAGTTATAGAACTTCTTCCAACAAAGGAAGAGAAAGAGGCTTTTTATCATTTGAAGGTGCCATCGCTCCAGCTGCCATATTTTTAAGGTATTATCTTGAAAAAACGAATAGTTCTATTAATATAGATAATTTTATTAAGGATAGGATAGAATATTGGAATAAGAAAATAGAAACGATGATTAATAAAGATGTTATAACAAAAATGCAAGAACATAAGGTAATCAATATTTTTCGTGGGGACTATACTAATGCAGCTTGTTATGATTTAGAAAGTAAAATTATTGAATCAGGTATATTTAATTGTATTATTCATGAAAAGAAGAATTTTTCGCATGGAAGATTTATTAATTATGAAAACTTAAATAATACTTTTTCAATTTATTTTAAACAAAATTTAACCAAGGAATATGAAGAAAGTCTACTAAAATATCTTGGTAATGATAATATGGTAATAGAGAGTATGTATGATGGAATTCTAGCCGAATTTGATTTGTTAATTGCATCACAATTTATTATTTATCATATAGGAAATGTCTTAAATATAGATGTTTCAAAGCCAAGGTATTCTGAAGATGCAATGAAAATCTATTTCTATAAAGGCGATTTATAGAAAAATAAACTAAAAAAGATAGCGAATGAATAAGCTATCTTTTATAATGCTTCAATAATTTCTTTAACCAATTGACTAGATTTATAGGCAGCAATCACTTCAAAGTTTTCAACACCGTCAGAAAAGTCAGATATAGTACGAACAGCTAAGAAAGGAATTTGATTTAATTTACAAATATGACCAATCGATGCACTTTCCATATCAACGGCGTAAGCTCCAGTAGAAGTATAAATATAATCTCTAACAGTAGAATCAGTCACAAACGAATCCCCACTCGCAATAGGAGCAATATAATAATTAGCAACCTCTAACTTCTTAAGAGCTTCCTCTGCAATGTTTAAAAGTTTAGTAGAAGCACGTACCTTACCTAAATCAGGAACATTAGCCTCCATAATTCTAACTGGTTGAAAATCATGATATGTCACATAACTACTTAATACAACATCCATAATCTTAACTTTACTAAGTAAGCTTCCAGCACAACCAGAATTAATAACTAAGTCAACCTGATAATGATCAATTAAATACTGTGTCATAGCTCCACTATTAACTTTACCAATACCAGAGCGACAAACAACCAAATCTTTTTCCATAAACTTACCAAGATAAATATCCCAGATAGCACAATCATCTTTTTTTAAATCAAACATTTCGATAAACTTTTCAACCTCTTCATCAAAAGCTCCAACGACACCTATTACCATAAAAATCCCTCCAATGTGTCAATAATATGTCTAGTATAACATAGATTTAGATAGATAACTTCAAAAAAATGTCAAAAAGTGGTACAATGATAAGCTATGAGGGGAGGAATAATATGTTGATATTTGATAAATTATGTACATACTTAAGTGACCTTACAACTATAAATAAATCATATATTGCTTTAATACTATCTACAACAATAGTAATATTAATATTTAGCTTTTTCAAAAAAATAGGGAAAAGAGCCATTCGTAAAAAAATAGAGGGTAGAAAAGAATATTTTATTAATCAAACCATTCAAATCATTCTAAATATTTTAGAAGTAGTATTTTTATTAGTGATTTGGAGTGAATATATCCAAAGTTTAATGACCTTAATCAGTGTAACCTCTGCCGCTATGACCATCGCTTTACGTGAAATAATATTAAACTTCTTCTGTGGAATCTATATCAAAATGATTAAACCATTCCAAGTAGAAGATAGAATAGAAATAAAAGATATCAAAGGCGATGTTATGAATATTTCCTCTCTAAACTTTGAAGTGCTAGAAATTTCTACAAACGAAAAACATGGACAATCAACCGGAGTCATTGTAACTTTCCCAAACTCTATTGTATTTTCAGAACCAATTAGAAACTTAAACAAAGGATTTAAGTATGTCTGGGATGAACTAACAGTAAAAGTAAAAATGGACTGTGACCTAGTAAAGAATAAACAAGAATTATACAAAATAGTAAATAATATTGAAATAATTAAAAATATTCCTAAAAAAATGAAATCCCAAATCAATGAAATAAATACAACCAATAGAGTATATTTTAATAAATATGACCCAACAATCTATACTAAAATTGAAGATGATCATATTGAATTAACGATACGCTATTTAATGCATCCCAAAAAAGGGCGTTACGTAGAAAGTGTCATCTGGAATAAAATTATTGAAAAATATAAAGAAGGAATTATAGAACTATATATTTAAAAATCTACACCAACCAAGTGTAGATTTTTTACTAACTTTCTTTTTCTTTAAAAATTCTTCTATTATTCAATAGTCTCTCATCATCAGGTAAATAACTTAAAGCAATATCAACGAAATAGACTGCTTGAGAATATCTTCCTAAATGGTAAGCACTAATAGATAATAAATCATAAATAGTGGAATCCCAACTAAATGGTTCGTTGATATATGTTTTTTCATGTGACTTAATCTCTAATGCTCGAAAACACAAATCTTCGACTGCTTTATAATTTTCTAATTCATATTCCATCAGAGCTTTTTCTACAAAAGCATCTCGTAAATGTGGTGCTTCTTTAATAGCTAAATCATACCAAAGTCGAGCCTCTTCAAAATCCTTTTTATTCTTGTAACACCGCCCGATGAATCTCATAGAAGCAGCTCTTTCATCTTTCCAAACAGCTCTTTCTAAAGTCAAATGTCTCTTCAAAGTCTCAATAGATTTATCCCACATCTTATAATACATATATTCCCGACCAAGATAATGCATATTTCTATCATCATCAGGGTCTTCTTCTACAGAAAGTTCTAGCAGTGGTAAATAAGTACTTCTAGATTTTGTACTATCAGGATAATGTTTCAAAATAACATCGGGGCAACTAACTACAATTTCATCTCCTAAAGTATATTCTAATACTTCATGGACAGGATGCGTCCAATGATAACCATGTCTTTTATGAGCTTGATTTAAAAAGAAACTAATAACAGGCTTATCATCCTCATCTAAATTCCAATGATAAGTATACTGACATCTTGTAGTATCATTATTCCAAGCTTTTTCTATTTTTTCTCTCCAACCAGGTTCAAATACTTCATCTAAATCAGTGCAAACACAAATATCTACATCACTTGGAACCAGTTCTAATGATTTGTTTCGCGCAACATCAAAACGCCATGGATCGATAACCTCAACAGAAACATGAACACCCAGACTTTCCAGTAGACTAACACTTTTATCTGTAGAACCAGTATCTAAAACATAGATTTCATCAGCTTCCTTCATAGATTCTACCCATTTACGAACAAATTTTTCCTCATTTTTACAAATGGCATAAACACATACTTTCATTTCTTCACCCTTTCTCTTTATCATATGTAAAGGGTTAAAAAAAATGAAAAAAATTGCATATATTCCTAAGAAACTATGGTATGATAAAGAATATAGGAGGAAGCGTATATGAAGTGTGTCGCAATCAAAGATGTCAAAGAATTCGAAATAAAAGACATTCCCCAACCAAGTGTTGATCATGAAAATGTAGTAATTGAAGTAAAAAAATGTGGTATCTGTGGATCAGATATTCATTATTGGATGGCTGGAGAGCCTAAAGGACTAGTAATGGGTCATGAATTTAGTGGAATAGTAAAAGATCCAGGAACTAGAACGGACTTAAAAGTAGGAGATAGAGTAACTGGTCTTCCTATTTCACCATGTGGAAATTGTGAAGCTTGTCTTTCTGGAAATCCACAATATTGTCCATCTACTTGGACATATGCAGTAGGATTATCTTTAACAAACCCAGGAGCTCTAGCAAAAGAAACAAAAGTAAGACCAGATATGATAATGAAATTACCAGATTCTGTTAGTGATGATGAAGGGGCTATGGTAGAGCCAACGGCAGTAGGCCTTCATGCCATCCATCTAGCAGACATCAAAGTAGGAGCCAAGGTATTGGTAATTGGTGGAGGAATCATCGGATTAGTAAGTGCTATGTTTGCCAAAATGGAAGGAGCAAGCTATGTAGCTATATCAGAAACCAATAAGGCTCGCGGAGAAAAAGCTGTGAAACTAGGTGTTGCGGATGAATGGTTCGATGCCAAGGATACTAAGATGGTAGAAAAATTAATAACCAAGACAAATGGAGGCTTTGATGCAGTTATCGAATGTTGTGGAAACTCACCAGCTGTAGGAACTTCTCTAATGACAGTAGAACCAGGTGGAACAGTAGTATTAGTAGGAGTATCTTTAGGAACAGTAACCATCCCAACAATTGTAGGAGTAATGAAAGAGTTATCTATTAAAGGTGCCATTGGATATACAAAAGAAGAGTTTAAAACATGTATTGATTTAATATCAGAAAAGAAAATAGATGTATTAAAATTTGTAGACGATGTAGTAAGCCTAGAAGAAGTTCAAAAAGCTTATGAACGATTAACGTCAGGTACAGATGACGCTGTAAAAATATTAGTGGATCCTAATAAATAAAAAAGTTCTCAAGAAAATTTGAGAACTTTTTTTATGGAAAAATCTGTGGTCCAGTAGGTCCCGTAGGTCCAGTAGCTCCGGTAGGTCCAGTAGGTCCAGTAGCACCACTTGCTCCAGTAGGACCGGTAACACTAGCTCCAGTAGCTCCGATAGGACCAGTAGGTCCAGTAACACCACTAGCTCCGGTAGGCCCAGTCGCACCACTTGCTCCGGTTGGACCAGTAACACTAGCACCAGTAGCCCCGGTAGGTCCGGTTGCACCACTTGCTCCAGTAGGACCAGTACCACTAGCTCCAGTAGCTCCGGTAGGTCCAGTTGCACCACTTGCACCTGTAGGCCCAGTCGCACCACTTGCTCCGGTTGGACCGGTAACACTAGCCCCGGTTGCTCCGGTAGGTCCAGTAGGCCCAATAGCACCGCTTGCTCCCGTTGGACCAGTAACACTAGCTCCCGTTGCTCCAGTAGGTCCAGTAGGACCAGTAACACCACTAGCTCCAGTAGGTCCTTGTGGAAGTGTCAAGTTAAGAACAAAGTTTGGACTAACACCAGTAATACTAGCTGCTGCAGTTCCTGTAGTAACAGTACCAATTGTCAAATTAGGGGAAGCACCAGTAGCCCCGGTAGCCCCTGTTGCTCCAGTAGCTCCAGTTGCGCCACTTGCTCCCGTTGCACCTGTAGGTCCAGTAGGACCAGTAGGCCCCGGAATAATAGATGTCGCAGCCCAGCTAGCAGTAGCGGCATCCCACATGTAAACAGATCCACCTACAACATAAGAATCCCCTGGATTTCCTGTAGGGTGAGCTGCAATAAAAGATGCAAAATCAGGGAAATATCCTAAAGTTGCAAGTCCTGCTCCAGCTGGTCCCGTAGGTCCTGTAGGTCCGGTTGCTCCCGTAGGTCCCGTTGGTCCAGTGATACCACCAGTCGCCCCTGTAGGCCCAGTTGGACAAAGGCAAAAAATCACTCTTGGACGATTGTGCCTAGGTTGTTGATAATCATGATGATCACGATTGTCACAACAGTCATTTTGATTCCAATTTGGTAACATATGTTTCCTCCTTTCATTAATAAGATATGATACTTAGTCTAAAAAAGAGATAATAATTTACCTAAAACCTAGAATAATTGAAAGAAACTAACACATATACTAAATTGAGGTGAAGTATGACAAACTATACTGTTCAAAAAGGTGATACCCTCTACGGTATCAGTAAACAATTTGGCATATCAGTAGATGCTATTAAAAATGCCAATAATCTAACAAGTAATTCGATTAGTGTAGGTCAAGTACTAAAAATTCCTACAACCCAGCAAACTACAACATACACAGTAAAAAGTGGAGATTCTTTATACAAAATAGCCAGTCTTTATAACACTACAGTTGACGAGTTAATGAAATTAAATAATTTAACCACAACATTATTATCTATCGGTCAAAAACTACAAGTACCAACGGAAGGAGACAGTCAAACCGAAGAAAGTTATATAACCTATATGGTAAAAAGTAAAGATAGTCTCTATCAAATTGCCAAGAAATATAATGTATCAGTAGAAACAATAAAACAAGTCAATAATCTAACATCTAATTTATTGTCCATTGGTCAAATTTTAAAAATTCCAACCGAAAACATTCCTACTGATTATAAAGAATACGAAGTAAAATATGGTGATAGTCTCTATAGTATTTCTAAGCTTTATAACACCACCGTTGATGCGATTATGAACGCCAACAATCTACAGAGTACCATTCTTTCAGTAGGCCAAATTCTAAAAATACCAATTGCTTCTGAAGAAGAATATCCAGGAACGACCAAGGAATGCTATGGAGAAGGTTATATAGAACCACAATATGAAACCTATACAGTAAAAAAAGGAGATAATCTATATGATATCGCTAGACGATACAACACAACAGTAATCAACTTGATGGATTTAAATAACTTAACTTCGACTAATCTAGATATTGGTCAAGTACTGAAAGTGAGGGAGATATAATTGAATTTTGTAAGTCTAGAAGAGTTTAAGAAATCAGAAAGTTACCAAAAATTTATAGAAGAAAATCCTTCCACTGGTAATTTGAAGGTAAAAGTATTTACCGCTTATAAAGCAATTCCTATACCAGATACTAGAATACTAGTAACCAAGGACATAGATGGGCAAAAAGTTTTGTTTTTTAGTGGTCTAACAGACTCAAGTGGTATGATTAGCGATATAGAACTACCATCTCCAGAAGAAAATACCAATTTTAAGCCAGGAGATAATGCTGAGTATGCAATGTATGATGTAACAGCAATTCATGAAGGTTATGAAAGAATTAAAAAATATGATGTAGCGATTTTCGGAAATACAGGAGTAATTCAATATATTAAAATGATACCAGAAATTGAGATGGAAGGAATTGATCAAAATGGCAGTTAAAAAACCATATATTCCAACAGAGATTACGGTCCATCTAGGAGCCCCTGATACTGCTGCTAAAAATATTACAGTAACATTTCCAGAATATATAAAAAATGTTGCTTCAAATGAAATATATCCATCCTGGCCAGCTGATGCCATCAAAGCAAATATTCTAGCACAGATTTCATTTACCCTAAATAGAATTTATAATGAATGGTATCCATCACAAGGATATAACTTTGATATCACGAGTAGCCCATCCTATGATCAAACCTTTAATGAAGATTCTCAATTCTTCGAAAATATTTCCCAGATTGTTGATGACATCTTCAACAACTATATTGTAAAAGGAGATCAGGTGCAACCACTATTCACCGCTTACTGTGATGGAATTAACACAAAATGTGATGGACTTTCTCAATGGGGAAGTGTAGAACTGGCCAGACAAGGACTATCACCACTAGAAATTTTAAAAAGATATTATGGAAATGATATAAAAATAATTTATAATGCCGAAGTATCTCCCAATATACCATCTTATCCAGGTTTTCCTTTTCGTTTAGGATCTGCCGGAAACTATGTAAGACAATTAAAAATACAACTAAACCGCATCAGTAATAACTATCCTGCCATACCTAAAATAGAAGAAGAGAATATCTTTTTCACAACTGATATGGAAGAAAGTGTAAAAGCCTTTCAAAAAATATTTGACCTACCTGTAACAGGAGAGGTAGACAAAGCTACTTGGTATGAAGTAAAATATTTATATAATGCAGTAAAAAAAGTAGCTGACCTGGCAAGTGAAGGAATCAGTATTGAAGAAGTACAATTTCCTTATGGAGAAACCCTCCATCAAGGAGAAAGTGGACCATATATTAGAGCCTTAAACTATTTATTAAACTTCTTATCATACTTTGATCAAAATATTCCCAGTCTAAATTTATCAGGAGAAGATTTTACCGAAGATACAAAAGAAATGGTAATTGCATTCCAAACACAGTATAATATAGATGCAGATGGTATTGTTGATAAAAATACTTGGAATGCCTTGGTGACAGCTTACAATCAAACAAGAGAAATTATTCCAGAAGAATATCTACACTATGAAGATAAAATATATCCAGGTATCTTTTTATCAAAAGGAATGAGTGGAGATGATGTTCAAAATCTTCAAAACTTTCTATACATAATCTGTGACAAAACTCATCAGATTCCCGGTGTAGTCGTAAATGGTACTTTTGATGATTTAACAGAAGAGTCCATCAAATCAATTCAAAAGCGATATAACTTACCAGAAAATGGTGTAGTAGGACCAGCTACTTGGCAAAAAATGATAGAATGGGTAGAGAGTTTAGAATAGTGTAAATTATAACTTAACATTTTTTGTGACAAAAATAGTAAAAAAAGTTCTAAAAATTATGAAAAATACGTAACTCATGTTATAATACTAATGGCAGTAAGGAAAAGGGATTTGGTATGCAGCTTAATAAAAAAGAAAGATTAATTAATAAAATTTTAAAAAAGAAGAAGGAATATCCACTATTAGAATTAAAGATAACAGACTATAATAATTCTAATTTTTACTTATCCTTGGTCTATAATCGCACCATAGAAAAGTTTAAAGTATTATATATTCCTTTAGATGTAGTAGAAGAAAGTAAGATAGAAGAATATTTTTGTTATCAATTTATGGAAGTAAAAAGTGTAATGTATATTATGGATCAAATAAAAAGAGAACTTCCTAAGTATCCAGATAAAGACTCCAGAGATAGTAGAAATAAAAATATTCGTCAGTATGAAATTGAGTTAGATATCCATCTAGATAATAAGGTATATGATTTTTATACAACAAGATATTTACCTAGAAATTGGAAATTCCTTTTTGAAGCAGTAGTTATGTTGTTTGAGCATTCTCCAAATGTGATGAATGGTCTCGCAACAGAAGTGTTATCTGTAATTATGAATACCAATGAAATAATAGAATATCAGGCATCTATTAATTGTGACTTATGGAATGCTGATTTAACTAAATATTTCCCATCATTAAGAAATGAAAAAGAATATAAAGAAGGAAAAATACAGTTTTTAGAATACGTAAATGGAAAATATTTTGCTGTTATAGAAAAACATCTTTTAGTAATTGAGTATAATGATCATCAAAAATTATTAAATATTTATTGTGATAAAAAGGACTTAGTCTATAGTAATTATACTTATCAAGTATTAAATGCTATTCAAAATCATCAAGAGAAAAAGTTCTATAAGATTAAAATAGTAGGTAAACAAGATATATATAATTACTTATGTCTTGGAGTTGAAAAAGAAAAATTAAAAATAATAAAAAAGAATAAACTAAAGACTTTATCACTACATAAATTGAAAAAAGAAGACATTATGATATTAGAAGATTTTAATCATGAATTGGAGGAAAAAATAGAAGAAGTACTAGAAGGGTAACTTCTTTTATTTTGAAAAACATTAGCACTCTATCTTGACAACTGCTAATGATAGTGTTATAAATAAAGTATACAAAGGAGATGTGAAAATGAAGAAAAAAGCATTTAAGTCAGAATCAAAAAGATTACTAGATTTAATGATTAATTCAATTTATACAAATAAAGATATCTTTTTAAGAGAATTAATATCAAATGCATCTGACGCTATTGATAAATTATATTATCGTTCTCTAACAGATAAAAAGGTTAAAGTAAAAAAAGATAAATTAGAGATTAAAATTGATTATGATAAGGAAAACAGAACCCTTACTATTGAAGATAATGGTATTGGTATGACTGAAGATGAATTAGATAAAAACTTAGGTACAATTGCCCAGAGTGGTTCTCTAAAGTTTAAAGAAAACATGACTAATCAAGATAAAGTAGATATCATTGGACAATTTGGTGTTGGTTTCTATTCAGCATTCATGGTAAGTGATTGTATTGAAGTAGAAACAAAATCAGTAGACAGTGAAAAAGGATATAAATGGATTTCAACTGGTGCAGAAGGATATAGTATTGAAGAGTGTGATAAAAAAGATAATGGTACTAAGATATCTCTTCATATAAAAGAAGATACTGAAGAAGATAATTATTCAGACTATCTAGAAGAATATAACCTAAAAGAATTAATTAAGAAATATTCAGACTATATTCGTTACCCAATTAAGATGGAAGTAACTAAGCATGAATTAATTGATGAAGAAAAGCACGAATATGAAGATAAAACTGAAATAGAAACAATCAATAGTATGATTCCACTATGGAAGAAAAAAGCAAGTGATGTAACAGAAGAAGACTACAATAACTTCTACATGGATAAATTTAATGATTTTGATAAACCATTAAAAGTAATTCAAACTTCAGTAGAAGGAATGTGTACCTATAATGGATTATTATTTATTCCGTCTCATGCACCATATGATTACTATACTAAGGATTATGAAAAAGGATTAAGTCTTTATGCCAGTGGTGTTCTTATCATGGAAAAATGTGCAGACTTATTACCAGACTACTTTAGTTTTGTAAAAGGAGTAGTAGATACCGAAGACTTATCTTTAAATATTTCAAGAGAAATTCTTCAAAAATCAAAAAGTCTTGGATTAATTGCTAAAAATATTGAATCTAAAATTAGAAAAGAATTAGAAAAAATGTTAAAAGAAGATCGTGAAAACTACGTTGAGTTCTTTAAAACATTTGGTGTTCAATTAAAATATGGAATTTATAATGAATTTGGTAAAGATAAAGACAAATTAAAAGATTTAATTATGTTCCACTCATCAAAGAAAGACAAATTAATTACCTTAAAAGAGTATGTAGACGCTATGCCAGAAGGACAAGAAAAAATCTATTATGCATCAGGAGCATCTATCTCAAAAATTGATTCACTTCCACAAGTAGAACAAGTAAAAGAAAAAGAATATGATATTCTATACTTAACAGATTATGTAGATGAATTCGCAATTACTGCTATTCAGGAATATGAAGGTAAAAAATTCGCAAATGTTGAAAATGGAGACTTGGACTTAGAAACAGAAGAAGAAAAAGAAGAAACGAAAAAGATAAACGAAGAAAACGAAGATTTACTAAAAGATATGCAAGAAGAAATCAAAGAGGTAAAAGAAGTAAGATTTACCAATAAATTAAAAACTCACCCAGTATGTCTAACAAGTGAAGGTGATGTCTCTATTGAAATGCAAAAAGTATTTGACGCAATGCCAAATGACATGGGAATTAAGGCACAAACAGTACTAGAGATTAATGAAAAACATCCAATTGCGAAAAAGTTAAAATCTTTATACAAAAAAGATAAAGAAGAATTTAAAAAGTATACCAAGATACTTTATAGTGAAGCAAAAATGATTGCTGGACTACCAATTGATAATCCAACAGAAATATCTAACTTAATCTGTGAAGTAATTGCTAAATAATGTAAAATAATGTAAAGGAAGACTGTAAACAACAGTCTTTTTTTTAAGGCTAAATTAAGTATGATACACTATAGCTAGGTGAGAGTATGAAAGAGTTAGACAAAAAAACTAAGAAAAAAGTTTGTTTTGCATTAATATTAATAGGAGCAGAACTATTAATCATGGGAATACTGTGCATCATCAATATTGATATTCAACTAAATCCAACACATAAAGCATGCACAGATGCTTATGGAAGTATTATAGGTTGTCCACCAGATACATCTATGTTAAATGCTTTGTTTGTAATGCTTTTAGTTTTTATCATAAACGTAGTAATAGGAATTCAATTAATAATAAAAGGAATAAAATTAAAAAAAAGTCTCGTGATTTTAGTAGGTATTTTATCTTTTTTTCCAATCCCTGCATGGTTTCTAGCTGCTCGACAAATAGCTAGTACTATCTCTTTTTTTTACCCGCTCTACTAAACCAGTATTATAATTCACCGCAACAAGAACAAGTAACAATAACATTTAAACATCCAAATAATTTATTAACTACTTATTCAAAATATGAAACAAAATGGCAAGTAACTGCCAATCTAGATGGAAGTTTATATGATGAAAATGGAAAGTATTATTATGTACTGTACTAGGATGAAAAAAAACTACAACGAATGATTTTAAAGGTTGCAATTAACATAAAGAAAGTAGATAAAAAAGTAAAAATAAAAAAACAAGAACTCCATCTTTTACAAGAAAAGGATTTACTGCCATAGAATGGGGAGAAACTATATATAAAGAATAAAAATTTCATAAAGGTGGATACTCTATAATTTTTTTTATACATCAATAGGAAATGGTTGAGAAAGGCTTCCTGTAGGACTTCTAACTTCTGATGAAGTAATGCCAGAAGAAGAATTCTTCACATAATGATAAAAAACTCTAGAAATACACTTCCAAAAATGATAAACTTATATTAGACAATAGAAAAGGGGAGAATTTTTATGAAGTTAGAAGGAAAAGTCGCAATCGTTACTGGTGGAGCCATGGGTAATGGTTTAGGTATTGTAAAAGTATTTTTAAAGTATGGTGCCGACGTTATTATTATAGATAATTCAGATAAATTACAAGCTACACTACAAGAGTTAAGAAATCCAAAAGTACTTGGTTACAGCGGAGATATCAGAGATAAAAATATGATGAATGCTATTGTAAATGATGTAATTACCAAAAAGGGAAAAATTGATATTTTAGTAAACAATGCCGGAATCGCCAAACTTCAACCATTTGTTAAAATGTCAGATGAAGTACGTGATAACCACTTCGATATCAATATAAAAGGTACTTGGAACATTACGCAAGCAGTAGTACCACACATGGTAAAAAATAACTATGGACGAATCGTAAATTTATCTAGTGTAACAGGTCCTTTAGTTGCTGATACTGGAGAAGTTGCTTATGCTACAACAAAAGCAGCCTTACTAGGATTTACAAAATCTCTTGCAATAGAACTTGTAAAAAATAATATTACCGTAAATGCCATCATGCCAGGATATATTATGACACCAATGGTAGAAGGAATCGCAAAAGACTCAGATGCTACAAATCCACAAAGTGTAGTAGATGGTATTGCCTCAGGTATTCCACTAGGTCGATTAGGTACTATTGAAGAATTAGGAGAGCTAGCAGCTTTTCTAGCAAGTGATGAATCAACGTATATTACTGGTCAAGGAATTGTAATTGACGGAGGGTCAACTCTTCCAGAAACAAAAAGTGTCGGAGTATAAAAAATATTTGTACTAAATAAAGTAAACCATATAGTCAATACTAGTGTATTGGCTATTTTTTTGTGAATATGATGAAGATATTAAGTTTAAAACAGAATTTATGGTATAATTAATTATAATAGGATGCAACTAGAATATTTAGTAATTGTAAGATATTATCCTGAACAGAAAGTAAAGGAGGTGCCAAGTAACATATCAATCTTTCAATAAATAAAACTTCCTAAGAGTACACCAGAAATATTGATATGAACAATCAAAACAATAATATAAATACATATACATAGGAGGTAAAAAACATGTGGATTTATATAGTAGTAGCTATTATAGTTTTAATTATAATATACTTTATTGTAACTTATAATAATTTTGTAAAATTAAACAATACATTTAAGGAAGCTTTTTCAACTATGGATGTTTATTTGAAAAAAAGATGGGATTTAATTCCTAATATAGTTGAAACAGTAAAAGGATATGTAAAACATGAAAAAGATACATTGAAGGAAATGGTTGAATTAAGAAACAGCACCTATGAGAGTATGTCTACAAATGAAAAAGTTGAAGTAAATAATAAATTATCTCAAGAAATTAATAAGTTGATGGCTATTGCAGAATCATATCCTGATTTAAAAGCAAGTGAAAACTTTAAAGACTTAAGCCAACAACTAACAAAAGTAGAAGAGGATATTGCCAATTCTAGAAAATACTATAACGGTGTAGTAAAAAAATTTAATGATAAGGTTCAAATGTTTCCTAGTAATATAATTGCTAAAATACTAGGATATAAAGAACAGAAAATGTTTGAAATAAATGAAAATGAAAGAGAAAATATAAAAGTAGAGCTATAGTCTGGGAGGAAATATGAAAAAAGTAAAAAATAAATTCAGTTTTCTTTTATTTCCTACGTTTGTATTACTGATATTACTAATTCCGTCAAAAGTAAATGCATTAGATGAAAAAAGTGATTTTATAAATTTAGAAAATACCCAAGTAACACCAGCACCAACTGCACAAGTTCAGAGTAATAATTCAGAATATTTTATAAATAATTATCATATTAATATCATGGTAAATGAGAATAATACGTTAAATATAACTGAAAAAATAGGTGCATATTTTAATATAGAAAAACATGGTATCTATCGAAAAATACCATTAAGAAATGAAATAACAAGACTAGATGGAACTACATCAAGAAATCATACACAAATTAGTGACATAAAAGTTAATGATAAATACACACTATCAACAGAAAATGGTTATAAAATAATTAAAATTGGTGATGCCAACGATACCGTAACAGGACAAAAAGACTATAAAATCAGTTATCTTTACAATTTAGGTAAGGATACCGGAAAAGAATACGATGAACTATATTTTAATTTAATTGGTGAAGAGTGGGATACAAGTATTAGTAATATAACATTTACTATTACTATGCCAAAAGAATTTGATTCATCAAAACTAGGATTTTCTAGTGGAAGTACAGGTTCTACAGACTCTTCAAAGATAACATATAGTGTTGATAAAAACGTAATCAGTGGAAGATATAATGGAACTCTTAATGAAAAGGAAGCACTAACAGTAAGACTAGAATTACCAGAGGGATATTTTGTAAATGCCAGTATTAATGTATCAGATAACTATTATCTAATGTTTATAGTTCCGATAATAGGTCTACTGATATCACTTATATTGTGGAGAAAATATGGTAAAGATAACCAAGTAATAGAAACAGTAGAATTCTATCCACCAAGTGGATTCAATAGTTTAGAAATAGGCTTCTTATATAAAGGAAAAGCTAACCACAAAGATGTAACATCACTACTAATATTTCTAGCAAATAAAGGGTATATAAAAATTACAGAAACAGATAATAAAACTATCTTTTCTACAGATAAGAGTTTCACAATAACAAAGCTAAAAGAATATGATGGAACTAATACTAATGAAAAATTGTTCTTAGCCGGTTTATTCAAAAATGAAGAAGCTATCAATCTAACAAAAGCCAATCAAATGGTAAAACAAGCAAAAGAACAAGGTAGAAAAATGGGTTATTTAGAAGCTTTAAAACTATCAAAAGAAAAAACAGAAAAAAATACGGTTACACAAGCTGACCTAAATAATAAATTCTATATTACAATGAACGGTATACTCGCAAACACAAACTCGAAAAAGAATAAAAATCAGATATTTGAAAAAACCACAAATATAAAATCTGCTTTGATAATACTATTGATTATTGCTAGTTTGATTACCACAATCACTATTCCAACTCTTGAATATGCTGGAATAGCTGAACTAACTAATACCTTAATTGTTTGTCTATTTTATACACCATTTTTTGCTATTGGAATATTTACTGAAATGTCTAAGATTTGTAGAATTATTTGGTTAGGATTTACTACAATTCATTCGTTGTTCTTTTTTTCAACACAACCAATCGCAAGTGCAATAATGAATGATTATCGTTACCTAATAGGAGTAGTATTTGGAATAGCCTGTATAATCGCAATGATTGCACTAGTAAAGATAATGCCAAAAAGAACAAAGTATGGTAATGAAATATTAGGAAAAATAAAAGGCTTTAAAAACTTCTTAGAAACAGCAGAAAAACCAAGATTAGAGTCCATGGTGATGGAAAATCCAACTTATTTTTACGATATACTTCCTTATACCTATGTGTTAGGAGTATCGGATAAGTGGATAAAAAAATTTGAAACTATCGCTTTAGAAGCACCAAGTTGGTATGATGGTTATACTACATTTAGTTCTGCCTCATTTGGTAGTTTTATAAATTCAACTATGGCATCAGCTACTTACGCAATGTCATCTAGACCATCTAGTGGATCATCAGGTAGTGGTTCATCCGGAGGTGGATCCGGAGGCGGTGGTGGAGGTTCTTGGTAACCTTCAAAAAAACATAAGCATCTCATATAAGTTGAGATGTTTTTATATCCAATAAATTTCTCATTTTTCCTGTAAAATAATAAGAATAATGATATAATACAAATATAGATAGGAGGAATTATATGGCCTATATTGAATTTAAAAATGTATCGAAACACTATGGAGAAAATGATTCCCTAGTAAAAGCTTTAGATGAGGCATCATTTTCAATAGATAAAGGGGAATTAGTAGTAATTCTAGGACCATCAGGAGCGGGAAAAACAACAGCTCTAAATATTCTAGGAGGAATGGATAAAGTAACGAGTGGAGAAGTGATTATCGATGGTGATGATATCACTAAGTATTCCAACAAACAACTGATTCAATACCGTCGGAACGACATCGGTTTTGTCTTCCAATTTTATAACTTAGTTCAAAATCTAACCGCATTAGAAAATGTCGAACTAGCAACCGAAATATGTAAAAAGCATCTATCACCTAAAAGAACATTAAAATCAGTAGGACTAGAAAATCGTCTACATAACTTTCCATCACAATTATCAGGAGGAGAACAACAACGTGTCGCCATCGCCAGGGCAGTAGCGAAAAGTCCTAAGATACTTCTTGCTGATGAACCAACGGGAGCTTTAGATGATAAAACGGGAAAACAAATCCTAAAGGTATTAGAAAAACTTGCTAGAGAGGATAAAATGACCGTAATAATTATTACTCATAATAGTGCGATTGCCCCTATTGCAGACAAGGTAATTAGATTTAAAAACGGAAAAGCAGAGTCAACTACAATAAATAAACATCCAAAACAAGTAGAGGATATTACTTGGTAATGAAAAAATTACTAAAAGAAACCATTGTCTGCATGGTCAAAACTAGTAAGAGATTTATCTCAATTTTAGTAATCGTTTTACTAGGAGTAGGTTTTTTCGCCGGAATTAGAGCAGTTGCTCCCGATATGAAAAAGACTCTAGATGATTACTACACAACAACCAATGTGTATGATATTTATATCACTTCAAATTATGGAGTACCTGATCAAGTAATAGAAAAACTAGACAAGGATTATGAGATTGAATCAGGGTACAGTTTTGATGCTATTACCAACAAAAACGAAGATTATGCAACTAAGATTATCTCTTACGATGAAGAGGGTAATATAAATATTCCCAAATTAATCAAAGGAAAAATGCCTAAGGAAAAAAATGAAGTAGTAATAGATAATGACTTCAAAGATACTATAAAAATAGGAGATAAATTAGAAATTGACTCTCCCTTAGTATCAGAAAAAACAGTAACAGTAACTGGTTATGTAGAGTCACCTATATATATTTCGACCGAAAGAGATTCTACAGATTTACTAACTGGAACCATTGATTACTTTTTATATATGCCAGTAGAAAACATGATATCTCCAACCAAGACGAACGCTTACATAAAATTAAATACAGACGAAAGTAGATTCTCAGATAACTATGAGAATTATGTGGAAGATGAAGTAGAAAAAATAGAAAATAAGTTAGAAAATGAAACCATGGATGGCCAAACTTGGTATGTACTAGATATTAATTCTAACACTGGTTTCTATCAATACCAACAAGATACAGAACGTATTGACAACGTAGCTAAGGTCTTTCCATTAGTATTCTTTATTGTTGCGATACTAATCTGTCTTACCACTATGACTCGTATGGTAGAAGAAGAACGTAGTCAGATTGGAACATTAAAGTCCCTTGGATATAGTAATACTGCTATCATGTTCAAATATATTTTATATGCAACATCCGCAACAGTAATAGGTGCCATAATTGGTGTACTAATAGGTTTCCGCTTACTACCAGATTTATGCTTTGAAATGTATAAAAATATGTACCGTATCGGAAATATCAAATTAAGTTATTACTCATCACTAACTTTTCAAGGAACTCTAATAGCACTATTTTGTACCTTAGGTGCCACCATTTATACTTATAGAAAAACACTAAAGCAATCACCAGCAAACCTACTAAGACCAACGGCTCCAGAACCAGGTAAAAGAGTTTTACTAGAACGAATTTCTTTCATTTGGAAAAGACTATCATTCTCATACAAAGTAACAGTAAGAAATGTCTTTCGCTATAAAAAAAGATTTTTAATGACTATTATTGGTATCGCAGGCTGTACAGGTCTAATACTAGCCGGTTTTGGATTGAAAGATTGCATTGTTAAAATGGTACCTCATCAATATGAAGAAATATTTACTTATCAAGCTACTATATCTTTAGATGAATATGCTACTGATGAGACTATAAATCAAATACAAAATCATGAAAAAGTAAAAGATATCTTAAGGGTCCAAGAAGAATCTATAACAATAGATAACAAAGATACCAATCAGTCAGTAACTCTGGTAATTCCAGAAAAAGATCCTAGTGATTTCATCAAACTACAAGATAGAAAAACAAAAACACATTACAACTTGGATAAGGGAGTTATCATAACCGAAAAGCTAGCTAATTTATTAGAAGTAGAAGAAAAAGACACGCTAGAATTTACAGGCACTTCTTCTTATCAAGAAGAAATTACTCATATCACCGAGAACTATTTATTTCATTATATCTATTTATCATCATCATTATACAAAGAAAAAACTTATAACACAGTTCTAATCAAAACAACTTCTATGACAGAACAACAAGAAAAATCATTTGCCAACGAACTAAAAGAAATTCCAGGTATTGCAAGTATTACTTTTACATCATCAACAAGACACATATTTGATGATACTATGGATAGTTTTGCTTACGTATCATTAATCTTAATCGTCTCTGCCGGAGCTTTAGCCTTTGTTGTTTTATACAACCTATCTAGTGTCAATATCAGTGAAAGAAGAAGAGAACTTGCAACCATCAAAGTATTAGGTTTTTATGATAAAGAAGTCTATCAATATATCAATAGAGAAAATACTATACTAACTATAATAGGAATTATTCTAGGCCTAGGAATTGGTAATATTTTAACCATGTACATTATAAAAACCTGTGAAATAGATATGTTAATGTTTGATCCAACTATTTCTTTATTAAGTTATATTTATGCGATTATAATTACCGCAGTATTTGCTATCTTAGTAAATATTATTTTGTATTTTTCACTAAAGAAAATAGATATGATAGAATCACTAAAAAGTATAGAGTAAAAAGCAAAAGTTAACCCGTTTAATTTTTGCTTTTTCCATTATCAGATGGAAAATAAAATTTATGCTATAATAAAAAGAAAGGAGGAATTATGAGCTCATTAAGTTTTAAAATTTTACAATTACTAAATTATAATATAGTAGGAAAGGCTTATACAACAGAAATTCCTACTAAGAAAAAATATCTTTTTTCTGATGTAGCAGGAACAATTCAAACATATTATGTAATCCGTCATAATAACAATAGTATTTCTTTGTTAAAAGATGAAAAAGTAAACATTCTTACTCGGGATGATGCTTTCTATAATCCTTGGAAAGCAATTAATGAAAAAGCCATAGAAGAAGGTTTTGAAATACACAATCTAGACCACTGGTTAAAGCCTCAAACAAAACAAATAGATAACAAGCAAAAGACCAAGCAAAAGTAGTCAGTATACCAATGTAATGCCTTGCACTTTAGTCAAGTTTATATTATGATGTCTCTAATTTGGGAGGATTATATGAAAATAAACAAAAGAAATCTTCTTATCACAACAATCCTAACAATGGTTTTATCAGGTTGTGGAATGAATAAAGAAGAACCTAGTCGTCGTAACTCTATTGCAGATAAATATATAGACTTTTTCTCATCACAGGACTATGAATATAAAAATCCTGAAATATTTCCATCTGATGTAGAATCATTAGATATCATTAATCAAAAAACAACAAAAGAGTGTCCCTATATATTTGATAAAGATATAGATAAATTATTAAAAAATATAGAAGAAAACACAATGAATTATTTAAAGGAACATCCCCAGTATTACAACATGTTAGACCTAGATAATAAAGAGAATGATCTTTATAAAACAACATTTACAAAAGCTTTAAAAAAAGCTATCACAAACATTTATGAAAAATCTAGTAATGATATAGATGAAGATATGTGTAAGATAAATCAATTAGTGATATTAGCTGGTAATGATAGTTTTATAACTGAAAGTTCAAACTTTTCATCTACAGTACTAGGTTATTACCAAGATAACTGCATTATAATAAATTATCAAGAACTAATAACAAGAATAGATAACCAAGTAAAAATAAATAAGAAAGTAGATGATAATTTCTTAGTATTATTATTAGAACACGAATTAAATCATGCCAGACAAACATTATGCAGTCATAGAATAAATCTGAAAGATAAAGATATAAAACAAACTACTTCACAATTTTTAAAAGAAGCTTCTGCAGAATCAGAATTATATAACTTAGATAAAGATGAGGAAAAAAGAAAAAACACGTATGCTTACAGCTATCAAGAGATAAGAAAATATGAATCTCTAATGTTGTTATTAGCGTTAGGAAATGATAAAGTTACTCTAGATGATTACTATAATGCTATTTTTGATAGTGATAAAGATAGGTTATATGATTTTTTTAAGTTAGATACTAAGAAAGAAAAATTAGATTTCGAAAAAGTAACCAACACTTTTGATACAGCATTAGGTTACTCACAAATCCCTTATGAATACTATAATAGAAATAGTTTTAGTATAAAAGAATTAACAGAGTTAACAGGACAAGATCACAAAATAAAAGTATTTAATATGGCATTAACTAATATGGTAGAGTATACAAAAGAACACAAAGATTTTCCTCTAGAACAAAATTTACTTTTATTAGAGATAATTCACAATACAGTATTAAACACGGGATATAATGACTACGATGCAAAAACTCATAAAGAAACTTATGAAGAAGACTTTTCTAAAAAACTAATAGATACCAACAACAAATATATAGAATTCTTAAGTGAATTTTATAACAAAGATACAAAAGAAATAAAAAAGATAATGGCTAGTGATTCTCATAATAATAAATTATGGTTAATGTATACCTTATCCGAGGACTCAAATTTTTATACTGAGAATCAAGAAAAAGAATATAAGGAAGTAAAAGCACTTCGTGATAAATTTCCAGTATTAGAAGCTATTGCATATACAGGTTCCTATAACGATATCGTAAAATGGAATAACTTTGAAAAAAATAGCTACCAATATCAAAAAGCAAAATGTTTTTCTTTAAAAAAATAAGAAATTGATATATAATGGATAAGATAGGAGAGTGCTTATGGCGACATTAACAAAAAAAGAGTTAAAATTAATGGATGAATACTTTCGTGTATTAAATTATATATCAGTAGGACAACTTTATTTATTAGATAATCCTTTATTAAAAAGACCACTATCCAGTAATGATATCAAGCCAAATGTAGTAGGTCACTGGGGAACAGCACCTGGACAAAACTTTATCTATATGCATCTAAACAGAGTAATAAAAAAATTCAACTTAAAGATGATATATATAGCTGGTCCAGGTCATGGTGGAGAGGCCATGATTGCGAATAACTATGTAGAAGGAGTCTATACAAAGTTTTATCCTAATATTACAGAGGATGAAGTAGGACTAAAACGCTTATTCAAACAGTTTAGTTTTCCAGGAGGAGTCTCTTCTCATGTTGCTCCAGAGACACCAGGTTCTATCCACGAAGGCGGAGAGTTAGGATATAGTCTAGCTCATGCCGCAGGAGCAGCCTTAGATAATAAAGGACTAATTATCGCTTGCGTCATTGGCGATGGAGAAGCAGAAACCGGACCACTTGCTACTTCTTGGAATATCAATAAATTTTTAAATCCTGAAACAGATGGTTATGTTTTACCTATCCTTCATAGAAATGGCTATAAAATCTCTAATCCCACCATATTTGGTAGAATGACCGAAGAAGAATTAGAAGATTATTTCTATGGTCACGGTTGGAAACCATATTTTGTAACTGCCACAGACTCTTTAAAAGTTCATGAAGAAATGGCAAAAACGCTAGACAAAATAATCAAAGACATTGAAAAAGTAAAAGGTAGAGCTACCACTGATCATGAATGGCCAATGCTAGTAGTTACCACTCCGAAAGGATGGACAGGTCCAAAAGAGATAGAAGAAAAACAAATTGAAGGGAGTTTTCGTGCTCACCAAATTCCCATTACGATTACAAGAGATAATCCTATGAATGTTCCATTACTAGAAGCATGGTTAAAAAGCTATCACCCAGAAGAATTATTTGACGACAAAGGAAAAGTAAAAAAAGAAATTAAAGAACTTGCACCAAAAGTATCAAAATGTATGGGAAAAAGTGACTACGCTAATGGAGGGTTATTATTAAAAGAAATCATAACTCCTGCCTGGGAAGATTATGCTGTGGAAGTTCCAATACCAGGAAGCGTTGAAAAACAAGACATGATTGAACTAGGAAACTACATAAGAGACCTTTTTGTTTTAAATAAAGACCACAAAAATTTCCGAATATTTGGTCCTGATGAAGCTTTATCCAATCGACTAAATCACATTTTTGAAAAAGAAAATAGAACTTGGAACTCTAAAATTTATAAAAGCGATGAATATTTATCACCAAGCGGTAGAGTAATGGATTCTTATCTATCAGAACATGTTTGTGAAGGTATGTTAGAAGGGTATTTGTTAACAGGAAGACATGGTCTTATTCATAGTTATGAAGCATTCATTAGAATTGTTGACTCTATGGTAACCCAGCATGCTAAATGGCTAAAAGTAACAAAAGAAATTTTATGGAGAGCACCAATCGCTTCTTTAAATATCTTATTGACATCACATACTTTCCAACAAGATCATAATGGTTATACCCATCAAGATCCAGGGTTCTTAAATCACTTAGCTACTAAGAAGAAAGATATCGTAAGAATCTACTTACCACCAGACACCAACTGCCTACTTGCAACATTTGACCACTGTATCAAAACAAAAAATGAAGTCAATGCCATTGTAGCTAGTAAACATCCAAGACCACAATGGTTAAATAAACAACAAGCAGCAACACACTGTGCCAAGGGAATCGGCATTTGGGACTTTGCCAGCAATGATGGAGGAAATCCCGATATTATCATGGCTTGTTGTGGAGAAACACCAACTCTAGAGACACTAGCTGCTGTAGACATTCTAAGAAGTTGTGTAAAAGATATCAAAATAAGAGTAATCAACGTAGTAGACCTAATGAAACTGGCACCTAAAATAAAACATCCACATGGCTTATCAGAAGAAGAATACAATAAATTATTCACAAAACAAACGCCAATTATCTTTAACTTTCACGGCTACCCATCTCTAATTGAACAATTAACCTATCAAAGACAAAACCACAACATGTCTATCCATGGTTATCAAGAAGAAGGTACTATTACCACTACATTTGATATCAGAGTTCAAAATGAAATAGATAGATTCCATCTAGTAATAGATGCCTTACTACATATTCCAAAATATCAAAAAACAAGACAAGTGCTAATCAACTGGTGTCTAGATATGTTAAAACAACACAAAACCTATATCAAACAACATGGAGAAGATATGCCATATATTAAAAACTGGCGCTGGAAATAGACTTAGGTCTATTTTTTTTGTTATAATAGAGATAGGGAAAATATCCCAGGAGAGAAGGTAATAAAATGAAAGAAGAATTAAGAAATATCCTATTAATGGGACTTGGTGCCATGTCTATGACAAATGATAAAGCACAAGAATTAAAGCAAGAACTATTAAAAAAAGGGGAAGAGATGTTAGAAGCTGGAAAAGTTGCAAATGAAGAATTAAAACACAACATCAAAGAAACGCTAAAAGAAAATGTAACTGTAGTAGTAAAAGAAGACAACAAACCTCTAAAAGACCAAGTACAAAATCTATCAAAAGAAGAAAAAGAAGAACTATTAAAATTATTAAAGGAAGAAACAAAGAAAAAAGATGAAAAATAGTACGAGCCGTTTAAGTGAAATTATTGCAGTTATCAAGAAATATAAGCTGACAAAAGAAATAACTCCTGAAAATGTTCGTTTAGCTTTAGAAGAGTTAGGACCTACTTTTGTAAAAATGGGACAAATCTTATCAGGAAGAGATGATTTGATTCCTAAAGAATATTGTGAAGAATTTCGTAAACTAAAACATGCTGCCAAACCAGTTGCTTATGAACAGATAGAACAAATATTAACCAGGGAATATGACTGTTCGCCAGATGAGATATTTGAATACATCAACAAAACGCCAGTAGGATCAGCATCCATTGCCCAGGTACATGAGGCAAAGCTAAAAACAGGTGAAACGGTAGCCATCAAAGTACGAAGAGAAAATATTGATAAACTAATGGAACAAGATGCAAAGTTATTAAAAAAAGTAATCGATATCTTACACCTTAACAAAATATTTGGTGACATCATCGACTTAACACAAGTAATAGATGAAATGTATGACCGGGCTAAAGAAGAGATGAATTTTTATACAGAAAAAAGCCACATTGAAGAATTTCACAAAAATAATAAAGAATTAGTATACATGAAACCTTTAAAAGTATACGAAAAACTATCAACTTCCAATATTCTAGTTATGGAATATATCCCAGGATATAAAATATCAGATACCACTTCCTTAATAGAAGAAGGATATGACCTTGATGAAATTGCCCTAAAGTTAGCAAATAACTATCTAAAACAAGCTTTAGATGATGGTTTTTATCACGCTGATCCTCATACCGATAACATCAAAATAGTAGATGGAAAAATTGCTTATTTAGATTTTGGTATGATGGGAAGACTATCTAAAAGAAATAGAAAAATACTAGAAGACTGTGCATTAGCTATCGTAAAAAACAATAATGACGAAGTAGCACATCTCTTAGCTCTATTAGATACATCCAATAATAGGCCAGACTATATGCAATTAAAAAGTGACATAAAAAAAGTCTTAGATAAAAACAAATCCACATCAATAGCCAATATTGACATTAAAGAATTCACAACAGAAATATTCATTTTACTAAGAAGAAATCAAATTACATTACCAAAGGAAATTACCATGTTAGTAAGAGGTATAGTAGTAATGGAAGCAACACTAGAAAAAATAAGTCCTAATATTAATTTAATCCAAGTTCTAACAACTAAGATTAATCATAAGTCATCTATCTTTAATGAAAAAAGACTAGAACAGTTTGCTTTATCTAGTTTAAAAAGTGGAGCAGATTTATTTCTAATTCCTAACGAAGCCCTAACAACTCTAAAAGGTATCAATAGTGGAGAGCTACGATTTAACATTGAACTAACAGATTCTAAACATCAAATAGATAGAATTGAACGAATCGTTCACTTAGTTATCATCAGTGCCTTAGATGTTGCCTTTATCATCGGAACTAGTCAAATGGTCGTAAAAGTAGATAATAATCTTCCATTTATATTCTATCTATATTTATTAGGAGCTATTGTTTGTACATTATGGTTATTATATAAGTTAATAATATCTAAATTTAAAAAACTTTAAAATTTTTAGCACTCACACTTGACAAGTGCTAAAATAAGTGATATAACATAATTGTAAACGAAAGGAAGATGATAAATTATGGATTTAATGCCAAGAAAATTTTATTTAGATGATATTTTTGATGATTTTATCTCATCAAGAAAGGAACAATACATGAAATGTGATATCTATGAAAAAGAAGGCAATTATCATATAGAAATGGATATCCCAGGATTCAAGAAAAATGAAATCTCAGTGGAAACAAAAGACGGATATTTAACAATTAAAGCAGAAAAACACAGCGAAGAAAATGAACAAGATGAGAAGAAAAACTACATTCGTCGTGAAAGAGTCTATGGTAAATATGAAAGAAGTTTTTACTTAGGCGACTTAGACGAAGATAATATTCATGCTTCTTTTGAAGATGGAATGTTAAAAATTGAAGTTCCTAAAAAAGAAGAAGTAGATACGAAAAAAGTAATTGAAATTAACTAATCAAAGCTCTCTCAGGAGCTTTTTCTTTTTCCGAATATCTATCTTGACGAAAACATAGATATAGGTTAAGATATGCTTGTAAAGAGGTGATTTTATGACCTTAAGAAGAGGAAGAGCGTTTCCAATTATACTAACTATTTTATTAATTATAATTATTATTTATCTATTCGCCAATATTAAACAACCATACGTAGTTTGCACCAAGGAAACAACAAACGATTTGGGAATAGAAATAAATGAAAATATTCAAGTAACCCTAGACGGAAATAAAATTCAAAAAATGGATTTAACTAAGACACTTATATTTCCAGAACAATATCTAAAGCAAGAGGATAATTATCTAAACTCAATGCACTACATTATTGAAAATTCTTATGAATACCTACCAAGTGATACAGTAACTATGAAACAAGAATCAGACAGAATTATTGCCAATATCGTAGTAGATCAAGATGAGACTGTAATACTAAATAACATCGAATTTGAAAATATTGATGACTTACAAATTAAAATAAATTCTAATACAAAAGCACAAGATGTCGTTACTCTATCTATCAATGATAATTATACCGAAGGTGAGTTTATGACTCATATGAAAAATAACGGATATACTTGTAACTAATATGGAATATAACATAGAAGAATTATTAAACTCTATAGACTTTGAAAAGAATAAACTCCAAAAAACAAAGTATAATTTATATTTAACGACATATGAAATAGAAATATTAGATAAATATCATATTACTTACGAAGACTGTAAAACAGAAAAAGAAATCATTCAAAAAATAGAACAAATACTACCACAATTAGACACATTAGAACAAGAAGAATTAGACCAAGTAAGTATGAGTATTGCCGAAAGAGATTACTACCAAAACACAAATAAGTAACACACGCAAATAAAGTTATGATATAATATCTTAGGACAAAAGAAAAAGGAGGTTACGAGTATGAATTATATGTTAGATAGAATTAATGTCTTAGAAAATAAAGATGCCATATTAAATGGTGCTGATGAAATAGTAACAAGCCTTTTAGATAATGAAAAATTAGATAAAAGTGAAAAATTAATGACCATAGAACTAGCTATGGCAAAATTAAATTATGAATTATATAACATTAGTGGAGATAGTGAGGAAAATGCCTGATAGCATTTTTTTCTTTATAAAAGGAAAGAGGAAGAAGTATGATTTATTTAGATTATAGCGCAACAACACCAGTAAATGAAGAAGTATTAAACACCTATATCAAAACAACAAAACAAATGATAGGAAATCCCAATTCCCTACATAAGTTAGGAGTAGAGGCAAAATCCTTAATTGATGCCGCAACAAGACAAATAGCGAATATTCTAGGAGTAAAAGCTAATGAAGTAATCTATACCAGTGGAGCAAGTGAAGCCAATAATACTGCTATTAAAGGGATATGTTTAACTTACCAAAATAGAGGAAAAACAATTATTACTACCAAGTTAGAACATTCATCTATTTTAGAGCCACTTCACTACCTAGAGCAACAAGGGTTTACAGTAGAATATGTAAATCTAACTGAAACAGGTAAAGTAGACCTAGAAGATTTAAAAAGTAAGATGTCAGATGATGTTATTCTAGTAACAATAGCCAGTATCAGCAGCGAACTAGGAATCATTCAACCAATCGAAGAAATTGCTAAAATAGTAAAAGAGTATCCTAAAGCTTATTTTCACAGCGATATAACACAAAGTATCGGTAAACAAAAAATAGATTTAACAAATGTTGATCTTGCTAGTTTTTCAGCTCAGAAATTCTATGGTATGAAAGGATCAGGTGCCCTAATAAAAAAAGAAAACATAAAGATAACTCCTCTTATTCACGGAGGAAAATCAACTACTAATGATAGAAGTGGAACACCAGCAACTCCTCTAATTGTATCCATGGCAAAAGCTCTACGTCTAGCTAGTGAAAACTTAGAAGAAAAACAGGCAAAAGTAAAAAAATATAATGACTATTTAAGAGAAGAACTACAAAAAGAAAACATTACCATTAATAGTCCAAAAGATGCAATTCCCAATATTTTAAATATCAGTATAGAACAAATTAAACCAGAGACATTTCTTCATGCCTTAGAAGCAAAAGATATCTATATTTCAACCAAGACGGCATGTTCTACCAACGATACTTCAGATGCTGTACTAGCCGTAACCCAGGATAAAACAAAGGCCAGTCACTCTCTAAGAATAAGCATCTCTTATCTAACCACCAAGGAAGAAATAGATACCCTAATAAAAGAAGTAATAAATATCAGAAATGAGTTGAGTAGTCTATATGTTAAAAAAGATTAAATATCTACTATTTATTTTACTATTATTTATCATCTTTACACCAAATATCTCAGCAAAAGAACAAGTAAATCTATACTTATTCTGGGGAGATGGTTGCCCACATTGTGAAGAAGAACAACAATATTTAAAAGAGTTAGAAAAAGAATTTGACACCTTAAAAATCACCAAGTATGAAGTTTGGAATAATAAAGAAAACAAAGAATTTTTAAACAAAATAGCCCAGGCAACCAACAAAACCTTAACAGGAGTACCAGTAACAATCATCGGTCAAACAATAATCCCTGGATTTTCAGAGTCAACAAAACAACAATTAAGAAGAACAATATCTTATTATAGTGAAAACCATCATCATGATATTGTACAAGAAATAAAAGATGGAACATTTGAAGAGTTAGAAGAAATTGATGAAGAAGAGTTTATTAAACAAGAACAAATTCTAGATAAGGATACAACAATAACTCTGCCTATTATAAAAAAGATAAATTTCAAAACTCTTTCTTTACAACTAGCAATACCAACATTAGGATTACTATCTAGTTTAACACTACCAGTTCTATGGTTGATTATCCTATTATCCGCCACAATCTTTTTAATAAAATCAAACACAACAAGACTAAAGGTAACTCCCATATCTCTTATATTAATTGCCATATCCCATCTTTTAACAACCATTTTTCAACTAGACATTCTAAACATTATCGCTAGAATCATCATATTTATAATTACAATAATCATAACTCTTTATAGTCTGAAAAAAATAAAGTTAAAAGAAAAACATCTACTAGCATTAATTATAATATTATCTATATCGATAGGTTTAACATCTCACATTGAATACAGTGTTGTAATTAATTCATTATTATTTCCACTAGCTAATATTTTTCAAAGAATAATGATGTATATTATGTATCTATTTTCATATATTATGCCATATATTTTAATCTTTTTACTATGTTATATTCCATGGAAAAAGATATCAAAAGAAGGGCAAGAATTAATCCAAATTAGCATATTTATTGCCAGTATCGCTATAATTATATTTATCTAAAATGTGTAGTTGTCAATGATGTGAGACCAAAAAGTCGTACAAAATATTAATTATGTAGCTGTGCATTAGCACAAGCTTCTTTTAAAATATTTCTTTTTTCAATAGGAGAAATCCAACCTAATACTTGCATTGGAATGTTATTAGAACGGTTTAAATAACTTTTCATTTGTTTTAATAAATCATCGTAAG